>NZ_JAMFTP010000004.1:0-194413 GCF_024586525.1 Corynebacterium sp. BF-R-2 | reverse complement strand
ACGACGCGACAAACCACCTACGAGCTCTTTACGCCCAGTAATTCCGGACAACGCTCGCACCCTACGTATTACCGCGGCTGCTGGCACGTAGTTAGCCGGTGCTTCTTATACAGGTACCGTCACAAAAAGCTTCGTCCCTGTCGAAAGGAGTTTACAACCCGAAGGCCGTCATCCCCCACGCGGCGTCGCTGCATCAGGCTTCCGCCCATTGTGCAATATTCCCCACTGCTGCCTCCCGTAGGAGTCTGGGCCGTATCTCAGTCCCAATGTGGCCGTACACCCTCTCAGGCCGGCTACCCGTCGACGCCTTGGTAGGCCATTACCCCACCAACAAGCTGATAGGCCGCGAGCTCATCTTGCACCGAAAAAACTTTCCAACCACCACACTAAAGGCAGTTCCTATCCGGTATTAGACCCAGTTTCCCAAGCTTATCCCAGAGTACAAGGCAGATCACCCACGTGTTACTCACCCGTTCGCCACTCGAGCACCCCTTGCAAGCAAGAGGCCTTTCCGTTCGACTTGCATGTGTTAAGCACGCCGCCAGCGTTCGTCCTGAGCCAGGATCAAACTCTCCACAAAAAAAGGCCGTGAAAAGCCCAAACCTAGACAAAAAGACAAACCAAACCGTGCACAGCACGGACTGGCATATCCAAAAATTACATAAAGAAAAAATCAACAACCAACCCCCAACCCGACGGGGCAAAAAAGGGGGCCAGTCAAGTCAGAAGATTTAAATCAATACGCCCAAACAACTTACTGTTATTTACAATGACGCCGCTTGAAAAAGCGCCATCCGGCATACACCAACCATGCCGCACATACGACACGACACAGCCAGAACAATAAAAACCAACCAACACAAAAAAGTACATTGGCACACTATTGAGTTCTCACACATCATCCGCACGTTCTTCGCAGCTAACATCTGATGGTTGCTGCTCTGAGCGGCTGGAGTTCATACTCTAGCTAACAAGTTTAATCTTTGTCAACTAGGAGTTAATCTCCGTGTCATCCGCTTGTCGCGGCGACCTCGATAAATATACGCACGCCCCCATATTTCGACAAATCGGCAGGTCATTCCTACTTTTCACTATTCGAAAAGTTCTAAGCTTCGCAAGCGGCCTAAAACGACGAATGCCCGTCGAGAATCTCGACGGGCATGATGGCGGTTGCCTTAGCAGCAGATGGTTCGGCTAGCTCAGCTTCGCACCGGCAAAGTTCTTCTTGCCGCGACGCAGCACGAGCCACACACCGTGAAGAAGATCCTCTTCCGCCGGCTCCCAATCATCAGACTCGATGCGCTGGTTATTGACGTACGCGCCGCCCTCCTTAACGGTACGACGCGCAGCACCCTTAGAGTCCGCAAGGCCGGAGGCCACTAAAAGATCGATAATGGTGCGCGGCTCGTCGGCTGCGATCTCCGCTACCTCAGTTTCAGAAAGCGCTCCTGCCAGAGTGCCTTCATCCAAATCTGCAAGCTCTGCCTTTCCGAACAGAGCTTGGGCGGCAAGCTCTACAGACTTCGTGGCCTTCTCGCCGTGGACCAGTGTGGTCATTTCCTGAGCCAAGCGTCGCTGTGCCTCGCGACGGAAAGGCTCGTCAGCTACCTTCTGCTCGTAGTCAGCGATTTCTTCCTGAGTTAGAAAGGTAAACCAACGAAGGTAGTCAATAACGACGGAGTCCCCGGCATTCAGGAAGTACTGGTACCAGGCGTAAGGAGACGTCTTCTCCGGATCCAGCCACAGCTTGCCGCCACCGGTGGACTTACCAAACTTTTGCCCCTGCGCATCCGTGACGAGCGGAACAGTCAGGCCATGGACTTTAGCCCCATTGACGCGGCGGTTGAGGTCTACACCGGAAACGATGTTGCCCCACTGATCGCCACCGCCGATTTGGAGTACGCAATCATGCTCATTGTGAAGGTGTACATAGTCATTGGCCTGAAGAAGCATGTAGGAAAACTCGGTGTAGGAAATGCCATCCGATTCCAAGCGGCGCTTCACGGTATCACGATCCAGCATGGTGTTGAGGGAAAAGTTCTTGCCTACATCACGCAGGAAATCGATGACAGACATCTGAGAAATCCAGTCAGCATTGTTCACCATGGTGGCAGCATTGTCGCCGTCAAAGTTAATGAACTGACGCAACTGCTTCTTGATCGCCACCAAGTTGTCGTTGATGGTCTCCTGGGAGAGCATGGAACGCTCCCCTACATCGCGCGGATCACCAATCTGGCCAGTGGCGCCACCGGCCAAGGCAATTGGGTGGTGTCCTGCTTCCTGGAAACGACGAAGCATAATCATCGGAACGAGGTGACCAGCATGGAGAGAATCTCCAGTCGGGTCGAAACCACAGTACAGAGTGATGGGCTCCTCACAGGCCTCGCGAAGTGCGTCGAGGTCGGTGGATTGGTTAATGAGACCGCGCCACTGCAGCTCATCAATGATGTTCATGAAAGCTCCTTTTTAGATGTCGATACCGTGCTGTGCTGTGAGGACTATTTTTCGGGCGGCCACGGGATCGTGTGGTCGACCAACATGACAGGGATGTCGTTCTCAATGGGATAGGCCACGCCTAGGCGTTCGTTGACCAAGACTTGCTCCTCAGCCAAATATTTCAACGGACCTTTATCCTGCGGACACACCAGGATGTCAAGCAGCTTCGGATCGAGACTCATAGTCGCTAACCCTACACCTCCTTAGATTCGATAGAGGGAAGGGTCCCGTCGTATTCGAGTTTGAGTGCCATCGAGTGATTACGCAGGTTTCGTACCGAATTCTGCGCAATAGCTTCACGGATTTCATCCATCTCACGGCCCAGGATTCCCAGCGACTCGCTCATCTCCTGGACTGCGACGGGATTCTTCAGGTCGGTAACCTCAAGGTAAGACTTCACCAGCTCGTCGGAGTGCTCTTGAATCATGTCGCGTACCAAAGCCTGCTGGTGAGGAGCATCATCCAAACGATGCCAGTTGTTCAGTACCCACAAAGCAGATTCATCAAAGGAATCCCACGCATGCTGGACGGGACCAGGGACCTTGCGGCGACGCAAGTTATAACGGATTCCCTCCAACGTACTGACTAGCTGGCCCGGGCCGGCCTTCGGTGCTTCGAGAACCTTCTCCTGCTTCGGCGGTGTCACCAGTCCCGCTGCCGCACCGGCACACACTGCCACAACGGGCCACAAAAAGCCCAGGCCACCGCCGGTGAGCACGTGCAGGATGACAACGAGGGCCGTCACCACACAACCGACGACAACTTTTCGCGAATTCACAGCGTTCATAGGGTTTGCCTCCTAGGAGTAGGCGGAGTTGCTTTACTGGTAGGCACGGATTTCTTCGAATGCCGCAGCGAGGTCACCGTTCAGTGCGTCAAAGGTCTTGCCGCCGGTGAGTGCTGCCAGTTCCTGCATCTCCTGGATGTTGGCCTCACCGTACAAGATGACGAAGACGGGAATCTCCTTCTTCTCCGGCGGGAGCTGCTCATATGCTTCCTTGAACTGCGCGAACGTGCGTCCGCGAGTCACTTCACCATCAGTCATGAGAACCACAGTGCCTATATCTCCGCTGCTGGTGTCTACCTCGTTGAAGGCGGAGAGGACTGCTTCGAAGGTGGCGGTGTCGCCGTCGGCAACGAGACGCTCCACTCGATCCGCTAGCTCCTTCGTCGTTGCGGGGTTGTCCTTGTCAACCCGGGCACGGGTTGGCTGTTGGGGCTCGGAGGAGTACGGGATGAGTTTAATTTGCTCGCGGTTACGGAAGGCGACCTGGCCCTCGCCGTCGGCGGAGCCATCAGCAGTTCCGTCAATCAACGGAAGCAAACTGTTCTTGAGAAGGTCGATGCGCTGCCCTTCCATCGACCCAGAGGTGTCAAGGACCAAGGCCGTATTGCCCGGGTTACGAAGCTCGTGAGCGAAGGCATCCCCTAGGGCCTCGACCGTTTTTTCATTGGCCGGGTACGGCAGCTCAAAGACAGTGCCCGGCAAGTCAGTGTCGTCAACTCGCAGGTGGTAGTCTTTAAGTTTCTCTGGGTGCTCACCCAACCATTCAGCTAGAGCCTGAACTTTGCCTTCGACCTCAGTGTCTTGCGAGCTAGACAGCGCTGACAGCGGGTAATCCGCAGAAATGACACCATCGGAAGGGATGACCACCTCGAGGTCGGCTCCTTCGTCCTTAAGTTGGTACAGCACCGACTCATAATTGAAAATCGCATCAGCCTGCTCTGGGTGCTCTCGGAACCGATCTGCCAGCCAGCCCGAGGAACCCGACGTCAAGGTTTGGTGGGCAAAGAGCTTCTGAACCTTGCCTGTGGCCTGACGGATGTCTGCCTCAGAAAGCGCTCGGCCAGTGTCAGCAAACGCCGTCGTCGCCGCAGACAGGGCGGAGAAACCCGAATTCGACGTCGTTGGATCAGTCATACCAAACGTAATCCCGGAGTCTGCTATCTCCTGCCACGTCGGCTGCTTCGTGGTCCAGCCCTTCTCGGTCGCGACGGAGGACTGCACTCCGAGCACCACTGGGGAGCGTGCCACACTATATTCTTTGCCCAGCTTTCCGTCGGCACCAATAATGCGTGCAAAGCGGTTGGTAGCAAACCACGTGGCATCGTAGGTGCCGTCGAATCCGCCCTGCTTGAGGGTGTGAGAATTCGCTAGGGTGCCGTCCTCGGTAGTCATCGTGATATCAAAGCCGAGGGCCCGGGAGGCGTCATCAAGCACCGGCGCCAAAGGCTTCAGCTCCGTTGCTGCCACGATGTTGAGG
The DNA here is from genome assembly GCF_024586525.1 of Corynebacterium sp. BF-R-2. Lineage (NCBI taxonomy): Bacteria > Bacillati > Actinomycetota > Actinomycetes > Mycobacteriales > Corynebacteriaceae > Corynebacterium > Corynebacterium sp. BF-R-2. The sequence continues at coordinate 189,653 of NZ_JAMFTP010000004.1, read as the reverse complement.
CCGCCACTGAAGGACGTACCGGAGTCAGGAGTATCCGTGTCATCCAGCAGACCCTCCAAGGAGCATGCTGACAACACCATGGCGCTCATCATGGCAAGCAGCACTTTCACAGAGCGAAACATTCTCATTTTCCTTCCTGATGTTCTCACTGGCCGGTCCTAGCTCAGTTCCTTCAACAGCATGTCGTATTGATCCCACATGGGCGGATTTACCTCGTCATCATGCTTGAGGATGTCGTAGTCGTGTTGCCACGCAAAGTTTGCGAAATACTCGGGCTTCACAGTCCGGAGGCCACGTTTCGCCGCCGCTTCTTGGAAGGGCTCCTGACCCAATGCCGTAGCCATCATGTCTCCTTCCTCTGTGCGGGGGACCACTGTGCTGTTGAGTGATGCCGATGGACTCAAGAGCAGCGAGGTGTAGGCCGACATATCCTTACCGTCACTGACAAGACGGAGGTACTGCGCCTCAGTCGTCAGCACCATGGGCATTTCCCCCTTGCCCATCCGTAAAAAGGCATCAAGCATTCCCTGTGATGTGGTCTCACCGTAACCTTGGTCCGCTACGAGAAGGCGGGTGATCTCACCTGCGCGTTCGCGTACTCTCGCCATGTCATCGCGGCCAACTTCTTCGGCGGCAGGCCCCATGGCTACGGAATTAATCTCAGCGGCGTATCGCAGGGCGGCATTTGACTCCGTCACCCGTGGTACCGCCACATCTACAGCACGAGGGGAACCAAAGGCCGGACTAATGTCCCGCCAACGTTTATCCTCTAGCGAAAGATCGACCAACGTGTGAAGGTTGAGCGTTTCGTAGCCATTTTCCTCAGTCACCACGTTATGGGACTTCATGTCGTCGACAAGGTCACTGTGCACGAGCGCAATAAGTGGTGTGGAAAAGACACGCTTGGAGCTGCCGTCCGACTGCGTACGAACAGTGTTAGCGTCCCATGTCTCAAGAGTGTGTGCGGCACCGTCCAGCTCGGCCATAAAAAAGTCATACTTTTTGGGGGAGTTCTCGATGAGCGCAATCATGTCTGGTGCTGAAAACACATCGACCTCAAGCTCAATGTGTCGTTCTTTCAAGGCTTTTATCGTTGCGGGATCCTTGAAGTACTCTTCGTGCTCAGGGCTAATGGCACCTGTGATGTGGTGGACATCCTCAGAGGAATCAAAGTCTGGCATGGAAATTCCCCCACGCCCGATGACGATTGACACCACCGCAATCACAAGAAAAACCAAGGCGGCCACGAAAGACTTGCTGCGTCCTTTCGACGATGGGCTGCTCATGACCTAAATCATAAAGAGTGCTTGCCCACATCGCTGAACTTCACACGCACTCACCCCCACAAAAGTCCCCCAAATTGTCAGGAGCTCAAGCATTCGGAGAATCTCCTGCGGTGAGAAATCACTGAGATGGAGCGCGAGCTCACTGCTCGTCTTTCCTCGCTTGCCTTCGCCGTCAACCACTTTCCTGGTTGCGGCTGCACCTTTCTCACAGTGGACAGCGACTGGCCACCTTCATAGTTCACGGCCGATGCAACCCCTTGTGCCACCGCCGAGGTGGCAATACAGGGGCCACAGCATGCTGCCGTGGGAGCTCTCTATGAGCTACGTGGCCGGAATCACAGGGGTACTGGCCCAGTCACGGAAGCTCGCCGTGAGTTCGTCCACGCGCTGGCGCTGCTCGGCGACGCGTACGCCGGCAGTGCCGCCTTTGGTCGCACGGGAGGCGACAGCACCATCAATGGTGAGTACCTCACGGACCTCTGGAAGCAGGCGCTTATCGACGCCCCTCAGATCCTCGTCCGAGAGATCCACGAGGTCCACCCCGCGGGACTCTGCAAGCTGAACACAAGCGCCGGAAGCCTCGTGCGCTTCACGGAACGGTACTCCCTGACGGACCATCCACTCAGCCAAATCGGTAGCCAGGGTGAAGCCGCGCGGAGCAAGCTCGCGCATGCGGTCCTCGTGGAAGGTCAATGTCTCTACTAGACCAGTCATAGCCGGCAGCAGGAGGTTGAGCTGTGCCACGGAGTCCACGATGGGCTCCTTGTCTTCCTGCAGGTCACGGTTGTACGCCAAAGGTTGGGCCTTCAGGGTGGACAGTAGACCGGTGAGGTTACCGATGAGGCGGCCCGTCTTGCCACGTGTGAGCTCCGGGACATCCGGGTTCTTCTTCTGCGGCATAATTGAGGAGCCGGTTGACCACGCATCATCCAAGGTCACGTAGCCGTATTCCGGAGTGCACCAATAGACGATTTCCTCCGCCAAGCGCGACATGTCAACGCAGATCTGAGTCAGAACGAAGGCCGTCTCAGCAGCGAAGTCACGGGAAGAAGTTCCGTCGAGGGAATTCTCCGCAGAAGAATCAAAACCGAGCTCCTCTGCAATGGCCTCCGGATCCAGGTGCAACGATGAACCAGCAAGTGCGCCCGAACCATACGGCGAGACCGCCAGACGCTTGTCCAAATCCTGCAAACGTTCTAGGTTGCGCAGCTGCGGCTGTGCATGAGCCAACAACGAGTGCGCGAGAAGCACTGGCTGGGCTGCCTGGGAGTGTGTCTTGCCCGGCATGATGGCATCCGGGTGGGCCGCCGCCTGTTCAGACAACGCCTTGACCAGGTCGGTGACTTGGAGAGCGATGTCGCGAACGGCATCGCGTACCCACATACGGAACAACGTTGCCACCTGGTCGTTACGTGAACGGCCAGCGCGCAGGCGGCCACCTACCTCTGGGCCGACGATGTCAATAAGACCACGCTCCATGGCTCCATGGACGTCTTCGTCGGTGGGCAATGGCCCGAATTCGCCAGAAGCTACCTTCTCCCCCAGCTCGGTGAGGCCAGAAAGCATGGTGTCGAGGTCAGCATCGGACAGGAGGCCAGCCTTGTGCAGCACCTTGGCATGCGCCTTGGAGGCCAACACATCATAAGGTGCAAGGACCCAGTCAAAATGGGTAGAAACGGACAGGGCGAACATCGCCTCAGAGGGGCCGCCGGAGAAGCGGCCGCCCCACAGGGCACCCTCGTTGGTCTTGTGCATTGTTTCCTTTACTTGCCGGTGGGGAAACCGCCGTCGCGGTCACGCTGATTGGAGATCTGGGTGGACAGGCCGTGCAGCTGGACAAAGCCCTTGGCAGCGGTCTGGTCGAAGGTATCGCCGGTGTCGTAGGTAGCCAGGTCGAAGGAGTACAGAGACTGGCCGGAACGGCGGCCATTGACAGTCGCGGTGCCAGCGTGGAGGACCATGCGGATATCGCCGGTGACGTTCTCCTGAGTGGACTCGGTAAAGGCATCCAGAGAGCGCTTCAGCGGGGAGAACCAAAGGCCGTCGTAGACCTCCTCGGACCAGCGAGCATCGGTCAGGCGCTTGTAGCGAGCCAGCTCGCGCTCGACGGTGACATCCTCAAGCGCCTCATGCGCCTTGATGAGGACCATGGCACCTGGCGCCTCGTAGACCTCACGAGACTTAATGCCAACGAGGCGGTCCTCCACCATGTCAAGGCGGCCAATGCCCTGGGCGCCGGCACGGCGGTTGAGCTCCTCAATGGCCTGCAGCACCGTCACCGGCTTGCCATCGATGGCGGTCGGCACACCTTTATCGAAGGTGATGGTGACCTCATCCGGGGCATTGCCCAGGTCCGGCTGCTCGGTGTAGGCGTAGAGATCCTTTGTCGGCGGGTTCCACAGATCCTCGAGGAAGCCAGTCTCAACGGCGCGGCCCCACACGTTCTGGTCGATGGAGAACGGCGATGCTGCGGACTGCTCAATCGGTAGGTTAATTTCCTCGGCGAAGGCGATGGCCTTGTCACGAGTCCACGCGTAGTCACGTGCCGGTGCGATGATCTCAAGGGCTGGGTCGAGGGCGCGGAAGGATACCTCGAAGCGAACCTGGTCATTACCTTTGCCGGTGCAACCGTGGGACACGTGGGTACCGCCGTGCTCCTGGGCAGCCTCAACGAGGTGCTTGACAATGAGCGGGCGGGAAATGGCAGAAACCAGGGGGTACTGCTTCATGTACATGCCGTTGGCCTTGATGGTGGGCAGGCAGTACTCCTCGGCGAACTCGTCCTTGGCATCAACGACGATGGACTCAACAGCACCGCAGTCAAGCGCACGCTGACGCACGGACTCCATGTCCTCACCGCCCTGACCAAGGTCAAGGGAGACGGCGATAACCTCGCCGCCCGTCATCTTGGCCAGGTAAGGAATGGCGACGGAAGTATCCAGTCCGCCAGAGTAGGCAAGCACAACACGTGCAGTCATGGTGATTTACTCCTTAGAGTCGAAAAATAGAGTTCTAGTGTCTCTCTGGATTTATATTATACAGAATGCCGTATAAATGTTAAATGCTGCGGCTGGTGAGTTTCTCTGCCAGCTCGCGGCCACCAATTTCCTCGCGGGCGAGGATGAAAATGGTGTCGTCACCAGCGATACAGCCCACGACCTCTGACAAACCGACGCGGTCAATGAAGGAGGCCAGGTACTGTGCCGCGCCCGCCGGGGTGCGCAGCATGGCGATGTTTCCCGAATAGTCATGGGAGACCACCAGCTCATCCAACATGCGGCGCAGCTTCTCGCGCGGACCGTTGAGCTGGTCCTCAAACTGCTCCAGCTCACCACCCACCACGTAGAAGCTGCGACCGCCGTCGCGCTTGACCTTCTTGGCGCCCAGCTCATCAAGGTCGCGGGAGAGGGTGGCCTGGGTGATGTCGATGCCCTCATCCAGCAGCAGCTCCGAAAGCTGCACCTGGCTGGTCACACGGGTGCGGTCCAGGATCTCCAGGATCTTGGCCTGGCGGGCGTTGCGGGTCGTCGGCGTCGTGGTCATAGGGTCTACTTCTCCTCCTGTGCAGCGAGCAGCCACATCAGCAGCGCCTTCTGCGCATGCAGGCGGTTCTCCGCTTCATCGAAGACTCGGGACTGGGGGCCATCAATAACCTCGGCGGTGACCTCGTTGCCGCGGTAGGCGGGCAGGCAGTGCAGGAAGATGGCATCGTCCTTCGCGCGCGCCATGACGTCCGCGTTGACTTGGTACGGAAGGAACGGGGTGCGGCGGTCTTTGCCGTCCGATTCCTGGCCCATCGAGACCCACGTGTCAGTGATGACCACGTCTGCGTCCTCCACGGCATCGAGAGAATCACTCACAGTGACCGTCCCCCGCCTGCGGGCACGCTCCACAAATTCCTGCTGTGGCTGGAAGCCCTCGGGCGCCACAATGGCCATCTCCATGCCGGCGGTGGCAAAGCCGAGCATGTAGGAGTTGGCCATATTGTTGTTGCCATCGCCCAGGTAGACGGCCTTGCGCCCGGTGAGGTCTCCGAAGTTTTCACGGCAGGTCACCAGGTCTGCCAGGATTTGGCAGGGGTGCAGGTCGTCCGAGAGTGCGTTGACAATGGGGACCGTGGCGGTCTGGGCCATATCCAGCAGGTTCTGGTGAGCATAGGTGCGCCACACGATGGCCTCCACGAACCGCGACAAGACCGCGCCGGTGTCCTGGTAGGTTTCGCCCTTGCCCATCTGCGTGGACTTGGTTTCGGTCACGATGGCGTGGCCACCCAGCGCGGCGATGCCGGCCTCGAAGGAAAAGCGCGTGCGCGTCGACGTCTTGTCAAAGAGCACCGCTACGGACTTCGGTCCCTCCAAGGGACGCTCAGAGAAGGGCTCCTTCTTCAGCTGCAAAGCCAGGTCCAGAACCTCGGACTGTTCCTGCGGTGTGAGATCGTCATCGGCCAAGAAATGGCGCACGCTCATCCAACTTCCTCCAGTACCTTATGCAGGCGCTCTATGGCCTGATCGAGTTCGGCGTCGGTGATGACCAGTGGCGGGGTCAACCTCACAACCTCGCTGCTCGGCGCATTGAGGATGAGGCCGTGCTTAAAGCCCGCCGCCACAACGTCCTTGGCCACCGACGTATTTAATACAACTCCTAGCATAAGCCCTCGCCCACGCACTGTGGCGACATAGGGAGATTTGCTCAGCTCACGGCGCAACTTCTCCCCTTTTCGGGCGACGTCGGCGACAAAGGAGTCGTCGACAAGCTCCAGCACCGCCGCGGCCGCCGCACACGCCACAGGGTTGCCACCAAAGGTGGTGCCGTGCGTACCCGGGGTGAAGAGATCTGCGGCCGCACCCCGCGAAATGGTGGCGCCAATGGGCAGACCCGCACCCAAGCCCTTCGCCATGGTGATGACGTCCGGCAGCACGCCCTCGTGCTGGAAGGCAAAGAAATCGCCCGTGCGTCCCACACCCGTCTGCACCTCATCGACGATCATGAGAATCCCATGCTTATCGCACAACGCCCGAACAGCTTTGAGGAATCCATCCGGGGCGGGAATGACGCCGGTCTCTCCCTGGATGGGCTCCAGAATGATGGCGGCCGTGTCCTGCGGATCCTGCTCCACCAGGGTGGTCAGGTAGTCGATATCGCCGTACGCGTAGAACTCCACCCCGCCTGGGAAAGGCTCAAAGGCCTTCCGCTTGCCCGGCTGCCCCGTCATGGCTAGCGAACCCATCGTGCGACCGTGGAAACCATGCTGCGCAGCCAAAATACGACGCCGGCCAGTCAAGCGCGCGAGCTTGAACGCGGCCTCATTCGCCTCCGCGCCAGAATTAGAGAAGAAAACGCGGGCCTGTCCATCCCCCACCTTTTCAATGAGCTTGGCGGCGACCTCCACCACCGGCTGGCTGGCAAAGAGATTAGACACGTGGCCCACGGCGGCCACCTGGCGGCTCACCGCCTCCACGATGGCCGGGTGCGCATAGCCCAGGGAATTCACCGCGATGCCCGCCAGCATGTCGATGTACTCGTTCCCCTCTTCGTCGGAAACAGTCGAGCCGCTGCCCGAAACGATGGCCACCGGCGGGGTCCCATAGGTGTTGCTCAGCACCTGCGACCAGCGCTGGTTCAACGGAGCGTGGGCAGTGTGGCATGTGTGGGCAGTGTGTACGTCTTCATTGCTCATTGCGTATCGTCCTTCCTGAATACGGTTCCCTCTGGGTAGTCCTCGCGCTTGTAGCCATTCGGCAAGACCATCGTGCCGATTCCGCCCATGGTCAATAGCTCCAAGAGGACCGCGTGCGCTAGCCGGCCATCGATCACATGGGCCGCATTCACCCCGCCTTCCACCGCCATAAGGCAGGACTCCATCTTCGGAATCATTCCGGAATCCAGCTCCGGCAGCAGTGCGTGGAGTTTGTCCACCTCAATTTTGGACACCAGCGAATCGCGGTGCGGCCAATCGGTGTACAGCCCCTCCACGTTGGTCAGGATCACCAGGCGCTCCGCCCCCAGTGCCTTGGCCAGCGCTCCCGCGGCGACATCGGCGTTGATGTTGTACACCTCGCCGTCCTGACCGGGCGCGATGGTGGATACCACCGGAATGCGACCGGCTTCAATAATGTCCATCACCGCCGCCGGGTTGACGCTGACGATATCGCCCACCATCCCGATGTCCGTCGGTTCACCGTCCACCTGCACCAGGCGCTTGCGGGCCGAAAACAACCCTGCATCTTCGCCAGAGGTTCCTACCGCGTACGGGCCGTGGGAATTAATGAGGTTGACCAGGCCGCGGCCGACCTGCCCGAAGAGCACCATGCGCACCACGTCCATGATTTCCGGGGTGGTGACACGGAACCCACCCTTGAACTCGCCCTCGATGCCCAGCTTGCCCAGCATCTCGTTGATCTGCGGTCCCCCGCCGTGCACCACGACAGGCTTGGCCCCCACCGTGCGCAGAAACACCATATCCGCGGCAAATGCAGCCTTGAGGGACTCATCCACCATGGCATTCCCGCCATACTTGACCACGACAATCTTGTCGCGGTAGTGCTGCAGCCACGGGAGCGCTTCTGCGAGCACCGTCGCCCGATCAGCATTGTTGAGGCCTTGAATCATGAGCATGTCCTCCCTAGGAGCTATACGCGGAGTTGATCTCCACGTAGTCGTGGGACAGGTCGGTGGTGCGCACGAAAGCCGTGCCGGCTCCACCAGTTCCCAGGTCCACGCGGACGTCGATATCCGCACCGGACAGGTCCACCTCGCGCGCGCCGGGCGTGCCTGTGGAAGCAACGCACACGGGCTGATCATTGAAGTAGACGGAAATGTTGTCGGGGTCCATGTCGGCCTCGGCCATACCGACGGCGGCCAGCACGCGGCCCCAGTTTGGGTCGGAGCCGAACATGGCACATTTGAACAGGTTGTCGCGCCCCAGTGTGCGGGCAGCATTGAGTGCCTGGGCATCGCTGCCGGTGCCCTCGACGGTGATCTTGACGCGCTTGGTGACACCCTCGGCGTCGGCCTGCAGCTGGTCCGCGAGGTCGGAGCACACCGCAAGGACGGCGGCGTCGAGCTCCTCCTGGCTCGGCTCCACCCCTGAGGCCCCAGAGGCAAGCAGGACCACGGTGTCATTGGTGGAGGTCGAGCCATCGACATCCAGCGTGTTGAAGGTGAGGTCGCTGGCCTTCTGCAGGGCGGACTGAAGGGCCTGTGCGCTAGCGACAGCATCCGTGGTGAGGCACACCAGCATGGTGGCCAGCGAGGGCGCCATCATTCCCACGCCCTTGCCCATCGCACCCACGGTCCACCCCGGACCGTCATAGCCAGCTTCTTTGCTCACGGTGTCTGTGGTCAAGATGGCCTCGGCCGCGGCGTGCGCATAGGCGGAATCTGCACCAAGATCGTGAGCCACCGTCTCAATGCCCGCGAGCACCTTCTCCATGGGAAGGGGCTCCCCGATGAGTCCCGTCGAGCATACGGCGATGTCCGCTGCAGTGACACCAGCCTGCTCGGACACTGCGGCAACCATCGCGGCGGCGTCCTTGTCGCCCTGCGCGCCGGTGCACGCGTTGGCGTTGCCGGAGTTATACACCACCGCCTTAAGCTTCCCGTTGGCCACGGCCTGGCGCGAGAGCTTCACCGGGGAGGCGACCACGCGATTGCGGGTAAACACCGCCGCGGCGTCGAAACGCGGGCCTTGGTTGACCACGAGGGCCATATCAGGCTTGCCGGAGGACTTGATTCCGGCGGTCGTGGCGCCGGCAAGAAAGCCGGCAGGGGTGGTAATCATGGGGGTTTCTCCTTGAGATGATGATGGGATGAGTGGGTTAAGCGGACCTACCACAGTGGCGCGGATTAGGGCGCTACGGCGGCCATGGGAAGGCCGAGGGTTTCCTCCCACTTCTGAGTCAGGTTGAGGCACTGGATGGCGGCACCGGCGGTGCCCTTGCACAGGTTGTCGATTGCAGCGGTAATGATCAGGCGCCCAGCGTTGTTGTCCACGTGCGCCTGTAGGTGCGCCATGTTGGTGCCCACGACGTTCTGGGTTTCCGGCTGCTGGCCCTCCGGCAGCACGTGACAGAAGGGCTCGTCTGCATAAAATTCATTGAAGACCTCCGTCACGCGGCGCTGATCCGTTCCGTGCGTCAGCGGGGCGGTCACCGTGGCGAGGATGCCGCGCGGCAGCGGCGCTAGGACGGGAGTGAAGCTGATACTCACCTCATGCTCAGTGAATGGCTGGAGGTTTTGGACCACTTCCGGGGTGTGGCGGTGAGTCCCGCCGGGTTTGTAGGCCTTGAGGTTGCCCATGGTTTCCGCACCCAGTTGGGCCACAGAGGCCTTCTTTCCCGCACCGGATACACCGGTGATGGCGATGACAGACAGGTCCGGTTCCACGAGCCCCCGGGCCATGGCGGGAAGCGCGGCCAAGGTAATCGCCGTGGGGAAACATCCCGGCACGGCCACCCGGTTACTCCCCCGCAGCTGCTCGCGGTTACCGGGAATCTCCGGGATGCCGTAGGGCCAACTCCCGGCGTACTCGCCCCCGTAATACGCATCCCAGTCCGCCCGGTTTCGCAGGCGGAAGTCCGCCGCACAGTCGATGACCGTAACGCCTTCTCCCAGCTGGCGCCCGATGTCGGCGGAGTGGCCGTGCGGCAACGCCAAGAAGACCACATCGTGCCCGGATAGCACATCGGCAGTGGTGTCCTCGATGACCCTGCCTGCCAGCTGCGGCAGGTGCGGCATGAGCCGGGAGACTTCTTGGCCTGCCGTGGAGTGCCCAGTCAGCGCGCCGAGGCGCAGCTCACCGGACAGAAATGCTGGGTGGGATAGCAGGAGGCGGAGTATTTCGCCGCCCGCATATCCCGTGGCTCCGGCAAGTGCTACTGAAATAGTCATACAGCCACACTAGCAAATAATGCAGTGGGCTGTATGTTATTCAGTATTCAATTCTTAATCCCGCTTCCCCTTACAGTGCGCGGGAGGACACCTGACCCAGGCCCTCGGGCCCGGACACTGCAGTCTTGCCGGCATATCCCTTGTAGCCCTGCGGGGAGACGAAATGCAGGCCACCCTTCGCGTCAGCGATAACGGTGAGCTCGTTGTACTGGCGCACCTGGCCCGGCTGGATGTGGTCGAATGACGTGGACATGAGCCCCTGGTTGTAGCAGCCCGCGTACGTGCGGCCGGCGTAATAGCTGTACTGCGGCGCCTTCTGCCCCGGAGGGTTGCACTCCGGACGGGTGACGCGCGCACCCTCGGAGAGGCAGCTGATGTAGGTACCGTCCATAGTGGTGAAGTCGCACTTCACGGATCCATCAGAATTGGCAAAACCTTGAGCAATATCGGCCGACGCTAGCGGCGCGGACACTAGCGCGCCGCCGACGAGGGCGGCTGCGGCGAGGCGGGACACAGAACGCATAATGTCGAATTCCTTTCGTGGTGAGTAACGCTCTACCGGAAAGAATATGGCGCAGGACACATATGCGCCACCGCTAGGGGATCTTTCCCCGGATAGACCACCGACCCGCCATCCCCCCCACAACGGCGAAAGCCGCCCGCAGGTACGTACTAGACACGTAAGCTGCGGGCGGCTGAGGCGGAACGCCCCCTAAAAGCGGGAGCGGGCTCTGCCGATTTCTTTAGGCGCGCATCTCCGCGTTGAGGCGCTGCTTAGCCAACTCGGCGGCGGCCAGGCGGTGCTCGTTGACTTCGTCATCGGTCAGCGTGCGGTCGCTAGCGCGGAAGAGAAGCTGGAAGGCCAGGGACTTCTTGCCTTCACCCAGTTGCTCACCACGGAAGACGTCGAAGAGTTCCACGGACTCCAGCAGCTCGCCGGCGCCTTCTTCGACGACCTTGCGGACCTGCTCGGCCGGGGTGGTCTCATCGACAACCAGGGCGATGTCCTGGTGCAGGGCCGGGAAAGCGGACAGCATCGGTGCCGGGAACTTCTCCTCCAGCGGCAGTGCCGTCACATCCAGCTCCATAGCGCAGGTGCGGGCCGGAAGATCCAGGGCCTCGAGCACCTGCGGGTGCAGCTCACCCGCGTAGCCCACGACGGTCTTCGCCTCGTCCGTGAGGACAATGGCAGCACAGCGCCCCGGGTGCCACGGCAGCTGCTCGGCGGACTCGACCTCGACGTCGACGCCAGCGGCGCGCGCCACCTGACGCGCGGACTCGATGGCATCGGCGTAGGTGTAGGCGCGTCCGGCACCCCACGGACCCTCGTGCTCGATTGCGCCGGTGGCGACGGTTGCTACGTGCAGCGGCTGCTCTGGAAGGGTACCGAGGAGATCGGCGACGACCTCATCAGACGGGCGGGACTCCACAGACGGCATCGGGGAGGCTTCAGCGCGTTTGAAGGCCACCTGTTGGAGGCCAAAGAGAGCCAGGTCGCTGCGGCCGCGGGCGACGTTGCGGGCGATGGCCTCAAGCATGTTGGGCAGCAGCGTGGTAGACAGCACCGCCTTGTCTGCCTCGAGTGGGTTCTGCACCGGCACGGTCTGACGGCGCGGATCGTCCTTGTCCAAGCCCCAGACGTCGAAGGTGTCGTTGGCAATAAACGGCGCAGGCAGCACCTCGGCGTAGCCGGCGTAGGCCAGGCCATGACCGATAGCGCGGCGGCGCTTCTGCGCCGGAGTCAGGCCGCGTCCGCCGGCCGGGGTCGGCAGCACGGTCGGGATATCCTCCAGCCCCTCCAGGCGCAGGACCTCCTCAATAAGGTCCACGTCCATGGAGATATCCGTGCGCCACGTGGCCGGGGTAACCTGCAGCTCATCACCGTTGTCGGTGACGTCACAGCCCACCTCGCGCAGGCGCTGGATAACGGTCTCACGGGAGTACTCCACGCCGGCGTACTCGCTGGGCTTAGCGGTGCGCAGGGTGATGGGATCGCGCTTGGCGACGTCCCCCACGAGCGTCCGGCCAGACTCGATAGTGCCGCCGGCAATCTGCTGTAGGAGTGCGCATGCCATATCGAGAGCAACCTCAACAATCGCCGGGTCAACGCCACGTTCGAAGCGGCGAGAAGCCTCAGAGGACAGCTTGTGGCGACGAGAGGTACGCGCAACGGTAATAGGATCCCAAATTGCGGCCTCAAAGTAAACATCCGTGGTCTCATCAGAAATCTCGGAGGTCGTACCGCCCATGACGCCGGCTAGGGACTGGATGCCGTTGTCATCGCAAATAACAACATCCCCTGCTGACAGCTCACGCTTGACGTGGTCCAGGGTCTCGAACTTTTCACCCTCCGTAGCGTTGCGGACCACTAGGTCACCGCTAACGATATTCGCATCGAACGCGTGCATTGGTGCTCCAAGAAGAAGCATGACGTAATTGGTGACGTCAGTAGCAACATTGACGCTACGCTGGCCAGAAAGCATAAGCTCACGTTCCATCCAGAACGGAGTGCGGGCAGCCGGGTCGATGCCGCTGACCTTGCGCACACCGAATCGCTGAGCCTTGGTCTCCTCGCGCAAGTCAACAGCGATGAGCTCGCCCTGTGCCTCCGGCACGGCAGAGGTATCGATGCCAGCCACGCCCGGGTCTTGGGACACATCCGGGAACGTCAGGTCGAAGGCCGAAGCGACCTCTCGCGTCAGTCCACGTGCAGACAGTGCGTATCCGCGATCCGGGGTGATGTTGACGTCAAAGACGGTGTCTGACAGCCCAATGATGGGACGGGCGTCCTCTCCAATCTTGTCCGCTACCTCATCACCCAGCACGATAATGCCGTCAGCCTTCGGGCCGAATCCGAGCTCGGCGGCGGAACACATCATGCCGTTGGAGATGTGGTCATAGGTCTCACGCGCGGCGATTTTGAAACCGCCAGGCAGCTCAGCCCCCGGAAGGGAGACCACCACGTAGTCGTTAAGGCGGAAGTTACGGGCACCGCAAATAATGCCCTGCAGCTCTCCCGTACCATTGGCCTGCCCCACGTTGACCTGGCAATAGCGAATCGGCTTCTTAAACTGCGTGAGTTCCTCGATCTCAACGACCTGGCCAATCACGAGCGGGCCCGTAGTCTCCGGAAGCGCCTCGTAGCCCTCCGTTTCGAAGCCCACGCGGACGAATCCGGAATCGAGGTCCTCAGAGGACACGCTCCAGCCGGAGTTTGCAGTGCCCAGGATGCGGGTAACCCAGTCTTGGGAAATAAGCATTGTTCTTCTCTATCCTTTCTGGGTTCTTATGCCTGCACGCCGAAGGGCAGGGTGAAGCGGACATCGCCTTCGACCATGTCACGCATATCGGTCAAGCCATTGCGGAACTGCAACGTACGCTCCAGACCCATGCCGAAGGCGAAGCCGGTGTATTCCTCGGGATCGATGCCGACTGCGCGCAAAACGTTGGGGTTGACCATGCCGCAGCCGCCCCACTCGATCCACCCGGCGCCACCCTTCTTGTTGGGGAACCAGACGTCAACCTCAGCGGAAGGCTCAGTAAACGGGAAATAATTGACACGCATGCGCGTGGTGGTCTCTGGTCCGAAAAGTACCTTGGCCAAGTGCTCGAGCGTACCGCGCAGGTGGGCCATCGTCAGGCCTTTATCCACGGCAAGGCCCTCCACTTGGTGGAACACGGGAGTGTGAGTCGCATCCAACTCATCAGTGCGGAAAACACGGCCGGGGCACGCGATGTACAGCGGTACGTCGCGCTCCAGCATGGTGCGGACCTGTACCGGAGAGGTGTGGGTACGCAGCACCTGCTTAGACCCTTCCTTTCCTACGTGGAAGGTGTCCTGCAGTGTGCGGGCGGGGTGATCCGGCTTGAAGTTCAGGGCATCAAAGTTGAAGTACTCAGCCTCCACCTCTGGACCATCAGCGATTTCCCAGCCCATACCCACGAAGATATCGGCGATACGCTCCGACAAGGCAGTAATCGGGTGCAGTGCACCGGTCTGCGCACGGGTAGTCGGGATGGTGACGTCCACCTTCTCAGCCTTGAGCTGCGCAGCGCGCGCTTCCTGCTCCAAGACCTCACGAATCTGCGCGAAGGTCTTCTCCACCTTGCCACGCGCCATGTTCACTGCCCGGCCAGCGTCTTTGCGCTGGTCTTTCGGCAGTTGGCCAAGGGACTGGCGGGCCTGCGGGATATAGCCACCGTCACCAAGGTGATCGCGGCGTGCCGCGCTGAGCTCGTCGAGATCACTCGCGGCCTCGAAGGCAGCGATGGCCTTCTGCGCGGCGGCCTCGAGGGCTTCTTCGGTCAATTCGATCTGAGGTGTATCGGACACGTGCCTTAATTACCTTCTTCTCGCAGAAAAACTAACGCGAGCTATCTTACCGTGCTACCAGACACCTGTGCCCACCAGCCCTAGGGCAGTCAGAATGCTAGTTGGCCTGTTGCTTGGCTGACTCGTACAGGCAAATGCTGGCCGCCGTGGCCAGGTTCAACGACTCTGCGCGGCCAAGAATCGGAATGCGTACCCGCATGTCCGCCTCATCTTGCAGATCGCCGAGCCCATGGGCTTCGTTACCAAACAACCATGCCGTGGGCTGGGAAAGGTCTGCGTCCGCGAGGTCTACTTCCCCATCCGCTGCCGTGGCCAACACCTGCATCCCGGATGAGCGCAGCTTTCCTAGAACGTCCTTGATATTGGGGTCTCGGACGACGGGGATGTGGAACAGCGAGCCAGCCGAAGCTCGCGCCACCTTGCAGCCCAACGGATCCACAGTCTCCCCTGCAAAAATAACGCCATCAGCGCCCATAGCATCGGAGGTCCTAATCAGCGTTCCTGCATTGCCTGGCTCGGACGTGAGCACTGGAACAGACACCAGCTTCGGCTTACCCGCCATAATCTTGCCCGCTGTCCACAGAACAGGACGGCACACAGCGAACAAACCTGTGCTCGTTGCCGTATCCGAGAGATGCTTCGCTGCCTTATCTGTGATGGGATGCACGTAGACGTCCATATATCCGCATGCCGTCACAATATGGGCAAAACGCTCCGCAGCTTTTTCGGTCACAAAAACGTCCGTCGCCGCACCCGTGGATACTGCCGCATCGACGGCGTTTTCGCCCTCAATAATGAAGCGCTCTGCCTTCTTGCGGTTGGCCGTTCGGTGCAGTTTGGCGGCATTGACCACGCGAGGGGTGCGCTCCGTAAAGGCAGCCGAAAAATCTAATTCCATGGCCTTGACCGTACCCACCAATCGGGGCATTGAAAAGTCCCGCCGCGAGTGCTACTCCCCCGTCTAAACATCAACCCTCACCCCAGGACGATGCGAGGGTTGATGATGGTGATAACGGGGAAACGTCGACAAGCACGGCACCGAAGTCCGCCAAGAATTCCTAGCGCAGGCCAACCTTTTGAGCCAGGTGAACAAGTGCCTGCGGGTTGATGCTGACAAGTCCGGTCTGCTGAGCAAGTGCCGCAAGCGCTGCCACTACAGCTGCGAGGATGCCCATACCGGCGGCAACGCCAGCGCCAAAGTTCGTGCTGCTGCCAGCTTCCCCATCGTGTTGCGGGGTCTTGCTGGGTTCGGACGGTTTCTCATCTTCGGACGGCTTCGGGGCTTCCTCGGACGGAGACTCGTCGCCCGAAGCAGTGGCACCTTCAGTCCACCACTGGTCGAAGACGAGATTGGCCACCGTGGTGTTGTCAATGAAATCACCACGCACCGGATCGGTTCCCGCAGCGTGAGCCTTAATGTCCGCAGAACCTGCGCCCTTGAAGAAGAATGGAACAAGCTGGTTCGTGTGCTGGCCGGAGTACCAGCCGTGGCGGCCAACCTCCTCCTTTGCGCCTACCATAGCGTTGAACTTGTTGTCCGCTTCGGGGTTCTTGTCCGTCGGAACCTCGTTGGCACCAGACAAGTATCCAGTCTCGTGGTCAGCGGTGACGATGAGGAGGGTGTCCTCCCAGGAGGAGTTCTTTTCAACCCACTCAATCGCCGCATCGACGGCCTTGTTGAAGTCCTGGGTTTCCTCAATATCGCGTACCGGGTTATTGCCGTGTCCAGCCCAGTCGATGGCACCGCCTTCAATCATGACGGAGAATCCATCGTCATCCTGGCCCAGCGCATTCAGTGCACCGGTAGTCATAGTGGGCAGATCCACAACATCGTTGAGTTTGTCCGAGTACGGGGCCTCGGCCTCACCGGTGCGGGAATTCTGGAGGGTGGAGCCTACCTGGGCGATGCCCCAGTACTTCGTGCCCGGCCCGACGTCACCGCCGGCCATCTTCTGAAAGTCATCGTTGGACTCAAAGTAGGTCCAATCAGTCTGGCCCTCAGATAGCTTGGCGTAATCATCCTCGTAGATGAAGCTGTAGTCCGGAGTATCGAGCTTCTCATGGTCGTTGTTGTAGAAGGGGTGGCCAGCGGCCATCACAAGGTCGAGGTCGCTGCCGAGCATCTCCTTGGTAATGTCCTGCAGCTTATCGCGGTCCATGTTGTGTGCGGCCCACGCAGCGGGAGTTGCCTCGGAGTAGGCCACCGAAGAGACTACGCCGGCAGACTTTCCCTGCTTCTTCGCACGCTCCGACATGTTTTCTTCCTTCATGCCGTAGTGCGACATGCCGAGGATTCCGTTGTTGGTCTTAACGCCAGTCGCCATAGCTGTACCCGCGGCAGCAGAGTCCGTGATCTTGCCCTCCGTGACATACTCATGGGTCTTCCACGCCTGTTCCGGATCGTAGGAACCACCCATAGGGAACGTTGCCATGGACAGTCGGTTGAACTCCTCATAGGACTGAACCGGCTCGCCGTCCTTCTCTTTAAGTTCCTCATCGCCGAAGTCACCGTCGACGAGTTACTTCGACTGACCTGTCTCATAGAGATTGGTCAAAGCTAGGTGGCCATAGCCCATGCCATCACCAATCATGTAGATGATGTTCTTGGGGCCAGCGTGAGTATCCTCAGCGGCAACCGCTGGGCTCATACCCAGGGCAACAACGGAGGCAGAAGTTACAACTGCCACGGCAGAGGTGGCGAAACGCGAGAGTGTCATCTGTGAAGTTATCCTTGCGAAACGTGACGAGTAATGAACAGCTGGAAGATTAATATTCACGCGTGACAACCGGGCTACTGGTCTGTATATAGAAGACGAATAAATAAATAACAACTATCGCATTGGAGAGCGGAAGCCCCCAACCCCAGGGACGCACAAAGCCCACCTGCTCCCAGTGTATGGGAGCAGGTGGGCTCTGGATGACGCTTCTACGTCAGGTGCTTAGGCAGCCTTCGGAGCGTTGACATCCTCCGGCAGAGCAGCCTTTGCGGCCTCGCACAGTGCGGAGAAAGCCTCGAAGTCATTGACGGCAAGCTCAGCGAGGATCTTGCGGTCGACCTCGATCTCAGCCAGGCGCAGGCCGTGGATGAGACGGTTGTAGGTGATGTCATTCATACGAGCAGCAGCGTTGATGCGCTGGATCCACAGCTTGCGGAACTCGGACTTACGGGCGCGACGATCGCGGTAAGCGTAAGTCATGGAGTGCAGCCACTGCTCCTTGGCCTTACGGTACAGGCGGGAACGCTGGCCGCGGTAGCCCTTAGCGGACTTCAGGATCGCGCGGCGCTTCTTCTTGGCGTTAACTGAGCGCTTTACTCGTGCCACAGTAATACTTCCTTATCTTGATTGTGAGTGTGTGGGGATGGGGAGTTCGGCGCTAACTAGGCGCGGCCGAGAAGGCGCTTGATGCGCTTGGTGTCTGCCTTGGCAACGTCCTCGGTGCCCTTCAGGCGACGGGTGCGCTTGGACGGCTTGCCCTCCAGAAGGTGGCGGCGGTTAGCCTGCTCGCGACGCAGCTTGCCGGAGCCGGTCACCTTGATGCGCTTGGCGGTGCCCTTGTGAGTCTTCTGCTTCATGAGAATTAAATCCTTAAATCCTAAGTGGAGCGTGGTCTACTTCTTGCCCTTGCGGACGGGTCCCAGGACCATGGTCATGTTGCGACCATCCTGCTTGGGGCGCGACTCCACGACGCCGATGTCGGCGACGTCGTCAGCCAAGCGCTCCAACAGGCGGAAACCGAGCTCCGGTCGCGACTGCTCACGACCACGGAACATGATGGTCACCTTAACCTTGGAACCCTTCTCCAGGAAGCGCACCACATTACCCTTTTTGGTCTCGTAATCGTGATCATCAATCTTCGGACGGAACTTCTGTTCCTTCACCACAGTCTGCTGCTGATTCTTACGGGACTCGCGGGCCTTCTGAGCCTGCTCGTACTTAAACTTTCCGTAATCCATGATCTTGGCTACGGGCGGCTTCGCGTTCGGCGCAACCTCGACCAAGTCAAGATCCGCTTCGTACGCAAGCTTGCGAGCATCGTCAGTACGAACGATGCCCACCTGTTCACCACCGGGGCCAACTAGACGGACCTCGGGTACTCGGATGCGCTCATTAATGCGAGCTTCAGCGCTGATTGTGGTTCTCCTCGATTGTGGGGTTAGTAGTGTGCCTACCGTGACCACAAACGAATAAATCCCGGGTGCCACTGGCAACCGGGAGTTTCTAACAAGCACGCACCACTCACGTGGCACCTACTCTTTACCTTTATCCTGCACCTACACAAAGTGTGAAGCGCGGCTTCGGGTGGGAGAAACTCCGCTTGCGGCCCAAGTACCTCCTGGAGGAGGCGCTACGGGCGGTAGTGGGATCAACTCTAACACCCACGAGGCACGGAACCAAATCACCGCGCGGAGGTGCGTGTCGAGGCGGTGCTTGACGACGCCCCCGAGGTCATTGTCACGCTTGACCGAGCCCCCGTCGCCGTCGCCGCGCTGCTCACGGAACTGGTGGCACTCGTGGGTTTCGGTTCACACTCCTCCACTGGTTTCAGCGTACCTGCATCAAGTGCCTCCGTGACCACACGATCAACACCAGCCGCAAGGACGTTCAGGGCTGGGATAGCCTGTTCAGCACTTACTCCTGGCATGGTGACCTCGATTGCCAAGCCCACGGAGCCGCCATTTCCGGTATCGCGCACGCCAAGCTGGCGGTGAGTGTAGCTGTTGTCTTCCTCGGACAGGCCCCAGCCACCCTTGGCGCGCGTGTCTGGAAGTTTGTCCAAACCGTTGTCCTGCCACGCAACAATCTGATCCATCACTTCATAGACGTACTCCGCTTCGGGGATACACGGCAGATGCGACCCAAACACAGCTTGGTCCTTCAACAACCAGGTTGAGTAGCCGAACGGTTCTTCCAGTTCGCCGCGGGAATCGTACTCCGCCAACAGCTTTTTCACGGCTTGCCCGGCGTCTCCCTCGTTCCACCCCACGTGGGACCACAAGGCATACGCCGCGTCGTTATCAGATTCCTTAATGGCCAAGTCAACAAGGTCGGAACTGGCACCATCACGCAGCGCAGCAATGGCAATCGGCACTTTGACTGTGGACCATGTCGGCTCCTCTCCTCGAAGCCCTACCTGCACTGCACCGGTGCTATCAGCCACGGCCACGCCAGCGCGGATCTCATAGTCCTCAAAGTCGGTTTCGACCCCACGGATGACCTCGTTTAGTGCGGCCTTGATGTCATAATCCGAGGCCTGCCCAGTACGCATGACGCTGTGGTCCGTCTCCTCCATCGGCCCAGGCGCATTGTCAGGCCGCGAGCAGCCGGTTACTGCTGCGCATGCAGCAAGACTCACGGCTGTTAACGACGCACCGAGGCGCGGGGGCGTCATGGTGGTTCGGATCACAGCATCTCCTTGAGGAAGCCTCCAGTATAGGAACCTTGGACTTTGGCCACGTCCTCCGGCGTTCCCTGCGCCACGACGGTGCCGCCACCGGACCCGCCTTCCGGCCCCATGTCCACGATCCAGTCCGCCGCCTTGATGACGTCCAAGTTGTGCTCGATGATGATCACTGAGTTGCCCTTGTCCACGAGGCTCTGAATGACGAGCATAAGCTTGCGAATGTCTTCGAAATGCAGACCGGTAGTCGGCTCATCCAGGATGTAGACGGTGCGTCCCTTCGTGCGCTTTTGCAGCTCGGAAGCCAGCTTCACGCGCTGGGCCTCACCACCCGACAAGGTCGTTGCTGCTTGACCAAGACGCACGTAGCCAAGGCCCACCTCCGCCAAGGTGTCGAGGTATCGGTGGATAGAGCTAATCGGTTCGAAGAACTCAGCCGCCTCTGCGATGGGCATGTCAAGGACTTCAGCGATGTTCTTACCCTTATAGAGCACTTCAAGGGTTTCGCGGTTATAGCGCGCACCTTGACAGACCTCACACGGCACGTAGACATCCGGCAGGAAGTTCATCTCAATCTTGATGGTGCCGTCACCCTGGCACGCCTCGCAGCGCCCGCCCTTGACGTTGAAAGAGAAACGTCCTGGTTTATAGCCACGGACCTTGGCTTCCTGGGTCTCAGCAAAGAGGTTACGAATCTTGTCGAAGACACCCGTATACGTCGCTGGGTTGGAACGCGGGGTGCGGCCGATTGGGCTCTGGTCAACCTGCACAAGCTTGTCCAGGTGCTCGACACCTTCCACACGCTTGGCGCGTCCTGGTACCTGGCGGGCACGGTTTAGTTTGTTCGCCAGGGTCTTCGCCAGAATCTGGTTGACAACGGTGGACTTGCCTGAACCTGAGACGCCGGTGACACAGACGAGTACGCCAAGGGGAATCTCTACGTCAATGCTCTGCAGGTTGTTCTCGCGTGCGCCCACGACCTTGAGCATGCGCTCGCGGTCAATCTCGCGGCGCGAATCCGGAACAGCGAGTTCCTTCTTCCCGGACAAGTACTGGCCGGTGAGGGACTCTTCGACATCCTCAATACCTGCGGGCTCACCTTGGTAGACCACCTGGCCGCCGTACTCGCCAGCACGTGGGCCGACATCAACAAGCCAATCGGCTTCGCGGATGGTGTCCTCGTCGTGTTCAACGACAATGAGGGTGTTGCCAATATCGCGTAGGCGCTTGAGGGTCTTGATCAGACGTTGATTGTCGCGCTGGTGCAGACCAATAGAAGGTTCATCCAGCACGTAGAGCACGCCGGCGAGTCCGGAACCAATCTGGGTGGCCAGACGAATTCGCTGCGCTTCACCACCAGACAACGTCGAGGCGCCGCGGTCGAGAGTGAGGTAGTTGAGGCCGACGTCGAGAAGAAAGCGCAGGCGGGCCTGAATTTCCTTCAGAACAGCACCGGCAATGATCTCCTCACGGTGGCCCAGCACCAGCGAGTCCAAGAACTCCGCCGCGTCCTCGATGGACAGCGCGGTCAGACCTGCAATGGATTGCTCGCCGTGGGCAGTCGACGCCAAGCGCACCGCAAGAATCTCCGGCTTAAGACGAGTACCGCCACAGGCATGACACGGCACGCGGCGGGTGTACTGCAGCAGGCGGTCCTTCTGTGATTCAGAATCTGTTTGCTCCAGCTTGCGCTCCAGGAAGCCAATGGCTCCCTCAAACGGCGCGGACCAATTCCGCTGGCGGCCGTAACGGTTCTTGTAGCGCACCGTCACTTCCACATCCGAGCCATAGATCAGCGCGTGGCGCTGCTCCTTGCTGAGCTCGGAGACCGGCGTCTGTGGGTCAAAGCCGAGAGTCTTGGCTAGACCCTCGACAAGCTTGACAAAGTACCGGGCATTCGGGCTCGATGTCCATGGCTGAATCGCCTCCACCGCCGGTGCATCGGGGTCTGGGATAAGAAGGTCCACGTCCACCTCAAGGCGGGTACCCAATCCGTCACAGACGGGGCAGGAACCGAACGGTGCGTTGAAGGAAAATGCGCGCGGCTCATATTCCTCGATCGCCAGCGCATGACCGTTGGGGCAGGCAGCCTTTTCTGAATAGGTATGCGTCAGTTCTTCACGGTCAACGAAATCGAGGGTCACTAGACCGTCCGCTAGTCGCAGCGCCGTCTCCACTGAATCGGTGAGGCGCTGTTTTTGGGACGCCTTGACTTGCAAACGGTCCACCACGACATCAATATCGTGTTTAATCTGCTTCTTGAGCTTCGGCGGATCGCTGAGCTGGTGCAGTTCACCGTCCACACGCACGCGGGAGTAACCCTGCGCGGCCAAGTCCTTAAACAGGTCGACGAACTCACCCTTGCGGCGGCGGACCACAGGGGCCAACACCTGAAATTTCAGCTTCTCCTCATGGCCCAGCACTTCGTCGACGATTTGTTGTGGGGTCTGTCGCTCGATGACCGCATCACATTCCGGGCAATGCGGGGTACCCGCACGGGAAAACAGCAGACGCAGGTAGTCATAGATTTCCGTAATCGTGCCCACAGTAGAGCGCGGGTTGTGGTTAGTGGACTTCTGGTCAATAGACACAGCCGGAGAGAGTCCGTCAATAAACTCGACATCCGGCTTGTCCATCTGGCCGAGGAACATACGAGCATACGAGCTCAAGGACTCCACATAGCGGCGCTGGCCTTCGGCAAAGATGGTGTCAAAGGCCAAGGAAGACTTGCCTGAGCCCGACAGACCGGTAAACACCACCAGTTTATCGCGTGGGATATCGATATCCACGCCCTTGAGGTTGTGTTCACGAGCGCCTCGTACGACCAAACGATCAGCCACTGATTGCTGCCTTCCTACACAAGAGAATGTTCGTTCTAGGGGGTTCTGGATCAGAATCTACCCGTAAGGTGGGACACATGAACAACGCACTCGAGCTTCATAAAATTTCCGTCTCCGAGATGGACAACAATTGCTACCTGTTGTGTGCTGGCGATGAGGCGCTGCTTGTCGACGCCTCCGCCGACGCCCCCGCCCTCCTGTCCCTCGCGGCCGATCACGGCGCTTCTATCACCGCGGTGCTCACCACACACCGCCACTGGGATCACGTCCGTGCACTTGAGGAGGTCCTTGAGAAGACCGGTGCCACGCACTATGCCAGCTTCCTCGACTCCCCTGCCCTGCCGGCGGCTGTCGATGTCGAACTGGAGCATGGTGACACTCTGCCTTTCGCGGGCTATGAGTTTCCGGTCACGATTCTGCGTGGCCACACCCCAGGCGGTGCGGCCATCGCGGCGGACATCGACGGTGTGACCAACCTTTTTGTGGGCGATTCCCTGTTTCCCGGCGGAGTGGGCAAGACCACCTCGGAAGGAGACTTTGTTCGCCTGTACAAGGACGTGACACAAAGACTTTTTGACGTATTCCCTGACGAGGCCATTGTCCGGCCCGGACACGGTGATTCCACCACCCTTGGGGCGGAACGTCCACACCTCGAGGAATGGTGGGAGCGCCGGTGGTAACAGCGATTGCTGGGTGATCCGCGTACTATGGTGTGACGAACGTCTTTACATATCTAATGAATGGAGCACGTCATGATTCGTAAGCTTGCCCGTCCTATGCTGGCCTCCGTGTTTGTCTGGGATGGTGTGGATACCCTCCGCAACACCTCGGAGCACGTCGCGGACACCGAGTCCGTGCTTAAGCGCCTTCGCAAGGTACTGCCCCGTGAGTACGCAGGCTACATCCCGAATGACCCGGAGCTGGTTACCCGTGCACTTGGCGGTGCCAAGACCGCAGCTGGCACGTCCTTTGCGCTGGGCAAGGCTCCACGCACCTCGGCAGCTGTGCTGGCACTGACTCACATTCCGAATCTTGCGGGTAACTCTTTCTGGTCTGCTGATTCCAAGAAGGACAAGGAAGCCCAGCGCACCAACTTCATCACCAACACGGCGCTTCTCGGTGCACTGGCCATTGTCACCCAGGACACCGAGGGCAAGCCGTCCCTGCGCTGGCGCACCGCGAAGGCGTCCGAGCGCGCCAACAAGAAGATCCAGGCTGCCCTCCCGGGCAAGTCCGAGCAGCAGAAGTTCGCGGAGGACGTGTCCAACCGTGCGAGCGACATCTCCTCCGATGTGACTGCAAAGGCCACTGATTGGTTCGAGACTGCCAAGGACTACGTCGAGGACAACCGCGATGATTGGGAGTCCACCGGCCGTGACTTGCTTGATAACGCTCGCTCCTTCGTTGAGGACACCGCTGAAAGCGCCCGCGAGTTCTTCGACGACAACAAGGATGACTGGCTCAACGCCGCCCGCGATAACACCGAAACCGCTCGCAAGGGCCTGGTGAAGGCTGCTGGCAAGGCCCAGGATCGCGCCGATGTGGCCCTGGCCAAGGCAGATTCCATCGACAGCAAGCGTGCCAAGAAGAAGGCTCGTAAGCGCGCCGAGAAGCTGCAGAAGGTTGCGTCCAAGAAGCTGGACAAGGCCTTCAAGAAGTTCGGCGATAGCTTCTAAAAGCTTCCTGTACTGCGGATCTTTCCCGTAGACGCACCGCCAGCAATGAGGGCGGTGGAGAGGACAACGGCTCAGCGACTATGCTGGGCCGTTGTCCTTTTTCTATTACCTCCGTGTCGTCGAGAAGCCTTCACACGCACCCAAGGAGCCTCGTGTCTGATTCCTCTCCCACAACTCACGCCGATACCACGAACGAACTGAACTCTGAGATTGCCAAAGAGCAGGTTTATGTCGACGGCCTGTTTGCGCGCCTCGACAATGAGGTGCAGACGGCGAATGAGCGGCTTAATGAGGTCCAGGCGGCTGTAGATCCACACACACCTGATGCTGATGCGTTGGTGCGCCGCGAGACCGAGTACCACGGCTTGCAAGCCAAACTCGATCGCCTCAATCTTGCTCAACTGGGACTGGTGTTTGGACGTATCGATATCGATGCCCCCGGTGACAACCCCACTCCAGAAGGACTCGATCGCCGCTATATCGGGCGCATGGGCCTTGATGCCCGTGAAGAGGACTACCGCACTCTTCTCTTGGACTGGCGCGCGCCTATGGCTAGGCCTTTCTACCTCGCGACTACAGCACACCCGGAGGGTGTGCACATGCGTCGCCATATCCGAACAACGGGCCGAACCGTCACTGGGGTTAGTGATGAAGTTCTCGATGGCGAATCAGCTGTTGAGGATAGTGACGTGGCCAGTGAATCCGCACTACACCACGTCATGCAGCGCGCACGCACCGGCCACATGCCTTCCATTGTGGAAACCATCCAACGCGAGCAGGACGAGATCATTCGCGATAGCACGCGTGGCGTCATGGTGGTCGAAGGTGGCCCAGGCACGGGTAAGACCGCGGTAGCGTTACACCGCGTGGCCTACCTGCTGTACACCTACCGTGAGCAGCTCGCCGCCACCGGTGTGCTTATCGTGGGCCCCAATTCCACCTTCTTGGAATACATCTCTCGAGTGCTGCCCGAGCTCGGTGAGACCGGCGTGGTTCTGTCCACGATCGCTTCTCTCTTCCCCGGCATCGATGCAACTCACCCCGAATCCTTGCTCGCCCGCGAGATCAAGGGCTCTGAGGCTATGGCTGAGATCCTGAGCAACGCCGTCAAGGATTATCAGTGTCTTCCCGAGGAACCCCGCGTTATCGATATCGACCGCCTTGAGCTCACTGTCACGGCAGACATGGTCAAAGCCGCTCGTACCCGCGCGCGGCGCTCGAGAAAGCCTCACAATGATGCGCAAGGCGCTTTTGCCGAGCACCTCATCGAATCATTGGCTCAGCAGATGGCGGAGCGCATCGGTGCGGACCCACTCGGCGGAGCCAACCTGCTCTCCCGCGCTGACGTCGACCAACTCCACGATGATCTTGCTGAAGAACCGCTCATCACCGATCTCGTCGACGAGTTCTGGCCTCACTTGTCTCCCACCGAGGTCCTCGCAGAGCTGCTCAGCAACCGCGAGCGTATCGACTCCGCGGCGAGTGCCTATGACGAGGAGACACGCGGGGCGCTGTACCGCGTGAATGGTACAGCTTGGGCCGCATCGGACGCAGCGCTTCTCGACGAGCTCGCGGTGCTCATCGGCATGCCCGACCCTGAAGCCGAACGCGCCGCCGAAGACAGGCAATGGCGCGAACAAGTCGCCGAGGCTGAGGACGCTCTGGACATCCTGAGCTCCTCTGACTCGACCGATAATGACGATGACATGTTCGAGGCCGAAATTCTCTCTGCCCACGACGTCATTGACGCCGAGCATCTCGCCCGTCGTCACGAAGTGCGTGACTCCCGCACCACCGCGCAGCGCGCCCGGGAGGATTACACGTGGGCCTACGGACACGTCATCGTTGACGAAGCACAGGAGCTCACCCCCATGGAGTGGCGAATGATTTTCCGCCGCAGCCCGTCACGGTGGATGACTCTCGTGGGCGATACCTCCCAAACCGGCTCCCCCGCCGGCGTGGATGAGTGGGCAGCAACGCTGGAGCCTTTCGTGGGCCAGCGCTTCCGTCAACATGGACTCACGGTCAATTACCGCACCCCACGTCCCGTCACGGAACTAGCAAACCGCCTCCTAGCGGAGATTAACCCGGACGCCACGCCAAGTATTGCGGTGCGAGATGGGGATGATGTCACCTGGCATGCCAGTGCCCCTGATCAGGAGCCTGGAACCTTCACTGGCCCCGACGGACGCCTCCATGCCGTCATCACTGCCGCAAATGTCGAGGAAGTAAAAGGCCTCGAATTCGACCACGTCACGGTGATCAACCCCGACGATATTGTGGCGGCCTCCACGCAAGGTATCCACAACCTCTATGTGGCGCTGACCCGCGCAACCCAGACGCTGACGATCGCTGGGCGCTACTCGGAGGTTTTCGGATAATCTGGTGCGCATGGCACTTTCCGATATCGCCCGTAAGATTGAGTTCACCACTAATTCCGTGACGCTGAAGCGCTCAGCCCGCAAAGGCTGGCAGCCCTCCATTACCGGATATTCCGGGTATGGAAATGAGCATTTCGTCCATGTTTTGGGCCGAGTACTCATGCACGATCCCGAATCACAGGACACTGATACGTGGGCGCAACGCGGCTACCGCCAGTTCTTCACTATCCAGGTTCCACGTCACGAGGTAGAAGTCACCGTTGGCGGAAAGACTGTTGCCGGCACCAGCAATCACAACGGCTACATCGATGTT
This sequence comes from Corynebacterium sp. BF-R-2, assembly GCF_024586525.1. Classification (NCBI taxonomy): domain Bacteria; kingdom Bacillati; phylum Actinomycetota; class Actinomycetes; order Mycobacteriales; family Corynebacteriaceae; genus Corynebacterium; species Corynebacterium sp. BF-R-2. The sequence continues at coordinate 162,535 of NZ_JAMFTP010000004.1, read as the reverse complement.
CTTGTCCATGACCATGGTCTCGAGCCTGGTTGGCACGAAGTCAGCATTCGCGCCAAGGGAGCGGAAGAAGTTACGGCTGAAGTCCTCATCGTGAGTGCGGACACTGAATTCGGCGTGGTCAGCGATATCGATGACACCATCATGGTCACCTGGCTCCCCCGCGCCATGATCGCGGCCTGGAACTCCTGGGTTAAGCGCACCAATACCCGCACTCAGGTAGAAGGCATGGCATCCTTCTACCGTGAGATTGCCGCGGAGCACCCTGGTGTGCCTTTCATCTACCTCTCTACCGGTGCGTGGAACACCTACGACACCTTGGTCACCTTCATGGAGGAGAACGGTTTCCCACGCGGACCGCTGCTGCTCACTGACTGGGGTCCCACTCCTACCGGGCTGTTCCGCAATGGCCAGGAGCACAAGCGCGTGCAACTTCGAAACCTGTTCATTGCCTTCCCAGCGCTGCGGTGGTTACTCATTGGGGATGATGGCCAGCACGATCCGCTGACCTATGCGGATGCTGTGGCCGAGCACCCAGACCGGGTGGCCGCGGTTGCTATTCGAAACCTCTCCCCGCAAGAGCAGCTGCTCGCGCACGGTTCATTGGCTCCACTTGCCAGGGTCAACGACCAAACGTCCTTCAACATCCCCCTTATCCAAGGCGCTGACGGCACGGCCCTCGCGCGTGCTTACCGCAAGCTACGTTTCTGACCCTGAGCCCAACAGACCCCTCGAAAACAAGAACCGCGCGGCCCCGGTAGGGAAACCGCGCGGTGGTTTTGTGGGGCCTAGTTGACCGTGTGAACGATCATGACGTCACAGTCGGATTGACGAGCCACGTCAGCCGGAACGGACCCCAGCAGGCGGCCGGTCAAGGAGTTGATGCCGCGGTTACCCACGACGAGCAGGTCAGCCTGATTGTCGTTGACGATAGACATCAGGGCCTGAACCGGGGTACCCGGGCGGACAGCGGTCTCGACGTTCTTCACGCCAAACTTCTCTGCATGCTCCTTGCCGGAGGTTAGGTTGGCCTGGGCCTTTTCATCACCGAGGATGGTGACGGAATCCTGGCGCAGAGTCTTGGACGCCTGCTCCTGGTTCTCGTAGTAGGCACAGCCGATGATGAGGGTGGCATCGAAGGCTGCAGCGATCTTGGAGGCACGCTCCACTGCGAGCAGGGAAGACTTGGAACCGTCGGTACCGACCACGATCTTGTTGTAATCGCTCATGATGACCTTTCTTCGCGAGCCTCCAATCACGGGAATCTCGCTTGACAATCAATTAAACTTTTCGCGCACCCGCTAGTTTAACAACGCGGGTGCCAACACGTCGATTGGAATCCTAATCTTCGGTCGTGTTGACCACGACCACGTCGGCGTGAGCCTTGCGGGTGAGCTCCGTAGCCACGGAACCAAAGACACGTCCACGCACGGAATGGATGCCCTTATTACCCACAACGAACAGGTCCACATCGTGGTCACGGCCGACCTCGATGAGCGCATTGACGGGGTCACCGGACTTGGCAATGATCTCGATGCGCTGAGCACCTTCGCTGTGCGCGATCTCGGCAGCGTTGTTGAGGTAATTCTCCGACATTTCCTCGCTCACCACGGGCACGCGAGCATCCTCGGCGTTCGGGGCACCCAACATCGAACCGGAGTGATTGTAGAACGCGGAAACAATGATCAGCGTTGCGTCGTAGGCACGTGCCATCGATGCGGCGGACTGCACCGCGCGTAGGGAGGTCTTCGATCCATCAGTGCCGACGGCGATAACGTTGTAGCTCAGCATATTTCTCCTTATAAGTGGTGTTTAATCTGTAAATAGTATGGCACGATACCGCGCTGCAGGCGCGAACATCCCCGCCTAAATTCCAGCTTCCTTAAGGCCGCGCTGTTCCTTCTTCAAATCAGCGATTTCATCGCGCAGACGCCCCGCCAACTCAAATTTGAGCTCACGGGCGGCATCACGCATTTGAGCCGTCAAATCGTCGATAAGCGCCTGCACCTCATCCGCCGCCATGGAGGACACATCGCGCTTTTCGACGATCGCCGTTGGATCGGCGTCCGCCCCTCCCTCGCCGTCCTTGTCAGCATCCTCATAGACCTGGTCGAGGATGTCCGCAATCTTCTTGCGCAGCGGCTGCGGGTCGATGCCGTGTTCGGTGTTATATGCAATCTGCTTCTCGCGGCGGCGCTCCGTCTCCTCGATGGCCTCTTGCATGGAATCAGTGATCTTATCCGCATACATGATGACCTCGCCCGACACGTTACGCGCAGCTCGACCGATGGTCTGGATCAATGAGGTGGTCGAACGCAGGAATCCTTCCTTATCGGCATCGAGGATGGCCACGAGGGACACCTCCGGAAGGTCCAGGCCCTCACGTAGCAAGTTAATACCAACGAGGACATCGAATTCACCCAAGCGCAACTGACGCAGTAACTCCACGCGCTGCAGAGTGTCGATATCGGAGTGCAGGTAGCGCACCTTGATTCCGTGCTCGAGGAGATAGTCCGTCAAGTCCTCCGCCATTCGCTTGGTCAGCGTGGTGACAAGCACGCGCTCTTCCTTGGCGGTACGGGCACGAACCTCATCAATGAGGTCATCGATCTGCCCCTTCGTGGGCTTGACCGTCACCTTCGGATCCACCAGACCAGTCGGGCGAATAACCTGTTCAACGAATTCTCCCCCCGAAGCCGTCATCTCAAAATCGCCCGGGGTGGCCGACATGTAAACGGTCTGCCCCACTCGTTCCTCGAACTCATCAAAGGTCAGCGGGCGGTTATCAACCGCCGATGGCAGCCGGAATCCAAACTCGACGAGGTTCCGCTTACGGGCCATATCACCTTCATACATGCCACCAATCTGCGGCACGGTGACGTGCGACTCGTCGATAATGGTGAGAAAATCTTCCGGGAAGTAATCCAAGAGGGTGGCCGGTGCGGATCCAGCTGGGCGGCCGTCGACATGGCGCGAATAGTTCTCAATGCCCGAGCAGAAACCTACCTGCTCAATCATCTCAAGGTCATATTCGGTGCGCATACGCAGGCGCTGCGCTTCGAGCAGCTTGCCGCGGTTCTCCAAATCCGCCAACCGCTCTGCCAGCTCCTCTTTGATGTCCTCGATCGCGCGTGCCATGCGTTCTGGGCCGGCGACATAGTGCGTCGCTGGAAAGATCCGGACCTCATCAACGCGCTCAATCACCTCACCGGTGAGCGGGTGAATGTAGTAGAGCTCATCCACGTCATCACCAAAGAACTCGATGCGCACCGCGCGTTCCTCATACGCTGGGATAATGTCCACGGTGTCGCCCTTGACTCGGAAGGTGCCACGGGTAAAGCCCACATCATTGCGCTCATATTGGATATCCACGAGAAGGCGTAGGAAGCGATCGCGGTCAATCTCTTCACTTTCTTCCAACACGACCGAGCGATCCAGGTAGGACTGCGGTGTACCCAAACCATAAATGCAGGACACAGAGGAGACTACGACGACATCGCGGCGCGAGAGCAATGCCGAGGTGGCGGAGTGGCGTAGGCGCTCCACGTCCTCGTTAATAGAGGAATCTTTCTCAATGTAGGTATCCGTCTGCGCGATATAGGCCTCAGGTTGGTAGTAGTCGTAGTACGACACGAAGTACTCCACCGCGTTGTGTGGCAGCAACTGCCTAAGCTCATTGGCTAGCTGGGCGGCCAGCGTCTTATTCGGCGCCATGACCAAAGTGGGGCGCTGCTGTTGCTCGATGAGCCACGCTGCGGTGGCAGACTTACCGGTACCGGTAGCACCCATGAGAACGACATCGCGTTCACCGCGGTTGAGGCGCTCGTCCAATTCCGCAATGGCGGCGGGTTGATCACCAGCAGGTTTATACTCAGACTCAACCTTGAATTCAGCCGAGCGGCGCTCGACTTCGCCCACAGGGCGGTGCTCAGAAACTGGCAGGATGGGGTGTTCAGCAGCAAAAGCCATGCCGACCAGTCTAACGCGCTCGTCACGGCATTGCGGCGCGCGTGGTGCGCAGCCAGTCCTCCAACTCGTCGGTGGTCTCCCACAGCGCATATATCGGTGATGAATCCGGCTCCATAGCTTTGTTCATACGCTTGCGAAGCCACGCCCTAGTTTGCGGGGTGCGCAGTATACGAACATCTGCCCCGCACAATCCGCCTGGGAGCTTCTCGAAAGGGGTTGAAGCGAGGGCGCCGAGCGCAATGATGGTTTCGGCATCATCCACATCAATGGGTGCCTCCGCGCAGCTTCGCTTAAAAGTTTCTAGGTCGAAAGAGCCATCACGAAGTTGCGCGAGCACTGCGCGCGCGGCGTGATTGTCGAATGGCCCGACGTCCCAGGTTCCCATGAGGAGTGAGGTTAAGCATCGAACATGAACGAGATGAGAGCGAAAGGTAAATTTTGTCTACCATGTCCTTTAAATGTTGCTGCGCTCCTTTAGAATCATCTGTCATGAAGTTTCGTTCCCTTGCTAGCGCAGTAACCGTTACCGCGCTTCTCCCCGTCGCCCTTGTTGCCCACGCCCCACAAGCCGTGGCCGCGCCCTGTATGCCATACTCCAAATCCGGAAGCTTCACATCGAAGCCGTCCGCGTCCGCCCCAGCCGGTGGTTCCTCACTCGGCGGGCTCAGCGCACTGTTGAGCGGCTCCTCGAAGCCTTCCCAGCCGGAGCGTGCCACTAGCGGTCAGCGCAGCAACTACAACCAGCGCCAGATCACTGGTGGGCCAACACAGATCATGCAGCTCATCACCGGTGCCGGCTCCCCTAACCGTACTGACCTCGACTTCGGTGTCTCGGGCACAGACCTCGGTATTGCTTACGCCGATGGCGCCGGCCACTCCTACTATGTCTTTGGTGACACCATGGACTGCGTCGGCGAGGGCGATGGCTGGCGCTCCAATGTCCTCTTGCGCACGACCGATGAGGACTACGGCGATGGTCTGCGCCTCGATGACGCTCTCACTGCTCGCGGCTGGTCCGCCACTGGCTATGCCAAGGAGTTCATCCCTTCTCAGAAGGTCGGTGACGCTGACATCAACGGCGAGCGCACCACCATTCCCACAGCCGGAATTGTGGTTGACGGCGTGCATTACATCGATTACATGTCAGTGCGTTCCTGGCATGATCCGAAGACCGGATGGTCCACCAACTATGCCGCAACTGTGGCATCGACCGATGGTGGCGTGTCATGGACGCCAGTCCCAGAAGCAACCCGCACGAACGCCAGCCACGGCGCGAACGCCCCAATCCCGGGTGGAGCTAACTATCGCCCGGGATTTGAAAAGCTTCAACAGTCGGCCTACATCGAACACGGAGACTACATCTACCGCTTTACCACCGGGCAAGGCCGCCGCGGTCCGGCATACCTCTCCCGTGCACTGAAGTCGCAGTTTCCCAACGAGAACGCCTTCGCGTACTACGCGGACGGCGGATGGGTCCACGATCCCTCCCAGGCCAGCGTTGTGTTAGATGGCAAAGTCTCTGAGCTCTCGGTGGCGTACAACGACTACCTGGGCAAATTCGTCACCATGTACGGTGTTGAGGGCGAGGGCATCGTCATGCGCACAGCGCCCTCCCCCGAAGGTCCGTGGTCCCCGCGCCGCAAGCTCGTGGACGCTGAAACAGCGAAGGTCATCAGCGGCGAGCCGCTCAATGACACTTACGCTCCTTACGTATTGCCTCATCAGGACGATCAGCACCTGTACTACACACTGACGTCGTGGCGCGACTACAACACCATGCTCATGCGCACGGATCTTGATTTCGTGGGCGAGGACATGGAGAACAACGACCACATCGCTGTCTCCGACGTGGTAGCAACGCGCTAATTAAAGCGGCGCTTTAGCTCTTCGACGACCCTCTCGACCTGCGCATCGAGCGCTTCGAGGGGGCCGTTGTTGTCTATGACATAATCCGCTGCAGCAAGGCGGACATCGTCAGGGATCTGCGCTGCAATGCGGCGGCGCGCGTCTTCTTCATCCAGTCCTCGAAACTCCACGAGGCGGCGTACGCGCTCTTCAATCTCAACATCGACAACGATGGTGACATCCATGCCCTTGTTGAGACCATTGTCCACGAGCAACGGCATGTCATAGACCAGGAACGCTTCGCCCGCCGCGCGCGCAGCCTCGAAACGGGCTTGGGTTTCCTCGTGGATACGCGGATGCGTGATGGAATTGAGCACGTCCGTTTTCTCGCGGCTCGCGAAGGCCCGCGAGGCCAGTAGCCCCCGGTTAAGGGAGCCATCGGCGTTGAGAATGTCCTCCCCGAACGCATCGGCCAACTCGGAGAGAGCCGGTTGGCCTGGTTCGACAATGTCGCGGGCGATCTGGTCGGCATCGACAAGCGCCCAGCCCTGCTCCACCAACAACTGAGCAACCGTGGATTTTCCGCTGCCGATACCGCCGGTGAGTCCAATGAGCTTCATACCCGCCCACGATACGCGAAAGACATGCACAAAGGCCGCCCCTCCCGAATTCAGGAGAGACGGCCTTGAGTACTCAGAACCTCAGGCGCTAACGCGCCCTGAGATTGCGGAGTGTGGCTTAGTTGCCAGCGAGCTTGTCGCGCAGCGCAGCGAGCTGCTCGTCAGATGCGAGGGAACCGCCAACCTCTGCCTCGGTCTCGGATGCCGGAGCTGCATCCTGGGACTCGGAGGAGTAGTTGGAGTTGTTTGCAGCGGACTCAGCGGCCTCAGCAGCTGCAGCACGGTTGCGCTCGATCTGAGCGGTGTGCAGGTTGAAGCGACGCTCGGACTCGGCGTAGCGAGCCTCCCAAGCCTGGCGCTGCTCGTCGAAGCCTTCCTTCCACTCGTTGGTCTCCGGGTCGAAGCCCTCGGGGAAGACGTAGTTGCCCTGCTCGTCGTAGGAGTCAGCCATGCCGTACTTGGACGGATCAAACTCTTCGGTGTAGTCCTCGTCTGCCTGCTTAACAGACAGGGAGATACGACGACGCTCGAGGTCGATGTCGATGACCTTGACCATGACTTCCTGGCCAACGGTGACAACCTGATCCGGAACCTCGACGTGGCGCTGAGCCAGCTCGGAGATGTGGACGAGGCCCTCGATGCCCTCCTCGACGCGAACGAAGGCGCCGAACGGAACGAGCTTGGTGACCTTGCCCGGGACGATCTGGCCCACAGCGTGAGTGCGGGCGAAGACGCGCCACGGATCTTCCTGGGTTGCCTTCAGGGACAGGGACACGCGCTCGCGGTCCAGGTCGACGTCAAGAACCTCGACGGTGACCTCGTCGCCCACGGTGACAACCTCGGACGGGTGGTCGATGTGCTTCCAGGACAGCTCGGAAACGTGAACCAGGCCGTCGACACCGCCGAGATCGACGAAGGCGCCGAAGTTGACGATGGAGGAGACAACGCCCTTGCGGACCTGACCCTTCTGCAGCTGGTGCAGGAACTCGGAACGGACCTCGGACTGGGTCTGCTCCAGGTATGCGCGGCGGGACAGGACAACGTTGTTGCGCTGCTTGTCCAGCTCGATGATCTTGGCCTCGAGCTCCTGGCCGATGTACGGCTCCAGGTCGCGAACGCGGCGCATCTCAACGAGGGAAGCCGGGAGGAAGCCACGGAGGCCGATGTCGAGGATGAGACCACCCTTGACAACCTCGATGACGGTACCGGTGACCGGCTCTTCCTTGGCGTGCAGCTCTTCGACGGCGCCCCAGGCGCGCTCGTACTGTGCGCGCTTCTTGGACAGGATCAGACGGCCTTCCTTGTCCTCCTTGGTGAGAACAAGTGCATCGATCTCGTCGCCGACCTCGACAACCTCATCCGGGTTGACGTCGTGCTTGATGGAGAGCTCGCGGGACGGGATGACGCCCTCGGTCTTGTAACCGATGTCGAGCAGGACCTCGTCGTGGTCAACCTTGACCACGGTGCCCTCGACGATGTCACCATCGTTGAAGTACTTGATGGTGGCGTCGACAGCTGCGAGGAAGTCCTCTGCGGTTCCGATGTCATTGATCGCAACCTGAGGGGTGTTAGAAGTTGGCATGTAGTTATGCTCCGAATAAACGTAGGAGATCGTATTTGGACAGTTACGTGTCTCTTGAAAAGCGTCATTAAGCAGCGCAAAAGCGCAAAACTTAAGATGGATTTCAATCCCGACTCGCGGTCCGGCTGAACCCTCCTACAGTGGCTCAGTGCGTCCCGAGTCATAGACACGCTCGTACCACACTACATTCATGCAGCTACAACGGCAAATGCGCCACGCGAAAGGACCCATGTTTTCTGCCTCACTCGCCAACCGCTCCTATTGGGATTCTGATGCCGATTCCTACCACGCCGCGCACCCGGAGTATTTGTCGTCATTTTACTGGTGCCCGGAGATGCTCCACGAATCCGAAGCGCAGTTGCTTGGCGACGTCTCCTCGGCCACCGTCCTCGAACTCGGCTGCGGCTCCGCGCCGTGCACGCAGTGGCTCCACGGCCACGCAAAGTTCGCTACCGGCTTTGATCTTTCCGCCGGAATGCTGTCTCATGCCGAACCAGGCCTCCCGCTAGTGCAGGCAGATGCTCTGACACTTCCCTACTGTGATAATGCTTTCGACGTCGCCTTCTCCGCCTTTGGGGCCCTTCCCTTCATCGCAGATCTTGACTCCGCACTGGCTGAGGTCCACCGCGTGCTGCGCCCTGGTGGTCGCTTTGTGTTCTCCGTGCCGCATCCCATGCGGTGGGTCTTCCCCGACGACCCTGACAATCTCACCGCCGAGTTGCCCTATTTTGACCGGGCCTACCTCGAGCACAATTCCGCGGGTGAGCTCACCTATGCCGAGTTTCACCGCACAATGGGTGACTGGCTGCGCGCCCTCCAGGTCAGAGGAAACTTCGAGATCCTCGACCTCATAGAGCCGGAGTGGCCGGAGGACCTCGACAGTACGTGGGGCCAATGGTCACCCAAGCGCGGTGCCCTGTTTCCTGGTACGGCTATCTTTGTCTGCCAGGCTACGGCCCCTGCATCTGGAGCCCCCGCTTCAGGGATGCAGCGCCGAGAGCACGTAAGCTGACGTCCATGCTTCTCGAACGCTTCGCAATAGCTTTGCGCCGGGTCGTGGCATGGTGGATTGATGCCTTCCTCGCTGCCGCCATCATTCTGGTGTTTAAGTGGCTCTTTAACTTCGCCACTGATGGCGCGCTCACCGGACGCACGGGCGAAATCTATGACATTACTGCGCTTGCCATAGTGTTTTACGTATACCGCGTGTGGGCAGAAGCGACGAAGAATACGTCTCTAGGCAAGTGGTCCCTCAAGCTCGAGGTCATCGCCCAACGGCCAGGTTTTGCTAGCGCCGCTATCCGCAACAGTTGGCTCCTTCTTACGCTGCTGGCACTAACAGGTCTGCCCATGGTTGAGGGCACAATCCTTACTGTCCTGGGACTTAGCGTTCTCGCATTCGGCCAAACACCTTTCGATGTACTCGCTGGCTGCTTGGTCGAGCGCCGCACGCCCACCGACGACGAGCGTGCAGTGGGCTTGTCCTAAGCGTTCGGGGCGAGCGCGGCCCCAGCGCTTAGTGTGCGGCTGCGTCCCAGTTCTTGCCCTCTCCAACAGAAACTTCGAGCGGCACGGTCAACTCGATAGCCTTGTCCATCTCACGCTCGAGGATGGTGTGAACCTTCTCCGCTTCGCCTGCAGCAACCTCGACAACAAGTTCATCGTGGACCTGCAAGAGCACGCGCGACTTCATTCCTTCGAGTGCCTTGTCCACGCGAATCATAGCTACCTTAATGATGTCGGCTGCAGTGCCTTGAATCGGGGCGTTGAGCGCGGCACGCTCGGCGTTCTCACGGGCAACGCGGTTATCGGAGTTGAGCTCCGGCAGGTAGCGGCGGCGACCGAACACCGTGGAGGTATAGCCATCTTTGCGTGCCTGAACTACGACGTCGTCCAAGTAGCGCTTCACTCCGCCAAAGCGCTCGAAGTAGCTTTCCATGATCTTTTTGGCCTCACCAGCTGGAATCCCCAGCTGCTGCGAGAGACCAAAAGCGGAGAGGCCATAGACCAACCCATACGACATGGCCTTAACTCGACGGCGCAATTCTGGGGTGACCTCATCGACGGGCACATCAAACACGCGCGAGCCGACGTAGTTGTGAAGGTCTTCGCCCTCACGGTAGGCCTCGATCAGGCCCGGGTCCTCCGACAGGTGGGCCATAACGCGCATCTCAATCTGGGAATAGTCCGCGGTGATGAGGGTATCGAAGTCTTCGCCCACCACGAAGGCTGAACGAATCTGACGGCCAGCTTCCGTGCGCACCGGAATGTTTTGAAGGTTGGGCTCCGTCGAGGACAGGCGGCCTGTGGAGGTGACCGTCTGGTTGAAGGTGGTATGAATGCGACCATCCGGTTGAATCGTCTTGATGAGGCCCTCCAGCGTAGTCTTCATCTTTTGGTACTCGCGGTGGGCCAAGAGATGGTCCAGGAAGGGATGCGGATGGCTCGCAGCTAGTTGTTCGATTTCCTTGGCAGCCGTGGAATAGCCCGTCTTGGTCTTCTTTGTCTTCGGCATATCGAAAGTATCGAAGAGCACAGACTGCAGCTGCTTCGGGGAATTCAGGTTGAGGGAGTCATCCCCCGCCAATTCGCGCGCGGCGCGCTCTTGTTCGTTGACCTGCTCGATGAAGGCATCACGCTGGGTTTCCAGAATGTCGCGGTCCACGGCGATGCCGGCGGCTTCCATACGTGCCAGGATTCCCACCAAGGGCAGTTCAAGGTCGGTATAGAGCTCGAAGGAGGCAATGTCCTGCAGCTGCTGTGTCAGCTCCGCTGCCAACTCCATGATGGCGCCAGCCTGATCTGCCAATGGGTTCTCATCGAGGATAGACAGCTGCTCGCTGGCCTGACCTAAAGACTTCTTCAAGTGGCGCTGATAGACATCACTCAGCTCATACGTGCGCTGGCCGGGGCGAAGTAGGTAGGCAGCAAGTGCGGTGTCATGAGCAATGCCGCGCAGCTCGATGCCACGGCCGGCCAGCATGTGGTAGGCGGCCTTGGCCTCGTGGAAGTATTTCGGCGCATCCGAGGACAGCCAAACAGCCAAGGCCGCATCCTCCTCCGCGGACAGGTCCGCGAGTTCGAGGTGGAGGCCTTCGAAGGAGTCGTCGACAAGCGCGATCGCCGCCGCGTCACCCGCACCAGGGGTGCCATCGCCCTGGACATACACCGCAACGTTTTCCTTGCCAGTTAGCCATTCCATCAGGGGCGTGTCGGTGATGCTCACGGATACATCCGGTGTCTCTACTGCCGCTGCAGCCTCCGCGTCAGCATCATGTGGGATAGCACCCAAGACACGCTCTCGCAGATTGGTACCGAACTCCAGCTCATCAAAGCGCGCGGCAACCTCGCTCGCTGCCGCACCTTTGAAGCTCAGGTCGGCCGGCCCCACTTCCAAGTCCATATCGGTCACCATCTGGGTGAGCTGGCGATTCAGCTTGACTTGCTCGATGCGGTCGCGGAAGTTTTGACCCGCCACACCCTTGATTTCGTCCGCGTGGGCAATAAGTTCATCGAGCGAACCATACTGGGTGATCCACTTAGTCGCGGTCTTTTCACCCACCTTCGGAACGTTGGGAAGATTGTCCGACGGGTCACCACGCAGGGCCGCAAAGTCCGGATACTGCTGCGGAGTTAAACCATACTTCTCCTCCACCGCATCCGGGGTAAAACGATGCAGGGTGGACACGCCGCGCATGGGGTACAGGACGGTCGTGGACTCGTTGACAAGCTGCAGATAATCGCGATCACCCGTCACGAGCAAGGTCTCATAGTCAGATCCCGCCTGCGTGGACAGCGTCGCCACAATGTCATCGGCCTCGAAGTTCTCACGGGACAGCGTAGTGATGCCGAGTGTCTCCAGTACCTCGCGGATAAGCTCCACTTGTCCGCGGAACTCTTCGGGTGCTGCTTCTCGCTGCGCTTTGTAATCCGGGAACATCTCCGTGCGGAAAGTCTTACGTCCCACGTCGAAGGCGACGGCGACGAAGTCCGGCTTCTCCTCGGCCAGAATGTTGGCCAACATCGAGAGGAAGCCGTACACGGCATTGGTGTGTTGGCCTCCTGAAGTGGAGAAATTCTCCGCAGGAAGTGCATAAAATGCGCGGAAGGCCATCGAGTGGCCGTCGATAAGCAAAAGTCGGGGCTGAGAAGTAGTCACCCAGCCCATCCTAACGTGTTGTCCGCGGCACCACCGCTCCCCCTCCGCCAGTGTCCCAAGCACTTTCACACCACGCCCTGACAGGCAATTAGGTTAGTGTCGCACCGCTGCGCTAATATCTTTGCCAGTGCGCCCCTGTAGCCCAATTGGCAGAGGCAACGGATTCAAAACCCGTGTAGTGTGAGTTCGAGTCTCACCAGGGGCACAAACCCACCCCACAGCAGAGTACGTTGTGGGGTGTTAGCGTTTTCTCGATCGAAAGGTTTCCCTGACCTATGCGCCGCACCATCATCGCCCTGAGCACTGCTGCTGCTCTTGCACTGTCTGGAACGACCGTGGCCACCGCCGCACAAAAAAGCTCCAACTCCAGCACGGGCACCACCATGTCGTCCAAGGTGGAGGAATCCTCCTACTACCAAAAGATCCGGGAAACTGCAGCATCCTCCGACGACCCCGACCTCAACCGCTTCTACGCCGTGCTACTCGATGGCTTGGTGGGCCTCGCCGCCTTCGCTGTCCTCGGCTCGGTTTATGGTGAGCTAGCCAAGCGCCTGCAGCTCTAGACGCGTTAGCGCATATCCTTCTCCCAAGTGAATAGTTTGCATAGGCCCGTGGTGCAGTGAGAGAATAGGAGTCATCTGCTCACCACCTTCGCCCCTCGGCACGGCATCCCCACCCCAGGGGCAGTCAAGGATAATTTCGGTTTATGCACTTTATTCTTAACGCCATTCGAGGCGCCCTCATTGGCATGGCCGAGCTGGTCCCCGGCATTTCCGGCGGAACCGTCGCGCTCATCGTCGGCATCTATGAGCGCGCCCTGCACAACGCCAATGACCTCATCTCCGGCCGATTCAAGAAGGTCGAATGGGGTTTCCTCCTATCTGTCGCCGTCGGCATGTTCATTGCTGTCTTCGGGTTCTCCACGCTGCTTCACAACTTTGTTGAGGGCCAAGTATCGCTCTCCAGCGCCCTCTTCTTGGGCATGGTGGCAGTTTCTATCATCGTTCCTTTGCGCATGATGTCGCGCTTCTCACCTGCCGCTATCGCCGCTTTCGTCATTGCAACGGTGGCCATCTTCATCGTTACCGGTTTCACGTCCACCCCAGTGGAGGATCCCAACCTCATCGTGGTGTTCTTCGCCGCCATGATTGCCGTGTGCGCCCTGATCCTTCCCGGCATATCCGGTTCACTCATCCTCCTGACTATGGGCCTCTACCAGCCGGTGATCGGCGCGGTCTCAGACCGCGACATGGTCACTGTCGGTGTATTCGCACTCGGTGCTGTGTGCGGCCTCGCGGCATTTGTCAAGGTTCTTAACTACCTGCTGGATAATCACCGCGACCCTACCCTTGCTGCCATGGCCGGTTTCATGCTCGGCTCGCTGCGCGCACTGTGGCCGTGGGGAGCGGACCAGGATGCATCGACCCCGATGATCCTGCTCATGCTCGTCATTGGCGGCGTCATTGTGTCCATTTTCATCGTTGCGGATTGGCGCAAAGCCGCAACCTACCAAGAGAGCTAGACCATGAAGAAAAGCACGGCCATCGTGGGCGCAGCCGGGCTGGCGTGGACCGCCACGCTAACAGCTTGCGTCACCAACGAGGAGCCAGCGCTACCGGAGGGCTGGTCCGCGCCTGATGTGGACGCGGTACCTGAGATCGCGGCCATGTACGACGATGCTGACGGCATCCTCACCGTGGGCACGAACCCTCCGTTTGCGCCCTTTGAGTTCAAAGACTCAGATGGGTCCATCATCGGTGTGGAGATGGATCTGGCGCATGCCGTGGCGCAGGTTCTCGGGCTGGAATTTCGCCCGGTGGAACAGGATTTCTCAATGATCCTCCCAGCCGTCCAGGCAGGCCAAATTGACCTTGGTGCTTCCGGCTTCACAGACACCGAGGAGCGCCGTGAGAACTTTGACTTCATCAACACCCTCTACGCGGGTATTCAATGGGCTGCGCTTGCCAAAGGCCCCCATGACGTCGACCCTTCCAACCCGTGTGGTCTCACCATCGCCGTTCAACGCACCACCGTCTCTGAGACGGATGACCTGCGCCCCAAGCAGGAAGCCTGTGATGGCAACCTGACTATCTTGCCCTATGACACGAGCGACAACGCCGCGTTGGCGGTCCTTATGGGTCGCGCCGATGCGCTGTCGGCCGACTCCCCTGTGTCCGCTTGGTCCGTAAACCGCTCCGATGGACGCATGGAGATGGTCGGCGAGATGTTTGATGCTGCTCCTTATGGCTTTGCCGTTCCCAAGGACTCCGACTTAGGTCCGGCCATAGCCGCGGCATTCCAGCACCTTATCGATACTGGCGTCTATGCAGAGATTCTTGCTCAATGGGGTGTTGACGAAGGCCTCGTCGACCACGCCATGATTAATGAAAGGCCGATCAATGACTAACTCTTCCTCTCCGGCGTCTTCGACCCCGCCGCCCAAGATTGAGGCCCGCCCCCTGCGACACCCGTGGCGCTGGGTTTTCGCCGCTGTTCTCGTGTTGCTGGCCGTGTGGTTCATCATTTCCTCAGCGCGCAACGAGGCCTTCGGGTGGAGCACCTACTTCCAGTACCTCTTCGATACACGCATCGCCACCGCGGCCCTCCACACCATCGCCATTACCATTTTGGCTATGGTTATCGGCGTCGTGGGTGGCGCCGCGCTAGCTGTGATGCGCATGTCCCCCAACCCCGTCCTTGGCGGTGTGTCCTGGGTCTTCCTGTGGCTCTTCCGTGGCACCCCCATCTATGTTCAGCTCGTGTTCTGGGGCCTGCTCTCCGCCCTGTACCAATCCATTAACCTCGGTTTCACGGAGATTTCACTCACTGCCGTGCTGACGAACGCCTTCCTGTTGGCCGTCCTAGGCCTAGGCCTCAATGAGGCGGCCTACATGGCTGAAATCGTGCGCTCCGGCATCTCCTCGGTGCCGGAAGGCCAAAAAGAGGCCTGCAAGGCCCTAGGCATGGGCTGGTGGATGACGATGCGCCGCACGATTCTGCCGCAGGCCATGCGCATCATCATCCCCCCAACCGGCAATGAGTTCATCTCCCTGCTCAAGACCTCTTCCTTGGTGGTGGCCATTCCCTACACTGCAGAAATCTTCGGACGCGCAACCGACATTTCGGCCGCCCTCTTCGAGCCGATCCCGCTGCTCATGGTGGCGGCTACGTGGTACCTCGTCATCACTTCCCTTCTTATGGTGGGACAGTACTTCCTCGAGCGTCGTTTTGAACGCGGTGCTACCCGTGAGCTGACCGGCCGCCAGCTCGCCGCGCTTGCCGACGCCGAAGGCACCATCCCCCGCAACGTTTCCGTCATCCCGGAGGTGAAGAACTAATGGCTACTCCCATGATTTCCGCGCAGAACGTGCACAAATCCTTCGGGCAATTAGAGGTGCTCAAGGGCATTGACATCACCGTCATGCCCGGCGAGGTTGCCTGTCTACTTGGCCCATCCGGCTCCGGTAAATCTACCTTCCTGCGCTGCTGCAATCACCTAGAGAAGGTCACGGCCGGCCGCCTGTACATCGATGGCGAGATCATTGGCTATCGCGAGCGCGACGGCGTGCTGTTCGAAATTTCTGAGAAGGAAGCTGCCGCCCAGCGCCAGGACATCGGCATGGTCTTCCAGCAGTTCAATCTCTTTAGCCACCGCACCGTCCTCGAGAACATCATTGAGGCCCCCATTCAGGTCAAGAAGCAGAACCCAGAACAGGCCAAGAAGAAGGCCATGGAACTGCTCGAGAAGGTTGGACTGGCACACAAGGCGGATGTTTACCCTGTCCAACTTTCTGGCGGTCAGCAGCAACGTGTGGCCATTGCCCGCGCCGTGGCAATGGACCCGAAGCTCATGCTTTTCGACGAACCCACCTCCGCCCTAGACCCCGAACTCGTCGGAGAAGTCCTGCGCGTCATGAAAGAGCTCGCTGCCGATGGTATGACCATGCTTGTGGTCACCCACGAGATGGGCTTTGCCCGCGAGGTTGCAGACAAGATCTTCTTCATGGACGGCGGCACCGTCGTTGAATCCGGCTCCCCGGAGCAGGTCCTAGAGAACCCGCAACATCAGCGTACGAAGGATTTCCTGTCGTCACTGCTCTAGCCCCACGCGACGAGCCCCAAGACAAAACTAAAGGTCCAGCCAGATCACATCGATCGTGGCCGGACCTTTAGTTGTGACTCGGCAGTGAGCGACTTACTCGCTGCCGGAAGACTTCTCAGACGCCTCTGCGGGGACCTCCGCTGCGGTGTCATCGTCTTCGGCGGCGTCCACCCCAGTTGCGGCGTCTGCCTCAGCAGAAGACACCATGGGACTGTCCGCTGACTGGGCTTGGATGACATCATCCAGCACAGCGTGAATGTACGGCGCGGCCTGGTGGTTGGAGTATTCCGACGCCAGCTCCACACCCTCGACCAGGGCAGTGGCGTTCGGAACCTCATCATTGAAGAGGATTTCCCACACCGACACGCGCATGATGGCGCGATCCACAGCCGGGATACGTTCCAGCGACCACTCATCGGAGAGGTAGCGAGCGATGGCCTCATCGATGGCATCGAGCTCCTCCGCAGCACCCGAGACAATCGCACGGGTGTACTCAGCAATGGGAGCAACACCGTTCTCCGGATCGCGGGCCAAGGCCACGCGGTCTTCCACGATGGCTACGGGATCCACGTCACGCGACTCTGCCTCAAAGAGGATATCGGCGGCGCGGCGGCGCGCACGATAGCGCGCCGTGTGGCGCTTATAATTCGGCTCAGGCTGGGTCATCTTAGTTGTTGACGCGGGAGAGGTACTCGCCGGTGCGGGTATCGATCTTCAGGACGTTGCCGATTTCGATGAACAGCGGAACCTGGATCTCAGCACCGGTTTCCAAGGTGGCCGGCTTGGTGCCACCGTTGGAGCGGTCACCCTGCAGGCCCGGCTCAGTGTGCTCGACCTTCAGGTCGACGGAAATCGGCAGCTCACCGAAGAGAGCCTCACCGTCGTGGAAGGAAACCTGCACGCGCATGTTCTCTAGCAGGAACTTGCCGGCGTCACCGAACTTGTCGAAGGGAAGCTCGTACTGCTCGTAGGTCTTGTCATCCATGACCACGTAGTTCGTGCCATCGTTGTACAGGTAGGTCATGTCGCGGCGGTCGACGTTAGCGGTCTCCACCTTGACACCAGCGTTGAAGGTCTTGTCCGTCACCTTGCCAGAGACCACGTCCTTGAGCTTGGTGCGTACGAAAGCGGGACCCTTGCCCGGCTTCACGTGCTGGAACTCAACGATCTGCTGCAGCTTGTTGTCGATCTTCAGAACGAGGCCGTTCTTGAAGTCAGTGGTATCTGCCATGTAATGACTCTCCTGAATACATTGAAATAGAAACTATGAAAACAGTGTCTAAGCATACCGTACGGCAGGCTCACACTGTGGAAAGGGGGTCGGTGCTCGCCGCGCCGACTCCCTCCCTGCGCTAGGCCCGTCTAGAGGACCTGAAGGTCCTTTGGATAGGCGGTGATAATTTTCGGAGCGCCGGAGGTGATGATGAGGCTGTCTTCAATGCGCACGCCACCTTTGCCCGGCACATAGATGCCTGGCTCAATGGTTAGCGTCATGCCTTCTGCTAGTTCGCCCTTACCAGTCTTGGCGGCCGAGGGTCCCTCATGGACGTCGAGACCAATGCCGTGTCCCGTAGAGTGCACGAAGTACTCGCCGTAGCCGGCCTCAGTGATGATGTCGCGGCAGGCCGCGTCAACGTCGACAAGCGCGGTGCCCGGCACCGAAGCCTTAACACCCGCCTCTTGGGCACGCAAGACGATGTCATAAATTTCCTTGGCGAACTCGGTGACCTCACCGATAGCAAAGGTGCGGGTGCAATCAGAGTTGAAGCCGCGCAGATGCGCACCGAAGTCAATGGTGACAAGGTCTCCGTTGCGCAGTTCACGGTCATCGGCACCGTGGTGAGGCTTCGCAGAGTTCTCACCGGATGCGACGATGGTATCGAAGCTCACGCGCTCAGAACCGAGCATGCGCATGCGGTACTCCAAGTCCGCAGCCACCTGGCGCTCGGTGCGACCAGCAGCGATTTCACCATTTTCTACAAGCTCGGTAAGAGCTTGGTTTGCCAATGCCGCGAGTTCCTCGAGCTTCTCCAGCTCAACACGATCCTTGACCAGGCGGATATCCTCTATCACTCCGCTGACTGGCACAAGGGTAACGCCTTCCGGAGCGGCCTTCTCCAGACGCTTGAGTTGAGACACGCTGACATAATCAGCCTCATACCCCACGCGCAACTCACCGGAGAGCTGGCTCAGCAAGTGCGGGCCAACGTCGCGACCGAGAACGGCCTCAATGTCCGGCACTTCCTCAGCGATCTGCGTGGTGTAACGGCCGTCGGTGGCCATGAGCGCGGAGAGGTCCTTGCGCAGCAGGAGGCCGCCGTTGGAGCCAGAGAAGCCCGTCAAATAGCGCATGTGTGTCAGATGCGTAATGACGACGGCGTCAATGCGCTGCCCAGACAACGTGGAGGCGAGCTTGCGACGGCGGTTACCAAAGCGAGTATCAGCTAAAGCCATGTGAGAACCACTCCTATCAATTTTTAGGCGATACTCCATCATAGCTAATCCGCCAGGAAGTACCCCAGAGCCGCGATATAGCCATAAGAGCCTAGACCGGCGATAACGCCGCGTGCGATAGGACTGAGATAGGAGTGCTGACGGAACTCCTCACGAGCATGCACGTTCGACAGGTGAACCTCTACGAAGCCGGCTCCGTCGGCGACCTCTGCCAACGCGTCGCGCAATGCCACCGAGGTGTGAGTAAAGCCGCCAGGGTTGATAATAACTGGCCATCCCTCGTCCGCCGCGCGGTGGACCTGCTCGATAAGTTCGCCCTCGTGGTTGGACTGGAAAAAAATGATCTCCTCCTGCCCCGCAGCCTCTCGAACTCGCTTTTCGACGTCCCCCAGACTCTCACTGCCGTAGATCTCCGGCTGACGTTTGCCCAAGCGGTTGAGGTTGGGGCCGTTGAGGACGAGGATCGTCATGACATTCTCCTGTACGTATGGTGGTTTTAAAGCCTAGGCGCTGAGCTTGGTGTACGCAGCTCGGAGGTCATCATCGGTGGCGTCTTCAATTCGAGTGGTTTCCCCGATTCCCGTGAGCGCTACAAAGCGGATGTGGCCACCGCGGTTCTTTTTATCGTGGCGCATGCCTTCCACCAACTCTTCGAAATGGCCTTGTTCATAGGTGGTGGGAAGCCCCACGGACTCCAGAATCTCGCGGTGGGTCTGCACGAGGTCGGCGCTTATCAACCCACGGGCGTGGGACAGGTGGGCGATGAACATCATTCCTACCGCTACCGCGCGGCCATGGCGCCAGATGTAGCGCTCACGCCGCTCCACTGCATGGCCGAAGGTATGGCCGTAATTGAGAGTTTCTCGCAGACCGGATTCCTTGAGATCCTGGCCCACAACGTGGGCCTTAACCGCGATAGAGCGCTCAATGAGTTCCGGTAGAATCCCGTCTGGATCAAGACACAAGGCTGGATTCTTGATGTAGTGCTCGATGATGACCGGATCATGAATAAATCCTGTCTTGATGATTTCGGCCGAGCCCGCCACGATTTCATCGTCCGGAAGGGTGCGCAAACGCTCAAGGTCCACGAAGACGGAGTCTGGCTCGTGGAAGGCGCCCACTAAGTTCTTGCCGGCAGACGTGTTGATACCGGTCTTTCCACCTACGGCAGCGTCCACCATGGCCAACAAGGTCGTCGGTGCTTGGATAACGGGAATGCCACGCATCCACGTTGCCGCTGCAAACCCCGCAAGGTCCGTGACGGCCCCGCCGCCCAAGCCGATCACCGCATCGCGGCGGCTAAAACCTGCCTGCCCTAGGACATCCCACAGATGGGCCAGTACGTCGAGCTGCTTCGCTGCTTCGGCATCAGGAACCTCTGCAAGAGTGGCCTCCACCCCGCGCTTCTCGGCTGCGGCGGCGAGGGCGTGTGCGGCCGCGAGAAGAGGTGGCTGGTGGATGATAGCCACCTTAGCCGCGCCGATGGACGCGGCGCGCTCCACAATGCTTTCGCTCAGGTCTGTGCCGATGGTCACCTCATAGGGCGAGGGGCCGTTAACCGGGATGATGTGCATGGTCGGGGCGCTCCTAGTGCGGTGAAGAAGGGATAGAACTTACAGGGTTTCGAGGAAGCTGAGGATATCGCCCACCACCTGCTGCGGGGAACGCACGCCGGTACGCACTTTGAGGTCAGCAACCTCCGCGTACAGCGGTCGGCGGGTCTCAAGCAGCTGGGCATAGTGTGCGAGGGGATCGGCCGAGTTGAGCACGGGACGGTTGGCATCCCCCAGCGTGCGAGCCACGCCCTCTTCCGGGGTGATGTCGAGGAAGACGACGGTGAGATTATCCAAAAGCGTGCGAGTGGACTCGGTCAGGACGGCTCCGCCGCCTAGGCTCACCACTCCTGGTGTGGTCAAAGCTTCGCGGACGACTTCAGCTTCAACTTCGCGGAAAGTGGGCTCTCCTAGCGCCGAGAAAACCTCGCCGCAGGGCTTACCTTCTCGAGCCTCAATGAGCTCATCGGAATCCACGAGCTCGCAGTTCAGAGCGCGCGCAAGGCGGCGTCCGATGGTGGATTTTCCGGCGCCGGGCGGGCCAACGAGGACAACGTGCGGGGAACTCATGCGTCACCCCACTCGAGGCGTCCAGCAACGTACTCCTGATAGGCAGAAATATTGCGCTTAGTCTCATCAAGGGAGTCACCACCGAATTTCTCCAGGACAGCGCGAGCCAACACGAGCGCCACCATGGCTTCTGCAACGACACCTGCGGCCGGCACAGCACAGACATCTGACCGTTGATGGATGGCGGTGGCCGCATCACCGGACGCCATGTCCACGGTCTTGAGAGCGCGCGGAACGGTGGAAATCGGTTTCATGGCTGCGCGAAGGCGCAGGGTCTGGCCATTGGTCATGCCGCCTTCAAGCCCACCGGCGCGGTTGCTTTCGCGTTCTACTCCCCCGTCCACGCGCACCATTTCATCGTGGGCCTCGCTACCACGGCGGCGTGCCTCCTCGAAACCATCACCAACTTCCACGCCTTTAATAGCCTGAATGCCCATGAGCGCAGCAGCAAGCTGTGCGTCCAGGCGGTCCTCGCCAGAGGTGTGAGACCCCAAACCGATAGGGAGGCCTTCGACGATAACCTCGACGATACCTCCGAGGGTATCGCCTTGTTTCTTGGCAGATTCGATCTCCGAAATCATCGATTCCTCCGCCGCTTTATCGCAAGCGCGGACCGGTGAAGCATCGATGGATTCGAGGTCAGCGAAGCGTGGGTGCGGACCCTCATAAGGATCAGATGGACCGATGGAAATGACATGGGACAGCACCTCCACGCCAAGAGTCTCGCGCAGGAAGTTGCGCGCAACGGTTGCTGCCGCCACGCGGGCAGCAGTCTCGCGGGCAGAAGAACGCTCGAGGATAGGGCGTGCCTCCTCGTGCCCAAATTTCACCATGCCAGCGAAGTCAGCGTGGCCCGGGCGTGGGCGTGTCAGGGGCGCGCCACGGCCAGAGGCCATGGCCTTGGCTACCTCGGGATCATCGACGTCAAGAGCGTCCGGAGACATGATGGTGGTCCACTTCGGCCACTCAGTATTACCGATCATGATGGCAATAGGGCTGCCCAGGGTCTTTCCGTGGCGAATACCACTAAGCAAGGTCAGATCATCAGCCTCGAACTTCATGCGGGCGCCACGGCCATAGCCCAAACGGCGACGAGAGAGCTGGAGAGCAATGTCATTCTGAGAGACGGGAACCCCGGCGGGCATGTGCTCGATCAGTGCGATGAGCGCTTGGCCGTGGGATTCACCTGCGGTAGTCCAACGAAGCATGCCGACCATTATCGCACGCCAGGTGTACTTTCGGTGCCACTGGGCTATCTATCACACCGTGTTGGTGCTAAACATCACTACAAGTGCGGCTGAGATCAGCATGCCAGGCCCGTGTGCAGGAGCTTTGTCCCTCACCACGATGCCCCACAGCACAGTGCTGAGCGCCGCCCCCATCATCGCCCCCAACACCCCCACCACTCCCCCAACGTGGGCAACCATCATGCCCAGCGGTAGCGCCAACTTCAGGTCACCGCCGCCGATGCTGCCAGTGCGGAAAGTCAGCGCCAACGCTAGGTACATTCCGGGCCACACAAGCCCAGCTGGACTAAACCACCACAGCGACACAGCTGCCGCGGGAAGTGTGAGGAAATTAGGCAGGCGTTTGTACCGCACGTCATAGACAAATAAGGCGCACCCCCACGCCAGGAATATAAGAATCCCCATGGGCCTTGACACTACAGTGCCGGGGCGCCTCGCGCCTGGTGACTAGGACAGCGCGGCGTTGAGAGCCGCAAGCATCTCCTGACGCGGTGCAGTGTGACCAGTGAATTGCTCGAACTGTGAATAGGCCTGGTTAGCCAACATGATGTGGCCACCCACGGTGGCAAAACCATCAGCGGCCGCATACACGGTCAAGGGTGTTGGCCAGGGATCATAAATCACATCAAACACAGGAGCTTGAGCCAGCTGTGAGAGGTGACCCTCAAGTGCAGCCGCGGGCACGGTCGACACGATGAGGTCTGCCGATCGAGTTAAGCCCATGAGGTCCTCGGTGAAGGTGGCGGCACGGAGGGTGATCCCGAGGGCGTCGGCAAGCGGGCTCAACTCGGCACGACGATCGGAACGATTGAGCACCGTAACGTGGGTTACTCCGCGCTGTGCTAGACCCCACAGGACTGGACGCGCGGTGCCCCCAGCCCCGATGAGCAACGCAGTGGCAGGCCTAGTTTCTCCCAACAGCTCCTCCAGCGCACCAAGAACACCTTCAGTGTCGGTGTTGTCCGCACGCCACCCAGAATCCGTGCGCACCAGAGTGTTAGCGGAGCCGATCAGCTCGGCTCGCTCGCTAACGATATCGGCGCACTTCAAAGCATCAAACTTGAGCGGCATGGTGACGGAGAAGCCGCGATAGTCCTCCCCGACCGTCTCCAAGAAGGAGGGCAAATCGGTCACCTCATGCTTGGTGTATCCCCAATCCTCAAGCATCAGCGCGGCATAGCCGGCATTGTGGAGAACTGGGGACAGCGAATGGGCAATGGGACTGCCTAGAACCGCGGCGCGGGGCATGAGCCTACTGCCCCTCAGCCGGTGCATCGGCAGGTGCCTCGTCGGCGCCCTCCGCATCACGCTGGCTATCCAGAATGCCCGAGCGTACTGCCTCATCCACGTTGGCAAGGTGCTCGTCGTAGTTGTCCGTAAATACCGTGGTGCCCTGGCTATCTACGGTAACGAAGAAGAGCCAGTTGCCCTCCACCGGGTTTTCCATAGCCTCAATGGCCTCGTTCGATGGCGACGCAATTGGGGTATCCGGCAAACCATCCTTGGCGTAGGTGTTCCACGGTGTCTCGCGGCCGCGGTCATCATCTGTGGTAGCCAGCTCGACGTCCTCAAGCCCGTAGTTCACCGTGGAATCAAGTTCCAAGCGCATCGGCTCATCGAGGCGGTTAAGGATAACGCGGGCGACCTTATCGAACTCTCCGGCCGGGGACTCACGCTCCACCAAGGAAGCGGAGGTGAGCAGCTCATACGGAGACAACCCAACGGCCTCGGCGCGCTCGACGATGTTCGTGTCGTTGTACTTCTTCGTCGAACGACTAATGAGGTCGGTGAGAATTTCCTGGGCATCCATGTTCGGGTCAAGAACGTACTGGCCTGGTGCGATGAGGCCCTCGAGGCGCTTTGGATCTTCACCACGCGCACGGACGGCATCCAGAGCCCACTCAGGAGCGCCCAACTCTGCAGGGTCTACAGTGGCAGCAATCTTCTCAAGTTCCTCCGCCGAAACACAGCCGCCCTCCTTGCAGGAGACCTGGGAGATCAACGAGTAAATACCGTAACGAACATCGCCGCCGAGCACGTTGACGTCACTCAACGTAGCGCCTCCCTGCACATCCAGGAGATCAACCATGTTGGCATCATCGAGAAGAGCCTCCACGGCAGACTTTGCACTCATCTCCTCTTGGAGACGGTAGAAGCCCGGCTTAACTTGACTCGCGCGGGGGTTACTATTGGCCGCGGAGGAGAAGGCTTCCGCAGTCTTGACCACGTTTCTTTCGGCGAGCTCAGGGGCCAGATGGCTCATGGACGATCCCTCGGGAACTTCAACGAGCTGGACAACACCATTGCCCTGTCCTTCGTAATCCAAACTGCTTCCTCCTCCCAGAAGGCGGAATCCGATGTAACCCAGTGCACCGATGATGAGAACTAGGCTGGCGATAAGTACTGCCAGTCCTCGCTGGCGGCGCTTAACGTGGTGGGGCTCCATCGAGCGTCCAATGCGTGATGGTTTACGGCTCACGTACTTCGTCTCCTAGGTTTGAAGTTTGGTGGCCGTTCAACGCGAAATGGCGCGCATCCAGCCAGGATTGCAAAATTTCCACCGCAGCCGCTTGGTCAATGACCGAGCGGCCACGTTTTTCTGACACGCCGGAGGCTCGCAGCGCGGAGGTAGCCACCACTGTAGTCAGGCGTTCATCCACCAAACGCACGGGCGGAGTTGTCTTCATCGTGTCATCTTTTGCCAAGCGGCGGCGGATACGAAACGCTATTTCCTTGGCATGTTTCACACTCTTTGAGCCATTGCCCTTCAGATCGCGCGGCAGTCCGACGGCCACCTCCACGGCTTCATATTCACGAATGATTTCAAGGATGCGATCAATGTCGCCCTTATCGCGGTCCTTGAAACCGGTTTCGCGTTGCACGGTTTCAACCGGCATGGCCATGCGTGCCTCTCGGTCCGACACCGCCACGCCGATACGCACGGTGCCCACGTCGAGTCCAAGACGACGGCCTGGGCCTGGGTCATCTACTCCTGGCTTATCCGGTTCAACGGCCATGCAGTTCCTCCTCCGAGTGGTCCTCGTTGCTATAGAGCAGAAAGCTCGTCTCGAACAGCGTTGAAGGCCGCATCCAGGCCGGCTGCAGTGGCACCGGAGCCCTGAGCCATATCCGGCTTACCGCCGCCCTTGCCATCAACGTAACCAGAAATAGTCTTGACCAGGTTACCGGCCTTGACGCCTCGCTCATTCGCGGCCTTGGTGGCGCCAACGATGAACGGCAGCTTGCCGCCCTCGTTCTCGGAAGCGAGCACCACGATTCCGGCAGCGTCTCCGAGGCGGTTCTTGATGTCAGAAGCCAACGTGCGCAGGTCACCGCCGTTAACTCCATTCGGCAACTTGGCGGACACCACGGTGAAACCGTTGACGTCGGTCGCCCCCGCAATCATGTCCGCGGTCTGGGACATGAGCTGGGCCTTGTGCAGGTCAGCGATCTGCTTTTCTGCAGCCTTAAGCTTTTCAGTGAGCTGGGCGATGCGCTCCGGCAAGTCTTCTGTCTGCACCTTGAGCTCACGGGATACGCCCTCGACAAGGGCCGTCTCCTTGGAGTAGTAGCGGAAGGCATCCAAACCCGAGTAGGCCTCGATGCGGCGCGCGCCCGAGCCCACGGAGGACTCGCCCAAGACGGAGACCGGCCCGATTTCGGAGGTGTTCGCCACGTGGGTACCGCCACACAGCTCGATGGAGAAGGGGCCGCCCATCTCAACAACGCGGACCTCAGAGCCGTAGTTCTCACCAAAGAGCGCCATGGCGCCCATTTCTTTAGCCTTGTCCAGGGAAGTCTCGATGGTATGAACCGGGAAGTGCTGGTCCACGGCCTGATTGGTAATGAGAGCAATCTCTTCGAGCTGCTCCTGGCTGAGCTGCTCAGTGTAGTTGAAGTCAAAACGCAGGTAACCCGGACGGTTCAAGGAGCCAGCCTGGACTGCGGTGGGGCCGAGCACCTGACGCAAGGCGGCGTGGATGAGGTGCGTCGCAGAGTGCGCCTGGACGGCACCGTGACGCCACTGCTGATCTACCTCGGCGGTTACGCCGGTTCCCAGCTCCAGTCCGCCGGAGGTCACCGTAGCTTTGTGAACCCAGAGCTTCTTGCCCACCTTTTGAACATCGCCGACCTCGAGCAGGGTCTCGCCGGAGATGATGCGGCCACGGTCAGCAGTCTGACCGCCGGACTCGGCGTACAGCGGCGACTGGTCAAGGATGACCTCGACGGTGTCTCCCGCCTGTACCTCGGTGACCTTCTCACCGTCGCGTACAAGGCCAATCACCTTGGCATCGGACTCTAGGGTGTCGTAGCCGGTGAAGACAGTTGGGTTGTTGTCCACCCACTCGCGGTAAATAGAGAGGTCGGCATGACCATGCTTCTTGGCTTGGTTATCAGCCTTCGCGCGGCGGCGCTGCTCGCCCATGGCGGCATCGAAGCCGTCCATATCAACGCTCAAACCTGCTTCCTGGGCCATCTCCAGAGTGAGGTCAATCGGGAACCCGTAGGTATCGTGCAGCTCAAAGGCCTTCGCGCCGGAAAGGACCTTCGGGGTCGCCGCACGCGAGGTGTGCTTGAGCTGGTCCACGGCTTCGTCGAAAAGCTTGGTGCCAGACTCCAAAGTCTTGAGGAAGGCCTTTTCCTCAGCCACGGCGACGCGGAGGATGCGCTCGCGGTTCTCCGCAATCTCCGGGTAGGACGGGGTCATGGTGTCCATAATGGTGTTCATCAAACGCTCCATGGTCTCGCCCTGTGCACCCAGCAGCTTGGCGGAGCGAATGATACGGCGCAGCAGGCGGCGCAGGATGTAGCCACGGCCCTCGTTGCCCGGGGTGACGCCATCCAAAATGAGCATCATTCCGGTACGCGAGTGATCTGCCACCACACGGAATCGAATGAGGTCTTCTTTCGGCGCATCCGGAGTGTACGTGGCACCGGTTAGCTCTTGGGCTACGTCGATGACTGGGCGCAGGAGGTCAGTCTCGTACACATTGTCAACGTCCTGCAGGATGCACGCCACACGCTCGATGCCCATGCCGGTATCAATGTTCTTCTTCGGCAACTCGCCGACGATCTCAAAGTTGCCCTTACCAATGCCTTCGCCGCGCTCGTTCTGCATGAAGACCAGGTTCCAGATCTCCATGTAGCGGCTATCGTCCGCGATGGGGCCGCCGTCCTTGCCGTACTCAGGACCACGATCATAGTAAATCTCGGAGCAGGGGCCGCACGGTCCGGGGATACCCATGGACCAGTAGTTGTCCTCCATGCCGAGGCGCTGGATACGCTCGCGGGGCACGCCGATCTTCTCGTGCCAAATATCGGCAGCCTCGTCATCGTCGAGGTACACAGTGACCCACAGACGCTCCGGATCAAGCCCCAGTCCGCCATCGTCCACCGAGCCCGTTAGCAGCGTCCACGCGTGGGTAATAGCTCCTTCCTTGAAGTACTGGCCGAAGGAGAAGTTACCGGCCATCTGGAAGAAGGTGTTGTGGCGAGTGGTAATACCCACCTCTTCAATGTCCAGCGTGCGCACGCACTTCTGGATGGAGGTAGCAGTGCCGTTGGGGAACGGCGGGTTCTGTTGGCCCAGGAAATAGGGCTTGAAGGGAACCATGCCGGCGTTGACGAAGAGCAGGTTCGGGTCATCCAGGATCAGCGACGCGCTGGGAACGGCCTCGTGACCGTTCTTGACGAAGTGCTGGGTAAAGCGTTCCCGGATCTCATGAGTCTTCACGAGCAAAAGTCCTTCACTGTTGAGTGGTTTCTAGTCAGCGCTCAACTTTACCTGCCACGGGCTACGCTTATCGACGCCGCCCCCGAATGATGTCCCGCAAGCGACCTAAATAGTCACGCACGCGCTTTTCCGCGCCGTGGTCGGTGGGGTGGTAATAGGTGGCGTCAACAAGCGCGTCTGGCAAATACTGCTGCGCCACCACGCCGCGCGGATCATCGTGCGGGTACGCATAGCCCACCGCATTACCTAGGCGCTTCGCACCTTCGTAGTGCCCATCACGCAGGTGTGCCGGCACGTGCCCAATCTTGCCGGCCTGGACATCGGCTTGTGCGGCGTTGATAGCGTTGATAACAGAATTGGATTTGGGCGCTGTGGCCAGGTGGATGGTGGCTTGTGCCAGTGGTATACGCGCTTCAGGTAGCCCAATGAGCGCGGCTGCTTCAGCAGCGGCCACAGCTGTAGGAAGGGCCGTCGGATCCGCCATGCCAATGTCCTCAGACGCATGCACTATGAGGCGGCGGGCAATAAAGCGCGGGTCCTCCCCTGCCTCCACCATGCGGGCCAAGTAGTGCAAGGCCGCATCGACATCGGAGCCACGGATCGACTTGATAAATGCAGAGACGACGTCATAATGCTGGTCTCCGTCACGGTCGTAGCGAACAACGGCCCGGTTGACGTTGGCGGTGAGAATGTCCGTGGTAAGTTCCTCGCCATCGGGAACAGCCTCAGCAGCCGCTTCCAGATACGTCAGAGTGCGCCGAGCATCTCCCCCGGCGAGCAGCACGAGTTGGTCAAGGGCTTCATCACTCGCAGTGATTCTTCCGT
Source organism: Corynebacterium sp. BF-R-2 (assembly GCF_024586525.1). NCBI lineage: Bacteria > Bacillati > Actinomycetota > Actinomycetes > Mycobacteriales > Corynebacteriaceae > Corynebacterium > Corynebacterium sp. BF-R-2. The sequence goes on along the minus strand of NZ_JAMFTP010000004.1, from coordinate 133,878 downwards.
TGAGGCCTCGCTCGCTTGCCAGGGCGCGCTCGGCAAGGGTGCGAAGCGCAGCGTCATCGAGTGGCTGCAGATGGCACAACAAGGAACGCGAAAGTAGCGGAGCAACGACAGAGAAGGACGGGTTCTCCGTGGTGGCGGCAACAAGGAGGACAGTGCGGTTCTCTACCGCAGCGAGGAGCGCATCCTGCTGTGTCTTGGAAAAGCGGTGAACCTCATCAATGAAAAGAACGGTGCGGCGTCCCTCAATAAGCTCGCGGCGCGCGTGGGTAATGACTTCACGGACTTGCTTAACACCGGAGTCCAGCGCAGACAAACCCACGAAATTGTCTCCCAGCGAAGCCGCGATGAGGGAAGCCAGAGTGGTCTTGCCGGTACCGGGCGGGCCGTACAAGATAACGGAGGCGTCGCCAGAGCCCTCCACCAGCCGCCGCAGCGGAGTTCCCGGCTCCAGCAAGTGCTGCTGCCCCACCACCTCGTCCAAGCTCTGGGGCCGCATGCGCGCAGCCAACGGCGAACCGGAATGCGTAGCGAACATATCCGCACCGGCGGCAGCTGGAGGTTGGGCGGCGGGCTCATCGCCGAAAAGCGACCCTTGACCCATCAGGACTCCCGCAGACGCCCGGCTACCTGCCGGCCAAACTCAGACACAGAGTCGCAACCATCACTCTGGCACTGTGCGGCAAAGCGCGACAATGCCTCAAACGTTTCATAAAGATCACGACGGATGAGTACTTCATCTTCAGTGAAAGGGCCGTGGTCCGAAGGCCGCAGGAGTGAGCGCTGCGGGTCGTGGTAGACATCCGCATTGCCCTCGGCCAATGCCACCACACCTTCAATACCGCCGGCATACATGGTGGTAACACTGGACAGAGCCCAGCCGATAATGCAGGCGACGATGAGCTCATGCAGCGTCTTTTCATCCGCGAGCTGCGGCCAGACATCCACGATGCGGCGCTGCCAGGCGTGGATAAACACCTCTGCTTCGTCATCCGTGATGGGACGAGTAAAGAGAAACTGCGGGAACCCGGCTACCACGCAGGCGACGTCGAAGCCCACATTCCGAAAGCCTGCCCATTCATAGTCTAGGAACGTCACAGTCTCGCCCACAATGATGTTGTCCGGAGACAAGTCAAAGGGGGTGAAAGCGCGATTTCGGCCGGAGCTCAGGTTCTTCGTCGCCTCGCGGGCACGTTCCAGCACATGTTCCGAGGGCTCAAGGCCTGCCTCGCGGAGGATTTCGGCGCCGATAAGGATGGATCTTTGCAGCGAATCATCCCGCAATGCCTGGTGCTCAGCATATTCCGGATGATGACGCAGCTGACGGTTGAGCAGCGCGTCGTAGTCTTCCTTGCGGCTGGCTGTCCCAGCATGCATTTTGCCCAGCGCACTGCCAAGACCTCGGAGCAGGTCACGACGCTCATCCTCGCCGCTGCGGGCAAGAGTGTCGGCAAAAGTGTCGCCATCACCGGCGTCAGACAGCACGAGAATGCGCTTGTCGACGTCGTGGGCGAGCAACACCGGCCCCGGCCGCACCTCCTCAGACAGAGAGGTGGTGAACTGATATGCCACGACTTCCCGAAGCAGTGCTGCGTCGTCGATGGTGTGGCCAGTGACTGGGTTGTATTTAATAACAACAGAGCGGTACGGAAAGAAAGCACTGGGGGCGGTACGCGCGCGGACCACGACGGCATTACCGGAGCCGCTGAGGGACTCAATATCGCTCAATTCCGGTTCGCCGCCAAAGCGGCGCGAGAGCATCTGCGATGCCTCCGCCACCACGGTACTTTCGACTGATCCCTGCTCCACAGCATTCACTGGCTCGTCTGCCTCCACTTGTCTTTGGCTCATCGATGGTACTCGCCTCACAGCTGACATGTGCGACGCACCTACACATAGATGCGTCGCACTAGCATGGCTCGAGGCCGGCCTCAAGACTTTTGGCTGCTATCGCAGCCTGCCGTCACTTATTCTGCCTTTACCTCTATTGTGCCTCTACCTCGTCCTTTGCGGACTTATCAGCTTTCGCAGCCTTTTCTGGGTTGAAGTCCACGCCGGTTTCCTTGCGCTGCGCCGCCGGGATGGTGCCAGGGGCATCGGTCAGCGGGTCGACGCCGCCGCCGGACTTCGGGAAAGCGATAACGTCGCGGATGGAATCGAAACCACCGAGCAGGGAGACGATGCGGTCCCAGCCGAAAGCGATACCGCCGTGCGGCGGTGCACCGTACTGGAATGCGTCCAAGAGGAAACCGAACTTCTCCTGAGCTTCCTCCTCGCCGATACCCATGACGTCGAAGACACGCTTCTGTACATCCTGGTTGTGAATACGGATGGAGCCACCACCGATCTCATTGCCGTTGCAGACAATGTCATAGGCGTACGCCAAGGCCTCGCCCGGCTCCTTATCAAAGGAGTCCATGTACTCCGGCTTCGGAGAGGTGAAAGCGTGGTGGACAGCGGTCCACGTGGAGTGTCCCAGAGCCACGTCGCCAGAAGCAGTTGCGTCGGCGGAGGGCTCGAACAGCGGGGCATCTACAACCCAGGTGAAGGCCCAGTCGCCGTCCTTGATGAGGTCAAGCTTCTTAGCAATCTCGCCGCGGGCAGCGCCGAGAAGAGCGCGGGAAGACTTGGTGTCGCCTGCGGCGAAGAAAATAGCGTCACCCGGCTTCGCGCCAACGTGCTCAGCGATGCCCTCACGCTCGGCATCGGTGATGTTCTTTGCCACCGGACCGCCCAGGGTGCCGTCCTCAGCGATGGTGATGTAAGCCAGACCCTTAGCGCCGCGCTGCTTGGCCCACTCTTGCCAGGCATCGAACTGGCGGCGCGGCTGGGAGGCACCACCATCCATAACTACTGCGCCAACGTACTCATTCTGGAAGACACGGAAAGTCGTGTCCTTGAAGAACTCTGTGCACTCGGTGATCTTGATGTCAAAACGCAAATCCGGCTTGTCAGAGCCGTAGTACTTCATGGCATCGGCGTAGGTCATACGCGGGATCGGAGTGGTGATCTCGTAACCGATGAGCTTCCACAGGGCAGACACGATTTCCTCTGCCAACGCGATAACGTCATCCTGGTCCACGAAGGACATCTCAACGTCAAGCTGAGTAAACTCCGGCTGGCGGTCTGCGCGGAAATCCTCATCACGGTAACAGCGGGCGATTTGGTAGTAACGCTCCATTCCGGAGACCATGAGCAGCTGCTTGAACAGCTGCGGAGACTGCGGCAAGGCATACCAGCTGCCCGGCTTCAAGCGAGCCGGAACGAGGAAGTCGCGAGCACCTTCCGGGGTGGAACGCGTCAGGGTCGGAGTCTCGATCTCGGTGAAATCGTGGCTGTCGAGTACCTGGCGGGCGGCGCGGTTGGCGGCCGAGCGCAGACGTAGAGCCTCAGCCTGACGCTCGCGACGCAGGTCCAGGTAGCGGTATTTCAGGCGGGTTTCCTCGCCTACCTCACCGGAGGAGGACGGGTCATCGATCTGGAACGGCAGTGCTGCAGACTTGTTAAGCACCTCGAGTTCGGTGACGTTGATCTCAATCTCACCGGAAGCCAGGTTGGGGTTCGCGGAACCTTCCGGACGCGGCTCGACTACACCGGTGACCTTGACGCAGTACTCGGAGCGCAGATCGTGGGCGCGCTCGGCCACGTCAGTCTCGCGGAAAACAACCTGGGCAACACCAGAGCGGTCACGCAGGTCGATGAAGATAACACCGCCGTGGTCGCGACGGCGAGCCACCCAACCCGTCAGCGTGACGGTCTCCCCCGCCATCTCCTTGCGCAGTTCGCCTGCCAAATGTGTACGCAGCACGTTTGTTCAATCCCTTCTCATTGTTGACGCTCATGCCCACCCACGCCACGCGTAAACAGCACGCGCCGAGGAGCACAAGAACTTGAACGGCCCAAGTCTACCGCCCCTACCGGACGCGCTCAGCGCTGGGGGCAGGCGAGGCTAGTGGCGCTGCTCCCCGCGAAGTCCCACTCGGTTGCGTTCCTTGTGGCAAAATCTTGTCCATGACTTTCAAATCTGGCGCAAGTTTTGACGGCAAGCGGGCCAGCTCCGGCGGACGCGGCCGTGGCGGAATGATTGCCACCGGTGGCGGCGTTGGCTCCCTCCTCCTCATCGGTCTCTACCTCCTCCTCGGTGGCGATCCGGGTGCTATCACCGGTAGCCAGTCCCAACCGGACCAAACCCAGGTCGGCCCTGAGGAAAGCGGCGAGGATGCATTCGCACACTGCAAGACGGCGGAAGATGGCAACGAATACGATGACTGCCGCGTGATGTTTGCCGCCCAGTCCGTCGACAAGGTCTGGGAAACTGTACTGCCGGAGCAGGCGGGACTGGATTACGTCGAACCCGGCCGCGTCATTTTCAGCAACACCACGGTGTCTGGCTGCGGCCAGGCCTCCGGCGCAACGGGACCTTTCTACTGCCCAGCCGATGAATCGGCCTACTTCGATACCGCATTCTTTGACCAGCTCCGCAACTTCGGAGGTGAAAACGCTCCGCTCGCACAGATGTACATCGTGGCCCACGAGTTTGGCCACCACATCCAGAAAATCGAGGGCACTCTAAGTCTTTCCAATTACAACGACCCCGGCGAGGACTCTAACGCCGTCAAGATTGAGCTGCAGGCGGATTGCTACGCAGGCCTGTGGGCGCACTATGCCGATAAAGGCGAAGACGCCCTGCTGGAGACCATTACCGAGCAGCAGGTGACGGACGCTGTGAACACCGCCCGTGCGGTGGGCGATGACAACATCCAGCGCCGCTCTGGTGGCGAGGTCCGCCCAGATACGTGGACCCACGGATCCTCCGAAGACCGCGCAAAGTACTTCTTGGCGGGCTATGAGTCAGGCAAGATGGAACAGTGCGATACCTTGGAACGCGGTGTCTACAAGTCTTAAGCAGACTATAAGTCTTAATCATCTGTGAGCGGCTCCCGAGCCACCCACCACCCCAGTGCGCAGCCCCATTCGTGCAGTGCTGCGCACTTTTTTATACCCACAGAGATGGGCGCCACAGCACATAAGTTCGCACAGCGAGCAAAGGGTCAAATACTTAAAAAGTTTAAGGCCCTAGCTACGAGTTGTTCATCTGTTGTCCACTTCGGTTCTTTACGCTATTCGCGGCCCCGCCGAACTGTGGCGGGTACCTCTCTATCTTTAATCACTCAGAAGGGTCTGCGCGCGATGCCGCGACGAGGCTCACTTGCAGAAAGGAACGACGTTTTGAGCACCGCCACACCGACGATGCCGGACCTAGAGAAGGTGAACGGCAAGAACACGGATTGGATCTGGCACCTGTTCTTCGGCATCCTCACCGCCGCCACCCTCGTCTTCTTCATCGTGTGGGGCAACGGAGAGATCGCCGATGGATCCAGCAGCATCCTCCTCGTTACCGCCATTATTTTCGCCCTCTTCATGGCATTCAACATCGGCGGCAATGACGTCGCCAACTCCTTCGGTACTTCCGTTGGCGCCGGCACCCTGTCTATGAAGCAGGCCCTTGCAGTCGCCGCCATCTTCGAGGTCTCCGGCGCCATCCTGGCCGGTGGCGAGGTGACGGATACCGTGCGCTCCGGCATCGTGGATCTCAATGCCATCGACGGCCTCGACCCGATGGAATTCGTCTACATCATGATGTCTTCCCTGCTGGGCGCTGCAATCTGGCTGCTCGTTGCCACCCGCATGGGCTGGCCGGTGTCCACCACCCACTCCATCGTCGGCGGTATCGTCGGTGCTGCGCTTACCGTTGGTTTCATTACCGGCAAGGGCGGCATGGACATGGTTCAGTGGGGCGGCATCGGCAAAATCGCTATCTCCTGGGTCCTTTCCCCGGTCCTTGGCGGTATCGCTGCCTACCTGCTCTTCAAGTGGATTAAGACCTCTATCCTTGTCTACAACGAGTCTGCTGACCAGCGTCTGCGTGAGATTAAGACTCGCCGCGCTGAGCTCCGCAAGGAGCACAAGTCTCGCTTTGAGCGTATGAACGAGCTGCAGCAGATTTCCTACACCAATGCGATGGCCCGTGACGCTGCCCTGACCTCCGAGGAGGACTACGACCCGGAGGCCCTCGAGTCCGAGTACTACCGCGAACTTCACGACATCAACAAGGATTTGGATGATGTCGATGCCCACCGCGCGTTGGAGAACTGGGTTCCGGTGCTCGCTGCATTGGGCGCCATCATCATTTCCGCAATGGTTCTCTTCAAGGGTCTCAAGCACACCGGTGTTGACTTCTCTACCCTGCAGAACCTCCTCGTCATGGGCATGGTGGGTGCCGCAGTCTGGATGGCTGTGTTCATCTTTGCTCGTTCCTTGAAGAAGAAGTCCCTGGATCGTTCGACCTTCCTCCTCTTCTCCTGGATGCAGGTCTTTACCGCATCTGCCTTCGCGTTCTCCCACGGCTCGAACGATATCGCTAACGCCATCGGCCCATTCGCTGCGGTCTTTGACGTTCTGAAGACCAACCAGATTTCTGATGAGGTATCCGTCCCGCTGCCCGTCATGGTGTGCATGGGTATCGCGCTGATTTCTGGCCTGTGGTTCATCGGCCGCTTCGTTATTCAGACCGTGGGTTCTGGTCTGACTCAGATGCACCCGTCCTCTGGCTTCGCCGCTGAGCTGGCTGCCGCCGCCGTAGTCATGGCTGCATCCCTGCTGGGTCTGCCGGTCTCCTCCACCCACATCCTCATTGGTGCTGTTCTGGGTGTCGGTATCGTCAACCGCGCTGCCAACTGGAACCTCATGAAGCCCATTGCCCTGGCGTGGGTTATCACCCTTCCGGCTGCAGCTGCTATCGCCGCTGTCACCGTCTCCGTGCTCCGCGTGGTCTTCTAAACCACCGCTCGGTTCCACACCGCTTCGAGCCCACGTGGGCGCTCGGGGCGGTGTCGCCGTTTTCACCCGTACACTGGAATGTCATGAGCGACAACTCCCTAGCGCGCTTCTTTGCCGCCTTCAACGACATCGAACAGTTCCTCCGTCAAGCTATCGGCGCGAAGAATTCCGATTCCTTTTGGTGGATTGTGGACCGCGCGCATGACAAACACCTCATGAGTAAACGCCAGGCCGAACAGCTCAAGGACTTTTCCAACCTGCGCAATGCCATCGCACATGGGCGCTATTATGACGGCGACCCCATTGCTACCCCGCATCCGCAGGTCCTTGAGCAACTTGAGAACCTTCAGCGTCTCCTAACGGATCCGCCCACTGCTCAGTCTCTGCTCGCCGGCCGCGAGGTCACCACCCTGGGCCCCGACGCGGACATCCTTGATGCCCTCGCGCTCATCGATAAGACGGGTTACTCCCAAATCCCGATCTATGATTCTGGAGTCTTCCAAGCACTTCTCACCACCAATGTCATTGCGCGCTGGGTGGCCGCGGACTTGGGGGATGATGGGGTGGTCAATGGGGCGTCGATAAGCGCGGTGCTCACGATGGCTGAGAGCAAGGACCGTGCCGAGTTCTTGCCGCGCACCGCTACCGCGCAAGAGGTCGTCGATGTCCTCACCGACGTTGCCGCGGATGGCACTCACCCCAGCGCTGTCCTCCTCACCGAGGACGGCGAGCGCTCGCAGCGCCCGCTGGCCATTGCCACTCCCGCCGACCTTGCCACGCTTGTCGACGCCCTCGAGTGGGAATAACCCAGCCTCCGTTACTGTTGATGCGTCACAGGAAGGAGAAGCCATGCGTTCACTAGTCATCGTCACTGCGGGACTGTCCACGCCGTCAACGACGCGTGCGCTTGCCGACGCCCTCTCCACCGCCACCAGCGCGCACCTCCATGCGCGGGGCGACGAGGCGCAGGTGACCGTCATCGAGCTCCGTCAACTCGCGGCCGAGCTGGCACTCGCCATGACGGACTGGCTGGCTCCCACTCCGCTGCTCGATGCGGCCAAGGAGTCACTTGTTGCTGCCGACGGTCTGATCGCGGTGAGCCCCGTTTTCCAAGGCAGCTATTCGGGACTATTCAAGATGTTTTTCGACACCCTCGATCCCCACGCACTGGACGGACTCCCTACGCTCATCGCCGCGACGGGTGGTTCACATCGTCATGCTCTCGTGCTGGATTACGCGCTGCGCCCGCTACTTAATTACCTGCATGCCACCGTCGTGCCAACCGGTGTATACCAAGCCGCCGAAGAGCTCGCCGCTGCCCCGGAGGTGGCAAACCCTGCGCTTGCCGCACGCATTGACCGGGCTTCTGGGGAGCTCACAGATCTCATGGCAGCACGGCATATGCACTCTGTACTATAAGGGGCGCTAACCACAAAGATTTTTCAGGAGGTTTCCATGACTATTAGCGTGACCGATATCTTCTCCATCGGAATCGGACCGTCCTCCTCGCATACCGTGGGCCCCATGCGAGCGGCCACGGCCTTCTTAAAGTCCCTGCCATCGCATCCGGCCAAAGTTCACACGGAGCTGCGCGGCTCGTTGTCTGCTACCGGACGCGGCCACGCGACCGATCGTGCCGTGATCCTTGGTTTGGCAGGCTGGAACCCGCTCACCGTTCCTCTCGATGCGGAGCCGCGCGCCGATGCTTTTATCCCCGCCGAAGGCTCCATCTCGGGCCCCGCGGGCGAGGTCGAGTACAGCATTTCCTTCAACAACGAACCGGTTCCCGAGCATCCCAATTGCCTCATCTTCACCGCGTGGGACGCTGACGGCTCTGTCCTGGCCGAAGGCGCGGAATATTTTTCTGTTGGCGGCGGCTTCATCCTTTCCCGAGAGGAGTTTGACGCCGAGTTGGAAACCGATTCCGGTGTCCCTGCCGGCGTTGCCGCCGCTACCACGGAAGACACCGTTCCCTATGACTTCCAGTCGGGCGAGCACCTCCTCGATCTCTGCGCAGCTAACGAGATGGCCATCTGGGAAGTTGTGGCCGCGAACGAGGCCGTCCTGCACCGCGAAGAGGGTGGCCTAGACTATGTCTACCACCACCTCGACCTCGTGTGGGACATCATGCGTGAATGCGTCACCGAGGGAATTTCCACCAAGGGCATCCTGCCTGGTGGCCTGCGCGTGAACCGCCGCGCACCGAAGATGTACCAACAGCTTCTGGACAAGCAGAACGATGAAGCCTGCGGCCTGTCCGCTATGGAATGGGTCAACCTCTACGCGCTGGCCGTCAATGAGCAGAACGCGGCCGGCGGCCGCGTTATCACCGCTCCGACGAACGGTGCCTGCGGCATCATTCCTGCCGTGCTGCATTATGCACGTGACTTCATGGCGGATTTCACCCGTTCTGACGCTCGCCGTTACTTGCTCACCGCGGGTGCCGTCGGCATCATCATCAAGTCCAACGCCTCAATTTCGGGTGCGGAGGTGGGCTGCCAGGGAGAGGTCGGCTCGGCCTCCTCGATGGCCGCCGCCGGCATGGCTGAACTACTTGGCGCCACCCCGGCGCAGGTCGAAAACGCCGCGGAAATCGCCCTTGAGCACAATCTCGGCCTCACCTGCGACCCGGTGGGTGGTCTCGTGCAGATTCCCTGCATCGAGCGCAACGCCATCGGTGCGGTCAAGGCCATCAACGCCGCTCGCCTCGCCCGCATGGGCGAGGGCACTCACTACGTCACCCTCGACAACGCCGTGCGCACCATGGCCGAGACCGGCCGCGACATGCTCTCCAAGTACAAGGAGACCTCGCTCGGCGGCCTGGCCAAAACGATGGGGTTCAGTGTGTCCCAGGTGGAGTGCTAAACCAGCTGGCTGAGCTGCGTGACGACATCCCCCGCAGGGATGTCGCGCTGCTCGTGCGCGCGCAGGTCCTTGAGAGCCACCGTTCCGGCCTCAAGCTCCTGGTCACCTAGGACAAGGGCGAAACGAGCATTGGCGCGGTCTGCGCCCTTCATCGCACCCTTAAGGCCGCGGTCACCAAAGGACATGTCTGCAGAAATACCTGCCTTGCGCAGGTCATTAATAATGACGGCCATTTTCTGCTTCGCCGCAGCGCCCATGGCGACGCCGTAGACGGCCACGCGCTCCTCGACGCCCTCGAGTTCCACGCCCTCTGCCTCCAGCGCCAACACTGTACGGTCTACGCCAAGGCCATAGCCGATGCCAGAGAGCTCCTGGCCACCTAGTTGGGACATAAGGCCGTCATAGCGGCCACCGCCGCCGATTCCAGACTGGGCACCGAGCCCATCGTGAACAAACTCGAAACACGTCTTGGTGTAGTAATCCAGGCCGCGGACCATGCGCGGGTTAATCTCATAAGCCACGTCCATGTCATCGAGCAAACCGGTGACGGTCTCGAAATGCTCTCGGCACGCGTCGTTGAGGTGGTCAAGCATGAGGGGGGCATCGACAAGCTGCTCTTGGACCTCCGGACGCTTGTCATCTAACACGCGCAGCGGATTAAGCTCAGCGCGGGCCTTCGTTTCTTCGTCAAGGTCCAGCTTGAACAGGAAATCCTGCAGCTTCTCCCGGTAGGCCGGGCGGCAATCGTGGTCACCCAGGCTTGTCAGCTCAAGGCGGAACTGGCTCAGACCCAGGGAGCGGTAGGAACGATCCGCCAGTGCGATAACTTCCGCGTCCAAGGCAGGATCATCGACGCCGATGGCCTCCACACCCACCTGCTGAAGCTGGCGGTAGCGGCCCGCCTGTGGGCGCTCATAGCGGAAGAAGGGGCCAAAGTAGTTGAGCTTCACCGGCAACTGGCCACGGTCAAGGTTATGCTCGATGACCGCACGCATGACACCCGCGGTACCTTCCGGGCGCAGGGTTACCGAGCGATCACCACGATCCGCGAAGGTATACATCTCCTTCGAAACCACATCCGTGGACTCGCCAACACCACGGGCAAACAGCGACGTGTCCTCGAACACGGGGAGCTCGATGTGCTGGAAGCCGGACAGATGCGCCTGGTGCACGAAGGTCTCACGCACCTTGGCAAAGATAGCCGATTGCGGCGGGACGTAGTCCGGCACGCCCTTAGGCGCGGACAGGGCTTTGAACTGCTTCTTATCACTCACGCCCTTTAGAGTACATCCCCCGCCGCCACCAGAAACGGATTAGTCGCGCGTTCGCGCCGCATCGTCGATGTCGGGCCATGACCTGGAAGGATGGCAAGGGCATCATCTAGCGCCCACACGGGACCACGGAGCGAGCGCTGCATCGCCGCATGGTCTGAGTGGGGTAAGTCTGTGCGACCAATCGACCCCTTAAACAGGACATCCCCTGTCAAGGCCACATCTTCTGCAACCAGCATGACACAGCCCGGCGAATGGCCTGGTGCATGCACAATCTCAAAGTCGAGCCCTGCCAAGGTCAACGTTTCGCCACCAATGAGGTCGCGCCGATCCGCAACCTGCTTCATCGAGGCTGCGTCAAACAGTAACTGTGATTGAGGGGATACCCCGGAGCCGTCGACAAGCATGAAGGCGTCATCGGGGTGGATGTACACCGGAAGGTCAAACTCCGCGGCATCCCTCGTGTGGTCAATGTGGCCGTGCGTGAGCACCACGGCTTCAAAGGTTAAGCACTGCTCCTCCGCGAGCTGTTCGAGGCGCTCACGGGTATCCATGCCGGGGTCCACGATAAACGCCCGGGAACCGTTAGCAACCACATATGTGTTGGTCTGATAGGGCCCAGCGGCAAACCCGTAGATTTCCGGAGAGCTCATCTACTTCAGCGCAGCCAGAGCCGCGTCATAATCCGGCTCAGTCGTCACTTCCGGGACGAGCTCGGTGTAGACCACCGTGTGGTCCTCATCCGTCACAATAACCGCGCGGGCAAACAGACCCTTAAGCGGAGAGCCTTCCAGAACCAGGCCAAGTTTATCGGCGAAGTCAGAGCGGAAATCAGAGGCGCTCACCACGTTCTCGATGCCCTCAGCAGCGCAGAAACGCTGTTGCGCAAAGGGAAGATCACGCGATACGGACAGGACGACCGTGTTGTCCAGACCTGCGGCCTTCTCGTTGAAGGTGCGCAGCTGGGCGGCACATACGCCAGTATCCACGGACGGGAAGCAAGACACCACGAGGCGCTTGCCGGCAAAGTCGGCCTTCGTGAGCTCTTCCATGTCGGTGCCGACGAGGGTGAAGTCCGGGAGGGCCTCGCCTACCTTGGGAAGCTCGCCATTGGTGTGGGTGGGTTCATTCTTGAAATTAGTAGTAGCCATGACACCCGAGCGTACTGACGGGTGGGGCGGCGCGCCATAGAGAATGCTCATGCGGTTAAGATGAGTGGGTCGAAAAATCAGACCCCCTGTGGAGGAAACAAAGGTGTCTACCAACAGCCAGCGCATGGATGATGCGCTCAACCAGCTCGATCGCGAGCTGAAATCCCGCGACCGCAAGCAGAAGACCCGCCCGCTGGGCGTCGTCATTGCCGCGGCAGTCGTCATTATCGCCCTCGTTGGCGGTATTTGGTTCCTGGCAACGCGCTCGGGCGACGAAGAAGAGATCCAAGCCCAGGACAGCTCTGAGGTTGAGACCACCACCGAAGCCCCAACTGCCGAAGCACTCAGCGGCAAGCGTGAGAAGCCCTTGGACGAGACCGTGACGTGTGAGTACCCGGAGGCTGGCGACGCATCCCGCGAGGTCCCCACCCCGAAGGGTAAGAACATCCCGGCTAAGGGTGAGGTCACCGTGAATTTCGCCACCAAGCAGGGCGACATCGAGATGACCCTCGACCGTTCCCTAGCTCCTTGTACCGTCAACGCCATCACCGACATGATTTCGGCTAAATACTACGACGACACCGTCTGCCACCGTATGACGCAGGGCGGACTTTCGGTTCTTCAGTGCGGCGACCCGACCGGCCAGGGCGCCGGCGGTCCAGGCTTCCAGTTCGCTAATGAGTACCCGACTGATGAAGCTGACGACGCCGCACTGGCGCAGTCTGCCATCTATCCGAAGGGTTCCATCGCCATGGCTAACGCTGGTGCAGACACCAACGGTTCACAGTTCTTTATCAACTATGATGACTCCGAACTGCCACCGGCTTACACCTACTTTGGCAACCTGACCGACAAGGGGCAGAAGACCATCGATGCCATCGTAGCAAAGGGCGTCAAGGACGACGCTCCGGATGGCGCTCCCGCAGAAGAGGTCCGAATCACTAAGGCGACCATCAAGAGCTAAGCTTTCACCCCCGATACGGTGATTCACCCCCGCTCACCCTGGGTGAGCGGGGGTTCCTTGTGTGGAGCGGGGGCCTCCCCGCCGCTACTGAGAATTTCTTAGTGTTGAGCTGTTGCTTTACCTCGCCTTAACCGCACCTGTCGCATGCACATTTGGAAACCGCAGCTCACACGTAGCAGGCAGCTTCTACACAGAGTAAAAAACTTTTTGATTATTCTCTTGCAAATCGAGGTCAGGCTCAGTAGCATCTGTGAGGTCTTTGAAATTCCCGAGAACACAAAGGAACGAGAATGAAGTTCTTCTCCCGCAAGGCGCTCGTCGCAGCCGCTACTGCAGCGACCGTTTCCCTGACCGGTGTATCCGTCGCGTCCGCTGAGACCACCGCAGATGGCACCACCTCCGAGACCACGACCACCTCCGAGACCACCTCCACGACCTCGGAAGCACCTTCCAAGACTGCAGAGCCCACCCCGGAGAAGAACGAAGAGTCCTCCAGCGAAGAGGGTTCCTCCAGCACTGACATGAAGCCGAGCGAGATCCGCGACTGGATCGCTGTCTTCACCGCTGTTATCGGCGCTCTGGGCACTGCCTTCGCATTCTACGACCGCTACTTCAGCCCGAACGCCAAGAAGTAATCTTCTCATTCACCCCAACAAAGATAGGACGCTCACCATGAAGTTCTTCTCCCGTAAGTCCATCGTTGCCGCTGCTACCGCCGCAACCATCGCTTTCTCCGGTACCGCTGTTGCTTCCGCTGCTCCGGTCGAGGAGTCCGGCTCCTCCAGCGACATCTTCTTCCTCTCCTCCGACGACGAGGGCAACGTAAGCCCGAAGGAAATCCGTGAGTGGATTAAGGTTTTCACCTCCATCATTGGCGCCATGGATGACGCAATGCGTCTCGGCGACAAGCTGGCTGGCAAGTAAGGCCTTAAGCCTTTTCTCCCCCGCTCCGTGCGGGGGATTTTTTCGTTTTCGAGTTGCGGGATTGGTGGGCCTGTTTTAAGCTTCGTGGCCATGGGGGTACTAGAAACCTACTTCCACTACCGCAACTCGGGGATCGCGCTAGTGGAACAAGCCACCAGCTCACCCGATGAGCTCCGCGCGCTCGGCGCCTTCCCAGCCGATGCCACTGAGCTTTCCCACCTCCACCGCACCTACTTCGGGCAAACCCGCTTCACCGGAAAACAACGCAAAGCACGCGCCGCCGCGATGGCACAACAACATAGCCTTAGCATTCTCACCCTGATCGAGTCCTACACCGCCAAAGTCAAAAAAGACCTCGATGCCTGGAACCTACGCATCAAGCTTGCCGGCACCCCCGCCCACAAAATCCGCCACGTCGCCACCAAGCTTTTAAAGGAGCTTAAGTCCAAGCGCACCGCCAAACCCGGAGTCCGCTTCACCTACCGCTCTAAGGGACCTAACTCCATCACCATCACCGACGCCCCGACCGTCATCGCCGACATCCGCGGAACCCTAGAATCCGTTAATAAAACAAACCTGCTTGATGCTGCCCGCACCGTCATTGTCACCGGTGGTATTGGCACCAAACCCGCCGTACATGCTCAAGTCGTTGTCACCCTCAACGAGCTCGACCAAATCATTAACGGTGATGGGGAGGAAATAGAACTTAACCTCACCAACGGCGCAAGCATGACCGGAGCAGAATTCTTAGCCTACAAGTTTGCCGAGATTGGCTACGCCACCATCATCCACCCCCTTGAAGGCCCAGTGAACTCTTATCGGATTAAGCGGCATGCCAGCTGGAAACAACGCATCAGCCTGGCTGCCGAATTCCAAACCTGCTCTAGGCCCGGCTGCAACAAACCAGCTGATTACTGCGAAGTCCACCACCTCATCCCCTGGCAGGCAGGAGGATTCACCAACCTCAAAAACCTCACCTTCCTATGCGCCTACCACAACGGCATTAACGACGATGACCCCAAACGCCCCACCGGGCGTGGTTACATGTTCCGACTGAACACCGGGGTGAGCTACATCCCACCCTGGGGTGCACCGATAACCGCCATGCCCGAATACCAAGAAGCCACAACCAGACTCGCCGCCGAACAAACAACAGGACAAGCCACAGGGCAACCACCCGACCCACCGGGTGCAGGCTAAACGCTCGCAATTAGGCAACGCGAGCACCGGAACGCCAAAACACGCACCCGCACCGCAACGCTGAAACCCGCCAACCACACCATGGTCAGCGGGCACATCAGCGATCCCACAGCTAGTGGAGGCACGCGCAGAGACGGCGAAACCCGCCAACCAGAGGAGGTTGGCGGGTCCGTCGGTATTCGCTACAGCTCCCCTAGTTGTGAGAGTCGTCCTCCTCGACCTCTTCGATGCGTTCAGAGCCAAGGACGTCTTTGAAGACAGAGGCGTCGACAAGCTGGCCACGTCGAATGACTGAAATCTGCCCAGTAGGTTCGAGAATCATGAGCTGGACGTCCGTACGACGGCCGAGCCCTGCCTTACGCACCGCTGAATTTACATCACGATCCGTGATGTGAGCGAAGGCCATATTGTCCTCTTGCAGTTCTCCCTTATAAACGAGGAGCACTGGGCGACGATCGATGAACTTCGACCACCTAACGAACTGGCGGAAAGTACCAAAAGCAGCCTCAAGCAGCATGAGAGTGAAGAGGCCGATGACGCCCGCAGCCAGCGTCGGTGGATTTCCCACGATGACTCGCCCCGCCACAGCACCGAACATAATGATGATGACCGCATCCGACGCAGTCATTGAAGTCAACACGCGGCTGCCAAAGAGTTTGACCAGAATCATGAAGGCTAGATAAATGCCGAAGGTTGCAACCATCACCACCGGAATGCGGTGAGGTTCAATACCGAGCTGGTACATCGCTTCGCGTCCAAAAAGCCTCAAAGTTTCCACGGTGCTTAACCTTACCTTTCCCTGGCAGCCACGCATGCAAAAAGCCCACACCGAAGTGTGGGCTCACTGCGTTTAACGATCTAGATGTTGAACTGCTTGCGCAGCTCCTCAATCATCTGCTGGATCGGGGCCGGCAGTGCGGTGGTGACGAAGCCGACGGTGGCCAGAACAGTCGCAATAGCTGCGGCCACTGCGGTGGTAATGCCAAGACCCAGGCCCAGGCCAAAGGAGGAACCATCGAATTTGGAGCTAGCGTCCTTCTTCGGCTCGGTGGTCGGCTTCGGGGTCTCAGACGGCTTCTCGGTCTCCGAAGGCTGTTCCGACTTCTTCTCCAGAGCGATCGGCAGTACTGCCTCGGTGCCGGCATCGGTGGTGATGGTCAGCTTCTGGTCGCCCTCGAGGCCCTCCGGCAGAGTGAGCTTGACAGTCGCGCGGCCACGCTCACCGAAGCCCTTGTCGTCTTCCTGAGCAGCGTTGTCGATGTCAGCCTCAGCCTTCACATCACCGAGAGCAACGGTAACCTTCTTTGCCTGCGGCTCCTCCTCATTGGAGTAGTTGAGGGAGGACAGGTCGATGGTGATTTCCTCGCCAGCCTTCAGCTCACCGGAAATGTGTGCACCAATCTGGCCCTGGCCGGTGCGCACCTTCGACTCGCCAGAAGCGATGTAGTCAATCATGGCCTGGGTATCCATGTAACCGACGTCGTTACGGTTCTTGATCGAACCCGGCACGAAGAAACCGTCACCGCCTTCCTCAGTATCGCTCGAAGCAAGGAAGGAAGACAGAGCAACGGTGTAGTTCTTCTTCGGGTCGATAGGCTCGCCGTCGATAGTGACAGACTTGACGCGCTCGCCCTGCTCAGCCTTCTGGTCATAGACCACGGAAACATTGCTGGACAGGCCCAACGCCAGACGCGGGCGGGACTGACCCGGCTTCCACTGATTCTCCAGTGCCTTGATGAAGTCTTCGCCGCTAACCTCAGCCGTGATGACGGAGTTGCCGAACGGCTGGACGGCGAAGATGTCCTTGTAGGTGACGTCGCCTTCCTTGAGGTCAGCGCGAACACCACCGGCATTCATGACGCCAAGGTCGATTTCCTTGTTGGTCTGCTTCGACAAAGCGTAGCGCTGACCATCAGCAATGAAGTTGTTGAGGGTGGACTCCACGCCGCGGTTGGTACCAGTATCTTCACCATCGTTAGAACCGCGGTACATTGCCTTTTCAGTGGTGCCAGCTGTCTTGGAGCCCTCTTCGTCAGCTACCTTCTTGGCCTCGGCGACGACGGAGGCAACCTCTGCATCATCCTCCAGCCCCTTGAGAAGTTCGAAGGTCTCTGCATCCGCAACGTCGTACTGGGTGAGCTCGACCTTGGTGATCTTGTTCTCTGCCTTGTCGAAGGTGATGTCGGCGTCGTTAAGCACCTTGCCGTACTCGTAGCCCTGTGCCCAGTACAGCGGCAGTGCGCCCTCACGGGCGACCTCGCCCTGGGTCTTCACGTGGGTGTCGCCGCCGAAAAGCAGGTCGACGTCCTTGTTGAAGCCCTCTGCAAACTGCTGTGCGTCCTCGTGCATGAGTGCGACAACAACGTCGGCCTCGCCGGATTCCTTCAGACGGGTGGCTTCCTCATTCGTAGCCTTAACTGGGTCGGTGAACTTAATGCCCGGAATGGCAGCGGCGGATACCTTGAACTTGGTGTTCTCAGTGACGGTGCCGACGAAGCCGATCTTCACGCCATCGACTTCCTTCACGAAGGAAGGCTCGAGGAGAGGCTTGCCGTCTTTGGTCACGTTCGCACCGATAATCGGGAACTCAGACTCCTTGACGATGCGGTCCATCAGGTCCTCAGTGCCCTTGTCGAACTCGTGGTTACCCACGGCAGTGACATCGAGGTTCATGGTGTTGAGGGCCTCGTTGGTGTACTTATCCTCAGAAATAGCCGATACGAAAGCGGAGCCGCCCACGTTGTCACCGGAGGACGTCAGAGCGTACTCCTGATCTTTGTTGACGTGCTTGATCAGGGCAGCCATGCGCGCAGCGCCCATCTCGGTGTAACCGCTCAATTCCTTAGTGTCCTTGTCAAACTTCTCAGCCAGCTCGAGGTGGCCGTGGAAGTCAGTGAAGTTGGTGACAGAGAAGGTCACCTGGTCAGCCTCAGCAGCGAAGGCAGGCGCGCCGGATACGGCAACGGCGGTGACGGTGGTTGCGGCCAGCAGCTGGCCAAAGCGACGGAAGTTCACGGGAGTCTCCTAAGTATGAGAGGAATCTTACTCTCGTGTTTATAACGCATCGGTCACAATGACGCAGTGCTTCACGACGCCTCCACCAGCCCCTTCACTCAACATTCATCCACGCGTTACCCAGGGGACAGCAAGGGTTTAAGCTCGACCCCCTGACGGGGGTGGAGACCTATGCGGTTACGCGGTAAACGTCAAAGACGCCTTCGGTGTTGCGCAGCGTCGTCATGAGCTGGCCAAGTTGCTTCGTGTCCGAGACCGAGAAGGTGAATCGCACCGTCGCAATGTGGTCATCGCCGCGGTTGGAGGTCATGGACAGCACGTTGAGGCTTTGGTCACTGAAGATACGGGTGAGCTCGAAAAGTAAGCCTTGGCGGTCAAGCGCCTCGAGCTGAAGAGTGGCGGAGAATGCACCTGAGGACTTCGGGCCGCCAGCCCACTCCACCTTCATCATGCGTTCCGGCTCAGACTTGAGCTTCTCCGCGTTAGTGCAGTCCGCGCGATGAACAGAGACTCCACCGCCGCGGGTGACGAAGCCGAAGATGGCGTCGCCAGGCACGGGCTGGCAGCACTTGGCCAACTTTGCCATGACATCGGGGCTGCCTTCGACGAGGATGCCGGTGCCGGCAGCAGAATCCTTGGTGTGTTGTGCACGGGAGCTCTCAATCTCGCTGAGCGGGGTACGAGAGGCCAAGGCATCGACGGCGTCGTCCTGATCCCCGAAGAGCGCCATGAGCTGGTTGGCTACGTGCTGGGCTGAAACGTGGCCGGCACCAATCGCGGTGTAGAGGGCATCGACATCTGGGTAATGCAGCTGTTCGGCCACCTGCTTCATAGAGCTGGCCGTAAACAGACGATGCATAGGAAGGCCGCCGCGTTGAACCTCGGCGGCCAAAGCGTCGCGACCTGCCTCGAGGTGTTCCTCGCGGCGTTCCTTGGCAAACCACTGACGCACCTTGGTCTTCGCGCGCGGGGAGACAAGGAAATCTTGCCAATCGCGCGAGGGGCCCGCGTTGGGGTCCTTGGAGGTAAAGATCTCAACCTTGTCACCGGATTTCAGCTCGGACTCCAGAGCGACGAGCTTGCCGTTGACCTTGGCACCAATGCACCTGTGCCCCACCTCAGTGTGCACAGCGTAGGCAAAATCCACGGGAGTCGACCCAGCAGGAAGGTTGACCACATCGCCCTTCGGGGTAAAGGCAAAAATCTGCTTGGCGGTGAGGTCATACCGCAGCGAGTCAAGGAATTCGTTAGGATCGGCGGCTTCCTTCTGCCAATCCAGCAGCTGGCGCATCCACGCCATCTGATCCACTTCTTCCTGATGGCCCGAATTCTTGCCCTTAGTTTCCTTGTAGCGCCAGTGCGCGGCCACGCCGAACTCGGCGTTATAGTGCATCTCGTGCGTGCGTACCTGGACCTCCAGGGTAGAACCACCTGCGGCGATCACCGTCGTATGGAGCGACTGGTAGACACCAAAACGCGGAGAGGAAATGTAGTCCTTAAAGCGGCCGGGAAGCGCCTGGTAGAGCGAGTGAACCACACCGATGGCGGCATAGCAAGAGTTGATGTCATCGACCAAGATTCGGATACCAACGAGGTCGAAGATCTCCGCAAAGTCACGCCCGCGCACAATCATCTTCTGGTAAATCGACCAGTAGTGCTTCGGGCGGCCCATAACCTCCGCCTCAATTCCGTTCTCTTTCAGAGCCTGGCTCACCTGGGCCTTAATCTCTTTGAGGGCGCGGTCGCGGGAAGGCGCTCGGTCGGCCACCATGCGCACGATCTCGTCGTACTTCTTCGGGTACAGGATGGCGAAGGCCAAGTCTTCCAACTCCCACTTCACGCTCGCCATACCCAGGCGGTGCGCCAGAGGAGCGATGACATCAAGAGTTTGACGCGCTTTCTTCGCCTGCTTCTCCGGCGGCAGAAAACGCATCGTACGCATGTTGTGGAGGCGATCGCACACCTTGATGACGAGCACGCGTGGGTCGGTTGCCATCGCGACGATCATCTTGCGAATCGTCTCCGCTTCTGCAGCCGCGCCGAGGGCGACCTTGTCGAGCTTCGTAACGCCATCGACAAGCCGGGCAACTTCCGGACCGAAGTCGCGGGTGAGATCCTCAAGCGAATAGTCCGTATCTTCCACGGTGTCATGCAGCAATGCCGCAGCAACCGTGGTGGTGTCCATGCCAATCTCCGCAGCAATAGTGGCCACGGCCAAGGGGTGCGTAATGTAGGGTTCGCCGGACTTGCGGAACACCCCCTCATGAAGACGCTCCGCTGTGGCATACGCATTATTGAGCATCTCTGCGTCCGCCTTCGGGTGAAACTCCCGATGGATAGACATCAGCGGATCGAGTGCCGGGTTAATCTTCACCCGGCCACCAGTGAGGGACCGCGCGAGACGTGCGGACATGCCGCGCACGCCGCTCGGCCGCCACGCAGCCTTATCCTGCTTCTCAGTCATGTATGCCTTTCGCGAAGTAGCTTAGGCATACAAGCTTAGTCCGCCGCGCCCATCTGATTCAGCACAACCAGCGGAGTTCCTTCAAGGCGTTCACGACCCTGCAGTCCGTTGACTTCCAACACGACAACATTGCCCGCAACCTGAGCCCCAGCAGCCTCAAGAAGCAGCTTGGCACCGTAGAGGGTGCCGCCGGTGGCGAGGACATCGTCGACAAGCACGATGCGCTTGCCCTTAATGTCGATGCCACTATCGGGAATCTCCAGTGCCGCACTGCCATACTCCAGCTCATACTCTTGGGTGAGCACTGGCGGCGGCAGCTTGCCCTTCTTGCGGATGGCCAAGATTCCCATGCCAAGCTTGTACGCCACAGCAGATCCAAGAAGGAAGCCGCGAGCATCGAGGCCACCCACCATGTCGGCGCCGAGATCCTCACAGGCCTTGGCCAGACCATCAACCACTGCAGTGAAGCTTTCTGCATCCGCCAAAACCGGCGTCAAATCTTCAAAAAGTATGCCTTCTTCCGGGAAGTCTTGGACAAGGCGAACCTTGTCTTTCAAAGCTTGTGCTGCTGCAGCGTAAATCTCGCTCACGACTCTTCCTTTGCTTCGGTTTCTTCGTCTTTGGTGTCGGCCCAGCGGTCGAGGTTCCATCCGATGCCCGCAGGGCCAGTGTAGGGCACGACGCCAGTGACAGTGCGATCGACAATAAAGGTACGCGGCTGAGCGGCAACCGGAATAGAAGGTAATTCCTCCCACAGACGTTGTTCCAAGTCATGGAGGGAGCGGGAATTCTTCACGCTTGAGTTCGGCGCGGAATACTCATGCATCGGATCTACAGCACCGAGAAATACGTCGATGCCCGGCAGGCCCGTCGTGGGATCGGCATCTAATTGCTCGCGGGTAACTCGATCACCAGAGCGATCCTCGATCGAGATGCCTGAAGCCTCACACACAGCGCGCAGCTCCTCAACCATGGCCGCATAGCGCGGGTTAGGAGCGAGATACCCCACCCCGATGGTGGTTCCGGCCAGCCCTCCGGCAATGCTTGGCTCCACCGGCACCATGGTGAGCGAGGCCATCTGCGCCGCCACCGGATCATCGTGGCGCACGGTTCGCACCGTCACCGGCGGAACCTCCACCCCAGACTGTCGGCTCGCAGCTTCCGCCAGCCGCGGAGCATCAACACACGCGGCAAAGGCCTGGCGAGCCCACGGCTCTGCCAGGACACCGTAGTCAGAAAAGGTCAAGGTGTCGGTCAATGTTCCAACCATCGGCGTCACATCGAAAGGATTCCCCTCCGCGTTGCGATCCAGCCATGCGGGATCCTTAAGATGAGATTCGGCAACACGGAGCTCCCCAGACTCGCGGAGAGCGGCGGCATCGGCCGTATCCGGCCAGACAACGACCGTGTCGAGTTCGGGTTTATCACCGTAATACGACTCGTTGGCCTTGAGCACGATGGCCCCCGACTCCTCAACCTTGTCAATGACATAGGGACCAAAGGATACTTGCAGTTCAGGGTCAAAATGACCAGGCTCAGTGGAAAAGCCTTCCCGCCACGTGTTGGCCACGTCCACCAACACGCTGGGGTCTTGAGAGTGCAAGGCTGCGTTGAGCTCTTCCATGCTCATATCGACTCGGCGCGCGATGGTGTGTGCCGGGAGGACAGTGCCGGATCCGAAGAGATAACGCCACCGCGATCCGGAGTCAGGCTGGAACCAGACCGTGAACTTCTTCGAGCCTGGTGCGCACTCGAGCGCCGCAATATCGTTCATCAGCGGCAGATGCGAGCCAAATGTCTCGCTCAGCACGCCCGCGGTGAAAGTCAGAAGGTAGTCATCACAGGTCACGGGGACACCGTCGGAGAAACGCGCCTGCTCGGTCAACGTGAAATCAACATGCGCTCCGGGGTGCTCGGCATCTGCTGGAAAATATTGGGCATCGGCAAGATCAGAATTAGGGATGATCTGACCCGCCGGTCCGGGGACGTACATCGAGGGATAGATGCGGCTCGACAGCTGGGCCGCACCGACCGCTTCACCCCAGTGCGTAGCGGCGTTGGTGCTGGCAAGGCGGGCATCGGTGAGGAGGCCGAAGTCGGGGGTTGGGGGGACGTCGTCAAGCGCTGCTTCCTGGGTATCCCCGCAGGCGGAGGCGGTCACCGCGATCGCGAGCAGTGCCGCCCCTAGTGAGCGTCGCACGGCTTAGCGTCCTGGACGCCAAGAGGCGCTGCCGGTATCCTCGCTGCGCGGCTGAGACGGTGCCGCCGGAGACGTCACGGTGCGCACGGCCTTATCAGACGTGTGAGCACCGTTGGCAATTGCCGGACCAGCTGCGCGGTAGTCCGCAACAGCGGCATTGTGCTTCTTCACGCTCTTACGCTGGTTGGCCAAGGTAACCAACAGCGTGGTGGCGAAGAAGATAGAGGAGAAAATACCCTCGATGACGCCGATGAACTGGATCAGGGCCAAGTCGCGCAAGGTACCGATACCCATCAGCCAGATGGCGACGACGAACAGCGCAATAATCGGCAGCGCAGAAATCACCGAGGTGGAAATCGAACGCATCACAGTTTGGTTGATGGCCAAGTTGGTGAGCTCCGCGTACGTCTTCGATCGCTGACCCTCCAGCCCGGAGGTATTTTCATCAACCTTGTCAAAAACGATGACCGAGTCGTAGAGGGAGAAGGTCAGCACGGTCAACAGACCGATGATAACTGCCGGAGAGACCTCAAAGCCGAAGAGGGCATAGATGCCGGCGATGAAGACGCCGTCGAAGATGAGGGCCAGGATGGCGGCAAAAGCCATGTCGCGCTGCAGGCGCACAGCCACGTAGATAGTCGCGACTGCCAAGAAGATCGCCATGGCGATAATCATGCGCTTTGTGATGGACGAGCCCCACGATTCCGACACGGTAGAGGAACCGATAGCGTCAGGGCTTGGCTTGCCGTTCTCATCCTCGACCTGGAATTTCTCGAA
The DNA here is from genome assembly GCF_024586525.1 of Corynebacterium sp. BF-R-2. Taxonomy (NCBI): domain Bacteria; kingdom Bacillati; phylum Actinomycetota; class Actinomycetes; order Mycobacteriales; family Corynebacteriaceae; genus Corynebacterium; species Corynebacterium sp. BF-R-2. The sequence continues at coordinate 110,210 of NZ_JAMFTP010000004.1, read as the reverse complement.
GATTGCCAAGCGGGCTTGGTCGACCTGCTCGTGGGAAAGTCTCTCAGAGGTCACTTCCAGAGTCTCTGAGGAGCCAGCGCCAACGATTTGCACAAGCTCCGGTTCAACGCCGGTAGCTTCGGTGAACGTCTCCTCCACCTGTTCAGTGGTGAGGTCACCCGCCGGCATCGACAGCTTTGTGCCGCCTTCGAAATCAAGGGACAGAGTAAAGCCACGGAGTGCAATCGCCAGAATCGAGGCAACGAGGAGTACACCGGCAATGGTGTACCAGGTCTTGGAACGACCAACGAAATCGAATCCGCCCTCATCCTCATAGAGGCGGTCCATGCGGGAAATCTTGCGGGTGGTGGTATCGACAGCCATGGTTTACTTCTCCTCGTCCGTAGCGGCCGCAATGGGCTTGGCGACGCCCCTCGGGGCATCACCAGTGGCGGGCTTCTCCGTGTCCGCCTTCTTGGCGTAATAACCGCGCTCGCGGCGCTCTTCCACCAGGTTGTAGATACCGCCAAGACCATTCATGGAAGGCTTGGCGTACACCGGGCGACGGCCAATAATCTGCATGATCGGAGCCATCACCAGGAAGGAAACCAGAAGGTCGAAGACCGTGGTCAAGCCCATGGTGAAGGCGAAGCCCTTGACCTCACCGATGGCTAGGAAGTAGACGACGACGGCACCGATAAGGGTCACGGCGTTACCGGTGACGATGGTCGAGCGTGAGCGCTCCCACGCAGTGCGTGTAGCCGAGCGGAAAGTGCGGCCTTCCAGCAGCTCATCCTTGATGCGCTCGTAGTACACCACGAAGGAGTCGGCGGTCGCACCGATACCGATGACCAAACCGGCCATGCCAGAAAGGTCAAGGGAGTAACCAATCCAGCGGCCCAGCAGGACCAGGGCGCCGTAGGTCAGAATGCCCGTCACAATGAGCAGGAACAGGGAGACCCATGACAGGAGGCGGAAGTAGTAGACGGCGTAGGCGGCCACGAGAATGAAACCAACAATGCCGGCGATAAGGGCGGCATCGAGGGCAGCCTTACCCAGGGACGGCGGGACAGTCTCCACCGTGCCACCTGGCTCGCCGTTGGCGCCAGTGAAGGACAGCGGAAGCGCGCCATAACGCAAGTTATTGGCCAGGTTCTGGGCTTCCTCCTGGGTGAAGTCACCGGTAATGGAGGTCGCGGAGCCCACCGGGGTCGCACCCTGGATGACCGGGGCGGAAATGACTGCGGAGTCCAGGGTGATGGCGACCTGCTTCTTCAGGTACTCCTGGGTGAGGTCGGCCCAGGTCTGCGAACCGTTGGGGCCGGTGCCCGTCTTGAACGCAAAGCCAATCTCCATCTGACCGGTCTGCGGGTTAAGGCCTCCGGTAATCGGCGCGTCAGTGTCGATTTCGTTACCGGTAAGGCGGGTGCCCTTGGGGTCAGTGATGCCCGCCAGCAGCGGGGCCGGATTCAGTACATAGGGCTGCTGGTTGGAGTAGTCACACGCCACCAGCGGCTTAGCCGGGTCGTCCGTGCCCGCCAACGGGTCGGTTTCAGCGTCACACGTCAACAGGCCAAGCGCTGCGGTCTGAGCGGTCGGGTCCTCGGACTGGCGGTCCTTGAGGAGTACGTCATTGACCTCATCGCGGCGCTGGTTCTCCTCGACGGAGTTAGCCGGCTTCGGTAACGGCGTGGCGCTGACAGTCGGCGCCTTGGACTTCTTCTCGTCCTTCTTCTCTGCATCCTTGCCTTCGGCCGCGGCGGCTGGATCATTCGCCGAGTTGAGCGCTTCATGGATGGAGGCCAACGCTTCATTGGCGTGCTCAGGCGTAGTAATGCCGTACTTGACCCAGCGGTTGGCCATGTCGGTCATCGTCTTCTCAAGTTTCTCCAGTTCCGGCATCGGCTGCTCGCCTACCGGACGGAACAGCAGCTGGGAAGTCTGTCCCACTGCCTGCGCCTGGGAAGCATCCTCTCCTGGCACGGTGATGACCAGGGTGGAGCCGTTAATGACAACCTCGGAGCCGGACACGCCCATGCCGTTGACACGCTGCTCAAGGATGGTGCGGGCTTGCTGCAGCTGGTCCTGGGTGGGCTCGTCGCCCTGTGGGACGAGGGTGACACGGGTACCACCCTGAAGGTCGATGCCCAGCTTCGGCGTCGCCGACTTGTTGCCGGTCAAGAAAATGAGGGCATAAATCACAATGACAATGAGCGCAAAGAGCGCCAGAGCGCGCTTGGGCCATTGCCGTTGGCTGGTGCTGACACCACCACGTTTGGATGCGGACACAAAGATCTCCTGTGTTGTGAGGAACAGGGCTAAAACTCAAAGGTCATGGCGATGATAGCTACAGCGTAGCTGAGGACTTCACCGCACTATGACTAAAGCACAGTCCATCATCGTACGTCATAGACCGCCGATTCCCTTAACAGACTTAAGGTGCGGCGCTCATCATGTGACGAGCACAACTATTTCTTAGAGCTTGGGGAAGCGCTCGTCGGCATCGTCGGCCGCCGAGCCCTCAGCCTCCGAAGAGCCCTGGGAGACTGCTGCGAAGCGAACAATCGCCATCGTGTCGAACGTCATTACGGTGCCATCTTTGACTCGCAAATCAATCTGTTCACCGTGGGTTTCGACCACGGTGCCGTGCAGTCCACCTGCGGTGATGACGTCCTGACCCGGAGTCAGAGAAGACTGCAGCTCCTTCATTTGGTTCTGACGCTTACGTTGCGCGCGCATCGTCATGAAGCTCGGCAGAATAACAAGGACAGCGAGGACGAGGAGTAGAACTAGTTGAGTACCATTCATAGAAGGCTAGTGTGCCAGAAATCCCACCGAACGGGCCAATCAAAACAGGCCGCCGCCTAAGGCTCCGTCCGGAGCTTCAAGGCCTAGGTGCTGCCACGCAGCAGCAGTCGCCACACGTCCGCGCCCAGTGCGGGAAATCATGCCCGCACGAACAAGGTAAGGCTCGCAGACCTCCTCAACCGTGGATGGCTCCTCACCCACCGCAATAGCTAGAGTATTCACACCCACAGGTCCTCCCCCATGGCCTTTAATGAGCGCCTCAAGTACAGCACGGTCGAGGCGGTCGAGCCCGCGTTCGTCCACGTCGAAGACTTTCAAAGCACCTTGTGCGGCAGCCACATCGATGTGCCCATCACCATTGACCTCAGCGTAGTCCCGCACACGACGCAGCAGGCGGTTTGCAATTCGCGGCGTACCACGGGAACGCGAACCAATCTCCACCGCCGCATCGCTATCGATATCGACGTCCAAAATGGTGGCAGCGCGTGTAATCACCTTGGTGAGGTCCGAGGTGTCGTAGTACTCCATCTGCGCGGTAAAACCGAAACGGTCACGCAACGGCCCGGTGAGCATACCGGCACGGGTCGTGGCACCCACGAGAGTGAAAGGAGGAATCTCCAACGGAATAGAGGTTGCACCTGGCCCTTTACCCACGATGACATCGATCCGGAAATCCTCCATCGCCATGTAGAGCATCTCTTCGGCTGGGCGCGCAATACGGTGGATCTCATCAATAAAGAGGACATCGCCCTCCATCAAGTTGGACAACATCGCCGCCAAATCACCCGCGCGTTCCAGTGCAGGGCCGGATGTCATACGCAGGGACGTGCCCAGCTCCTGGGCGATAATCATCGCCATCGTCGTCTTACCCAGACCGGGCGGGCCCGACAGCAAAACGTGGTCGGGCGTCACACCACGATTCTTCGCGCCATTGAGCACCAGTGACAGCTGCTCCCGTACCTTGGGCTGGCCGATGAACTCGTCCAGGGACTTGGGGCGCAGCGAGCGCTCAATGTCATGCTCGCCCTGCTGCTCGGTAGCATCCACGTCCTGATTGCGCGCCGGTGGCGCGGTGAGATCAAGGCCATCGGGAAGCTTGAATTCAGTACGTTCTACATCGGACATTCCTGCCACTCTCCTACTTCTTAGAGCCCAGCTGGCTCAGCGCTGCACGCAAAACCATTGGCGTGGCGGCATCAGGCTGCTCGCTCGCCACGGCTTCCACGATGGGGCGCGCCGCTTTGTCCGTGAAGCCCAGCCCCACGAGCGCCTCCACAACGTCGTCTACGACAGGTCCGCTGGCAGCTGGGGTGGTGGCCGGTGAGACGCCGGAAAGCGCCGGCGTAAACCCCGCCACCTTGTCCTTCAGTTCCAGTACGAGGCGCTGCGCCATCCGTTTGCCCACGCCTGGGATCTTCTGCAGCCTCGCAGACTCCTCCCCCGCGATCGCCTGGGCCAAGTCACCAGCGCCCATCACGGACAACGCAGCAAGCGCCAGCTTCGGCCCCAAACCAGACACGGTTTGCAAGACGTGGAACATGTCGCGGTCATCTGTACTTGTGAATCCGTAGAGGGTCATGGAGTCCTCTTTGACCACCAGAGTCGTCATCACCCGCGCTTCCTCACCGCGCTGCAGGGTACCCAAGGTAGCCGGCGTAGCCAGCACCTTGTAGCCCACGCCCGCGCATTCAAGCACGACGTGATCGAGCTGGATATCGAGTACAGTTCCGCGCAAGGATGCAATCATGACTCTTCCTTAGTTTCTCGTGGACGGTGATGGACGGGACACAGATGCCGTACGCGGCGAGGAACCCCGAACCCCGCTTGTACGAGCGCCGGCCCCCACTCCGGTGCTGGGATCGCTACCGCTTACCCATGCTAGGGCAGGCGCTCTCCAGCAGTGGCACACCGCCAACGCCAAAGCATCGGCCGCGTCCGCGGGTTTAGGGGCTTCGCTCAGCCCAAGAATACGGGTAATCATAGCCGTCATCTGTTTCTTATCTGCGCGCCCGTTGCCAGACACAGCCTTTTTGACTTCAGACGGCGTGTACATATGCACCGGGATGTCCCGCTCAGCTGCCGCAAGAACAAGGACTCCCACCGCGTGGGCGGTCTGCATAACCGTGGACACTTCACCACGTTCGAATACGCGCTCGAGAGCCACAACGTGCGGCTGATAGTCATCCATCCATTCCCGCACAGCCACCGAAAGGCGCTTAAGACGCTCCCCCAAATCCTTGTCACTGGGCGTGCGCACCACACCAACGGCAATGGGGATAACTGCGCGACCACGCCCTGCTTGCACAACCGACAAGCCGCAACGCGTGAGCCCCGGGTCGATGCCCATGACACGCAAACCCTCCAGGTTCATCGCCGCCTCCTTGCCGTTTACTACCACGAGCTAGTGTACACACACGTGTTCTAGTTCGGGCAACGATACTGACCGGCCCCAGAGGATTCAGCCGCGCAGGCGTACAGTGGCCCGCATATCTACACATTCAAAAGAATTGTCAGAATTCATCCGATCCCGCCACTCCCCACGAGCATTTTTGCCGGACCCCATTCCGACTGACGTCATTGAGCAGGTGCTTATCGACGCCCAATCCGCCCCCTCCAATTCCAACACCCAGCCGTGAAACATCCACCTCGTAGGTGGCCAGACGCTGAAGGACCTGAGCGCTGCTCTCATCAAGGAGTTCGACACCAAGGGCATCACTCCGGACTTCACCACTGACTACGGTGAGGGCGTTCACCCCCAAGCGCTCGCAGCAGCTCGCCGCCATTACCTTTGGCAAGGCCGACGAGACCAGCCCGGTATTCAAGACCGATCCGGGCCGCGCGCCACTCTCGGAAACCGTGACGGTGCACGGCATCGACGGCCTCAGCTTGGCGTAGCTAGGACGCACCTCTAGTCAGCATCGAGCTCAGCGACGACCTCATCGCTGAGATCCATGTTGGTGTACACGTTCTGGACATCGTCAGAGTCCTCGAGCGCGTCGATGAGGCGGAAAATCTTACGTGCGTCATCGGCCTGCAGCGGCACCTCAACAGAGGCGCGGAAGTCGGTATCGGTGTCATCGACCTCAATATCGGCTTCTCCCAGAGCCTCGCGCACAGCCGGAATATCACCCGGGGCGCAGGTAATCTCGAACTTCTCGCCGTTATCCTTGACTTCTTCTGCACCGGCTTCCAGTACGGCGAGGAGAATGTCATCCTCGCTCTGCTCGCCCTTCTCTACGAAGACAAGGCCGGTGCGCGAGAACATGTAGGCCACAGAGCCCGACTCACCCAGGTTGCCGCCGTTCTTGGACATCGCCGTGCGAACGTCGGTAGCAGCGCGGTTGCGGTTATCCGTCAGGCACTCGATGAGCATGGCCACACCATTAGGGCCATAGCCTTCGTACATAATGGTTTCCCAGTCGGCACCGCCAGCTTCCTCGCCGGAGCCACGCTTGCGGGCGCGCTCAATGTTGTCATTCGGAACCGAGGCCTTCTTGGCCTTCTTAATCATGTCATCGAGGGTGGGGTTTGCCGCGGGATCGCCGCCGCCGGTGCGTGCCGCGACCTCGATGTTCTTAATCAGCTTGGCAAACTCCTTGCCACGCTTGGCATCGTTAGCCGCCTTCTTGTGCTTGGTAGTTGCCCATTTGGAGTGGCCTGACATGTCATCCCTTTCGACGTGGATGTGTGAAACTGTTGCAATTATACGGCCCCACCGCCGCCCCCATCACACGGGGTGCCCCGCTTTTTACACGTTCTGCCAGTTGCCGTTCGCTGTCGTTGCGTCGACGTCATCCCGAAGAGTGCGGGTCAGCCCTTCTTGCATGGCCACGGCGACGAGCTCACCGCGCTGGTTGAAAATCTTGCCTTGCGCCAAGCCCGTACCCGTCTGAGCCGACGGCGACGTCTGGGAATAAAGCATCCACTCATCCGCTCGCACAGGGCGCAGGAACCACAGCGAATGGTCCAAACTCGCCAACTGAATGCGGTCGCCTTGGTGAGGGAGGAGCGCGGTGCGGATGAGTGTCATGTCTGACATGTACAGAAGTGCCGCTTGGTGAAGGGACTGGGGGGCGTCGGCAAGCAAGGCCCCTGTGTTGCGGAACCAAATGTGGCGGAAACCCGCGCCCGTCGCTTCCGCGGCGGCGGCATCACGATCGTCCTCCGGAACTAAGCGAACGTCCCAATCCTCCCATTCCTTGAGGATAATGCGAGTGGAATAGGGTGATTCCGTGATAGTTTCCGGGGCGGGAACCACGGGCATGGGGCCCTGGTGGTTCGGCCCAGTGTCGCCTGATTTATGAAAACTGGCGATGAGCACAAAAATGAGCCGTTCGTCCTGATAGACGCGCACATGCCGGGTGGCAAAAGAGCGCCCATCGCGCACCCGCTCCACGCGGATAGTCGTAGGCTGGCTGGAATCGCCAGGGCCCACAAAATAGCAGTGCAGGGAATGAGCGAGCTTTCCCTCGACGGTGAGCTGCGCCGCATGAAGTGCCTGCGCCATCGTTTGGCCACCAAATGTTCGTTCAATGTAGGAGGGAACAACGGGGCTGCGGAACTCAACGTCGCTCACCTGCTGAATATTTACCGCCTGAGCCACCGATGCCATTATCCACTCCTCACTTTCACACCTTTATGGCACGTGCCACACTAACTTCGCCCATACTACTCATAGGCTGGTCTGCCCCCGGATCATGCGTAGTATGTTCCGCATGACTTCAACCACTCCGCATAGCGTGCACCGCGTGGCCGCCTACCTCGAGATGTTTACGTGGTCGCTGCTCATTGTGTCGATGATCCTCAAGTACTCCGGCACCACCGCAGCGCTAACCCCCTTTGCAGGCGGTATCCACGGCTTCGGCTTCCTGTGCTTCCTACTCATGACGGCCCTGGTGTGGATTAACAACCGCTGGTCATTCGGCGTCGGAGTCCTTGGCCTCGTGGTCACAGTCATCCCGTTTGCCGCGCTTCCCTTTGCCATCTGGGTGTCCAAGCGCGGCCTCGTTGACGGCCCGTGGCGCTTCGCTGATGATGCTGAGCCGCACGGTTTCTTCGACAAGATTCTGGCGCAAGCTGTTCGCCACCCAGCTCGCACTGCCATCATCGGCCTCCTTGTCGTAGCCATCGTCTTTAGCGTCCTGCTAATGCTCGGCCCACCCGTCGATGTCGAGTCCGCCATTGAAAATAATCGCTAAAGTCCCTGCTGTATGGGCCGGCTGGACTGCGGCCAGAGTCCTCCTCATCGCCTTGCTCCTCGGCAACACCATGCCCGCGGGGGATCTCTACTACTACTTGGAAGGCGTCTACGGTGAGGATCCCTCCGCCATGACGGAGTATCCACAGCCGGGAACGTGGCCAACCATTATCCTCGCGTGGCTTACGGGTGATAACGGCGACACGTATCGCGTGGCGTTTACGCTCATGATGCTGCTTGCTGACGCCCTCTTCCTCGCCCTTCTCCTTCGCAACAATCACCAACAGCGGTCTGTTTTTGCAGCCGCGTGGTTCTGGGTTTTCTTTGGAACGGCAGTCGGCCATGTCTTTGTCTGGCGCCTCGATTTGTATCCCGGGCTACTCGTTGCAGGTGCTGGTGCTCTGCTCGCCACTCGGCCCCGCATTGCCTCTGCTCTTTTGGCCTGGGCCACAGCGGTCAAACTGTGGCCGGGTGTTTTGGCCGCGGGCTTGGTCGGCCGTTCGACCTCGCGGTCGTCGTGGCAGCGCCTCGCGTCCTTCTTCGGCGCTTTCCTCGCGATCTGCGCGGCGGTCGCCTGCTTCAGCGGTGTGGAACGACTGTTCTCTCCCCTGACCTATCAGGGCGAGCGCGGCCTTCAGATTGAATCTCTCGCTGCCACGTTGTTTGTCTATCGGGCTCACCATCATCCAGGCGTGTGGGAGATGAACTACGCCGCCTCCAAGAGCTATGAAATCACCGGACCCGGTGTGGAGACCGCCCTAACCTTCAGCACCATTGCTCTAGCATGCGTCCTGGTGTGGATACTGGCCGTGGCTGCCGTGCGGTTTATTCGCGGCGGGTGGGATCCTCGTTCTACCGTGGTTTTCTTTCTTGCCGCCATTGTCCTGCTCATCGCTACAAACAAGGTGTTTTCCCCGCAATACATTGTGTGGATCGGCCCTATTCTTGCCGTAGCTATCCGCACGGAAGTGCCTCTAGAGTCCGAGGCAGATCGGCGCCTAGCGCCACAGCGCACTGTTCTGAGAACCAGCATGGCTGCTCTCACGATTGGGGCAGCAGCGCTGGGAGCATACATTTACCCCTATGGCTACGATTATGTGTGGTTCTACGTGGGCGAGCAGGCTGCCCCCGTCTACGCACTCGTTGCTCGCAACGTGCTTATCCTCATCATGGCCGTCCTCGCACTTGTTTGGCACCGCCTAGAGTTTGGCGCCGCACGGATCGCAGAACGAGCGCCGCAGGTGGCTTAGACCTCTATCTGGTTGAGCTCAAAGAACTCCGGAAGCTTTGCCGTGCCACCCAATCGCAGCCACTTCACCGCCGGACGCAGGCGCAGCGCACGAGTATCGCTCACCGCCTCGTTGTAGAAGCGGTGAGCAAGATGGATGCGCCCTTCGGCGTCGGCAAGCAACGCGGGGAGTGTGTCAAAACGCTGCGCAAGCGCTGTGGACAGCTCACGTTCCCGAGTCGTGCGCTCATCGAAGTGACCTTGGACTAGCTCCGTGGACTCAGCACGGCTAGCGAGCGGCGCCAATTCGGGGGCGAGCGCACTCACCACAGCTGCACGTCTATCCAGAGTCGCCTCCAGTTGTGCCAAGGCCGCATCAGTGCGGATATGGAGGGAATTGAGGCGCTGGGCGGTAAACAGCGCCCACATCGCGATGATGATCACCACGGCCAGAATGATGACTAGTTCAATGGCCACTTATTTCACCCGAACCTTCGTGCCATCAGCGACGGTTTCATACACACGCATGACCGCGGCGGCGACATGATCCCAGTCATAGTCACGCGCGCGTTGAGTACCCGCTTGCGTCAAGGCGGCGCGCTTGTCTGGACTCCTCACGAGCTCCTCCAATACCCGGGCCAAATCCGTGGCGTCACCATTCCGGAAGAGCACGCCAGCAGGTTCCTCGGACTCGCTGTTGCACACCGCCGCGAAGGCCTCCAGATCCGAGGCCACCACGGCGCAGCCAGCAGCCATGGCCTCCACGAGCACGATGCCAAAACTTTCTCCACCCGTGTTGGGGGCAACATAAATATCCGCCCGCCCCAGGATGGCTGCCTTTTCTGCATCACTAACGCGCCCCACGAAGTCCACGCCGGGAACGGTGCGCGGGTGCCCGCCCCCCATGACGGTTACGCGCACCTTGTCGGGAAGAAGAGTAAGTGCTTCGAGGAGAATGTCCAAGCCTTTTCGCGGTTCATCGAGGCGCCCCAAGAACACAATCTCCACAGGCTTCTCGCTGTCCACGTCGTCCCAAACGCGTGCGTTGGATTGTTGACGCTCACGGGCATACACCGACGTGTCCACGCCGTTTGGAATGAGGACGGGGTCACCTCCGAGTTGCTCCACCTGCCAGCGACGCGCCATCTCCGACACCGCAATCCCTCCCCGGATCTTCTCCAGGTACGGACGAAGGAATGGCTTGGCGAGGGTCAAGATGAGTGAGCTGGAGGCCGAAGCGTGATAGGTGGCCACGATAGGCCCGTGAACCATGGCCAAGGCCGCCATGGAGTAGCTCGGTGAGTTCGGCTCGTGAATGTGCAGGACATCAAAGTTCCCCTCACGGATGAAGCGCTTGACGTTACGGCCAACGTGCGGTCCCATGGCCAGTCGCGCGACGGAGCCGTTGTACGTCAGAGGGATCGCCCAGCCACCCTTACGCACGAAGCTGGGCACCTGCGTGCTTGACGACGCCGGCCCCAGCACCTCCACATCATGGCCCTGTTCGATAAACACTGTGGCCAAATCAAGGATGTGGGCCTGAACGCCGCCCGGCTCATCAAAAGAATAGGGGCAGACAATACCGATCCGCATGGTCGTCTCCTCTCCTTACTTTGTCAGCCTAGGCGGTCGGCGACGCTGCATCTGACGTAACTGGCGGCGCCTATCCACATCCTCATTCCACTGTGGCTGCAGCATGTGCCAATCTGTCGGGTGCTGACGAATGTTCTCGGCAAAACCATCGGCCATGCGCTGGCAGGTTTCCTGCAGCGTCGTAACCTCCACTTCTGGGCTGACAGTAAGGCCCCAGCCCTCACCATCGAAGAAGGAATGCACCACATGAAGTGCGGCCCCGGTTTCTATGGCGAGTTGCGCTGGACCGGCAGCAACGTTGGCCTCCTCCCCCATGAAATCCACAGTCACGCCCGTCCGGGTGAGGTCGCGGTCGGCCAGTAGGCAGACCACGCCACTACGCTCCAACGTTTCTTTGAGGCGCGGGTACGGCGAGGCGGAGCCTCCGGTCAAGGGCACGACGGTGAAGCCGAGGCTCTCGCGGTAATCCACGAAGGCGTCGAAAAGCACCTCCGGCTTCACTCGCTCGGCGACTGTAGTGAATCCGCCGTAGTGGTTCACACAAAACACGCCCGCCATATCCCAGTTGCCTGAATGCGGCAAGGCAAAGATGACCCCGCGCCCCGAGGCGATCGAGGCATCCGAATGCTCCTTGCCTCGCATGCCCGTCAGCAGGCGTTCATGGAGCCGAGGATCGGAATGAATCGCAGGAAGGCGGAAAGCCTCGAGCCAATAGCGCATGTAGGAGCGCATAGAATCCCGCACGAGTTCGCGGGTGACGTTTTCGGGTCCGACGACGCGGCTCAGGTTACGGCGCAACTGCTCCATGCCTTTGCCGTTATCACTGGCATAGTCAGCACCCCGCTCAAAGAGCCACGCAGCTAGGGGCCGCGGAAGGTAGCGCACAATACGCCAGCAGGCAATATATCCGGCGGCAGCAAGGCGCTCCCGATCCATGAATGCCATTGCGAGTCTCTCCCTCTCAGGTCAGAATTGCTTTAAAGGTCCTTCATGAAACGGGACTTGGTGTCCTGGCGCGCTGCTTGCCGCATCCTCTGATAGATGGTGAACAATGAGCCTACCGCCAGCAGCCACAGCGAAATTTCCAGGGCATACGGGACGCCGAGGCCTTCCAGCCCCACGCCGCCCAGACCAAGAATAAGGCGCTCAGGTCTTTCGACGAGCCCGCCAACCATGGTGAAACCGGAAGCCTCACCGCGGGCCTTGACATAGGAGATCACCTGAGAGCTGACCAACACCACCATGCAGGCGGCGAAATTCACGGGGTGAGCATGATCGACATACACCATCCAATAAGCAATCGCAGCGAAGAGTGCCCCATCTGTGATGCGATCACAGGAGGCATCGAGCGTTGCGCCAAACTTCGAACCACCCGTCGTCAGGCGCGCCATTGTGCCGTCGAGCATGTCAAAAGCGGCGAAAAGGCCTGACAAGACTGCTGCCGCAAAGAGGTGATCCAGCGGTATAAGGATGACGGAAATAGCGATAGTAACAATGGTTCCGACCACGGTCACTACGTTTGGCGTCAAGCCCATCTTGAGGAACAGCTTGGCCACGGGTACTACGACCACGGCGGCGGGCTTGCGCCCATGAACACTAAGCATGCGCTTCTCCTGGAATGAGTCCCTCGGCGGCGAGCTCCTCCCACCCCTGCGCCAGCAGGGAGCGGGTATCTTTGAGGAGCTGGGGCAGCACTTTGACTCCATCCACAATAGTCATGAAATTAGAATCTCCACTCCAGCGCGGCACAATATGCATGTGGAGATGCTGACCCACAGATCCTCCCGAGGCGCGTCCCAGGTTAAACCCAGCATTAACCGCGTCTGGGCCAGACACCTTCTTGAGAACCCGGATCGCCGCCTGGGCAAACTGGAAGAGTTCGCGCGACTCTGCGTCAGTCAGGTTCTCCAGCTCGGATTCCTGACGGTACGGGATGACCATCATGTGGCCAGCGTTGTAGGGGTACAGGTTGAGCACGCAATATACAAGCTCACCGCGGGCCACGATGAGGCCGTCTTCATCCGACATCTGCGGGATCTCCACAAACGGATTGTGGGCTGTCTTCGGCACGTCACCGGATCCGCCTTCCCGCTTGATGTAGCTCATGCGGTACGGCGCCCACAGGCGCTCTAGGCGGTCGGGGGTTCCCAGGCCGGTATCGACGTACTCTTCCACTCTTCGTTGTCTCCCTTCAGCGGTTCTTATGATGTCCTCTCAACCATGTCGCGTCTAGACGCGCTCGGCGATGGTGTCCTTGGTCGGCTGGTCATTGTTGCGCTCACGGACCCACGCCTCAATGACGTTCACCGCGGCATCCACCGGCACACCGTTGACCTGGGTGCCATCGAGGAAACGGAAGGACACGGCACCGGCTTCCACATCGCGTTCACCGGCCAGCAGCATGAACGGCACCTTGCCGGTGGTGTGGTTGCGAATCTTCTTTTGCATGCGGTCATCGGACGTATCGACGTCGGCACGTAGGCCGCGAGCGCGGAGCTGTGCACACACGTCTTCGAGGTGCGGCGCAAAAGTATCGGCAACGGGGATGCCGACCACCTGGTGCGGAGCAAGCCAAGCCGGGAAGGCACCTGCGTAGTGCTCAAGAAGCACGCCGAAGAAGCGCTCGATAGAACCGAAGAGCGCGCGGTGAATCATGATCGGGCGCTGCTTGGTGCCATCGGACGCGGTGTACTCCAGCTCAAAGCGCTCCGGCAGGTTGAAGTCCAACTGCACGGTGGACATCTGCCAGGTACGGCCGATGGCGTCACGGGCCTGGACGGAAATCTTCGGGCCGTAGAATGCGGCACCCGCCGGGTCCGGGACCAGGTCAAGGCCAGACTTTTCTGCCACCGACTGCAAGATCCGAGTAGAGCGCTCCCAAATTTCATCGGAGCCGACATACTTATTCGGATCCTTGGTGGACAGCTCCAGGTAGAAATCATCCAAGCCGTAGTCCTTGAGCAGGGAGATGATGAACTCCAGCACCTTGGTTAGCTCTTCCTCGAGCTGCTCGGGGGTGCAGTAAATGTGGGAGTCATCCTGGGTAAAGCCACGCGCACGAGTCAGGCCATGGATCACGCCGGACTTCTCGTAGCGGTAGACCGTACCGAACTCGAAGAGGCGCAGCGGCAGCTCACGGTAGGAGCGGCCGCGAGAGGCGAAGATGAGGTTGTGCATCGGGCAGTTCATCGGCTTGGCGTAGTAGTCCTGCGGCTGCTTGGTGCAGTTGCCTTCCTCATCCCATTCACCGTCAAGCTGCATCGGCGGGAACATACCATCGGCATAGAAATCAAGGTGACCAGACTTCTTAAACAGATCTCCCTTGGTCAGGTGCGGGGTGGACACGAAGGAGTAGCCGTCCGCGATGTGGCGGCGGCGCGAGTGCTCCTCCATTTCCATACGCACGGTAGCGCCGTTGGGGTGGAAGACCGGGAAGCCAGAACCGATCTCATCCGGGAAGGAGAAGAGATCCAGCTCGGCGCCGAGGCGGCGGTGGTCGCGCTTTTCTGCTTCTTCCACCATCGTCTTGTAAGACTCAAGCGCCTCCTTGGATTCGAAGGCGGTGCCGTAGATACGCTGCAGGCCAGCCTTGGACTGGTCACCTCGCCAGTAGGCAGCAGAGGAACGCGTCAGCGTAAACGCCGGGATGTACTTGGTGGTCGGCACGTGTGGGCCACGGCAAAGATCAAACCACTCCACCTCACCGGTGCGCGGGTTGATGTTGTCATAGTGGGTCAGGTCACCTGAGCCTACCTCAGCGGCCTCATCAGAATTCGGGTCCACGTTACCCTTGTCCTGCACTAGCTCCAGCTTGAAAGGTTCGTTCGCCAGTGCTTCTTCAGCTTCCTCAGTGCTGGCGTAAACGTGGCGCTCGAAGCGCTGACCACCCTTAATGATCTTCTTCATCCGCTTCTCAATCGCTTTGAGGTCTTCTGGGGTGAAGGGCTCTGCGGTCTGGAAGTCGAAGTAGAAACCATTCTCAATGGCGGGGCCAATGCCCAGTTTGGTGCCCGGGAATTCTGCCTGAACGGCCTGTGCCATGACGTGGCCACAGGAGTGGCGGATGACGGCACGTCCGTCTTCTTCGCAGGCGGCAACAGGCGTGAACTCGGCATCAGTATCCGGGGTGTGGGAGAGATCGTAGAGGGTGCCGTCAGCACCGCGGACAACGACGACTGCTTCGGGGCCCTTGTTCGGCAGCTCATGCTCGCGCATTGCTGCTCCCACGGCAGTACCGGCCGGGACCGTAATGGGCTCGTAGTTCACCGGGACTGCTGGAATCATTTCCGCCATGACCTGTTGCGCTCCTTTGCGCTCACGCGCCGCTCGACATACCTGGCCGAGCAGCACTCATCGAGAAAGTTACAGCGGCTTAGTCTACCCCTCTTAACTGCGGATGAGCGATTCGCCCCAGAAGGTTCCGCCATCAGTTCCGGCGGGTACATAGTAGACAGCGGAGCCAATATGGGTAATCCACTCATTGAGGCGATCCGCCTCATCAAGGCGAGTCTGAATGGGTTCAAACTGTTTCGACGGATCCTTCTGATAACAGATGAACACCAAACCTGCGTTGCTCAGCTCACCGCGGGCAGTGGTTTCTGGTGTGGGTGGAAGGTTGTAGTTAAACGCGCGGCGAAGGAGTTTCTGTTCAGGGTGATCCTTGGGCGGATGTGCACGGGCAACATGTGAGTTGGGGTCGATAGCTTTAAGCCCGAACTCATTGCGCGCATCCAAGTCCACGGGGTCGAATTCATCCTGAGCACCAATCGGCGCCCCAGTATCCAACGTGCGGCCGGTAGCCGTTTCGCGCGCGTCGCGGTCCAATTGCTCCCAGGTATCCAGATTCATATGGATACGGCGCACTACCATGGCGCTTCCCCCGGCAAAGGGCCCCTTCTCAATCCATACTTGTTCGGCGAAGTCCTTATCCTCGCGCGGATTCACGGTTCCATCTACTTGGCCGAAGAGGTTGCGCGCGGTGGTGCCCTTAGGGACGGAACCATAGGCGTGACTAAACCCTTGCTGCACCCACGCCACCTCGACATAGTCCTTGCCAGCGCGGACCATGTGCCGAAGAACATGGGCTGCCGTGAGGGGATCATCGCTGCAAATCTGCAACACAATGTCCGTCTGTCCCCATTCGGGGCGAAGATCATCGTGTGCGAAAGAGCGTAGAGGGCGCAGCCACTCAGGCTTCTCAGCACCTAGTACGTTGAACAAACCTTCACCCCAGCCACACGTGACGGTGAGGTTAGCTGGAGTCACGGCAAGTTCGGGTTCAAGGCTGCCTAGCGGGTTTTCACCTGTGCACAGACGACGAGCATCTTCAGTCCACAGCCTCATGAGTGCTGTTGCACCACGGGCGGAGGTTTCCTTCTTCAGCTTAAAACCCACCAGCTCCACGTGAGCTTGAATCGGGGTTTGGATTCCTGCTTGGTGCTGGCCATCAAAGGCGATGATGTCACCGCCCATGGTGTCTTCGACGCCTTCGGGACCCGTACTCCCGGCATCACCGGCTTGTGCTGAATCGGGGTTAGCCGCGATGCTGTCAGCGTCGTCTTGAGTACAGCTGGTCAAAGCCATTGCACTCGCGGCCACAGCACCGCCAGCGAGTAATCCGCGCCGGCTGACAGGTTCCTCGAACCCGCTCATTGTTCCCCTTTCTGTATGCGTCTTCTGCCCTATCGGGTTTCTACAGCCACGTGGCGGGCGTGTTAAGAGTGGTCAGCATGGCCAGCGTGCTCTGCATGATCGCCGTCGTCATGATGTTCGCCGTGATCTCCAGACTCCATGTGATCACCGTGGCCCATGTGGTCGCTGTGCCCGCTATGGTCCATGCCCTGCATGTCACCGTAGTTTTCATCACCGGCACCAATCGAACGAACAGGAATGTCACCAAGCTCTACTGAGGAACCGTCCTCGAGCTTGAGCGTCATCGTCACGGTTTCACCTGCCATGATTGGTTCGGCTACGCCCATGAGCATGAAATGGTAGCCACCGGGTTCGAGCTCGACAGACTCGCCGGCGGGGATGTCGAAACCATCGGCCTTTTCCTGCATGACACCGTCAACGACCTCATGAATCTGGTACTGCTTCGCCTCGATGGAAGAGGTAAAGCCTTCTACTTTGAGATCCTTGTCCGTGGTGTTGTGCAGCGTGCCGAAGATCGCAGTCATATCGGCACCTTCCTCCATTGCGCGCACGACGCCATCCTCAAAGGTAATGCTCGCGTCCTCGGAGCCGTCCTTCTGAGCAGCACTAGCATCCGCCGACGCCCCAGCGTCTGCGTCAGTAGTAATCCCAGCACTAGGAGTCGCTACGGTGGAATCTTCTTCGCTGTTCGAGCAACCGGACAAGGTCAGGCTAGCGGCGGCAAGAGCAGCCACGGAAGTACGAATAAAGGTACGGGATGTCAGCATGGGACATGCCTTTCTGAAGCGGGGTGTATGTAAGGAAAAGGGAAAAGTGCGAACGCCGAAACTGGCTCTTAGGATTCACCATTAGAACGTCGGGTCTTAGCGCCGAAGACGAAAACAACCGCTACCACGACGAGCACCGCACCAAGGCCAACGATCCACTTCGCTGGGCCAGACAGCGCGCTGAGCGGGGCGTCGGAATTTTCTTCTTGATTCTGACCGTTGCCTGCTTCGTCTGCGCCATCGGAGGAACTGCCTGCATCAGCGGTTTCCCCGGCGGAGGTATCACCATCTGAGGCAACGGTGAATTCAACAGATCCCAGCGTAGAGTGACCATCAGAGGACGTAATGCGAAAACCCACCTGGTAGTCGCCATCGCCGGGTTCAACGTCCTGGGGAACATCTACGGTGAGGTTGCGACCGTCAATGGTAGGTTCGGCGTCGAAAAGCACGGTTCCCGTGTCTTTCTCGCTGACAGCAAACGTGTTGAAGGTGTCCTTCGGGATGCCAGAGAACTCCAGCGTGATTTCCCGAGGGAACTCTTCGAGCGGAGCGTCACTCACCACGTTGCCACCAATAACCGAATCGTGGGCCACCGCCATCGGCGCAGAAAGGCCAAGCATGAGGCTTGTGGATCCGGCGGCGAGAGTGGTCATGACCTTACGCAGCTGCATCGTGTGGACAACTCCTTTGCTCGGATGAAACTTTTGATTGATGTTCCCTCATCCTATCGCCGGGAGGGACACGCTAGCCAATCCTTCCCCGCGCGGAATGCACGAGGTTACTCAGTAGTCGCTGAGACGAGGAAGAAAGTTCCCCGCCGCAGCGAAAGCTATTGAAAAAGGTTTCATCGCGAGCGTTTACTACACGTTTTACCTTCCACGGCCTCGGAGAAGAAATACCAGGAGGATGATGATGGCAAATAAGAGAATGAGTCCCGCCGCCCCCAAGGCGTAAAGAAGACCACTCATCATTTTGCCAGACTTGTCATCAGCACCACGGGCTTGGTCCTTCGTCTCTGTCTTGTTTTCGTCCGAAGGGCGTGGCTCTTCAGTCTTGTCACTGACAGGCTCATACTTCGGCCCCTGGATTGGGTCACCCAGCACCTTGGAGGTGAGGTAATACTTCATGGTGGCACGCTTGTCAGAGGGGTTATCTTCGCCCTCCCCCGATTCATCTCCCCTACCACTGTCCAAGGTCACCACAATGTAGTAATCACCCTCCAACCAGTTCGCGTTGCCATAGGAGTTCGCCGCATTTGAGCTGAAACGGTTGCTAAAAGCAACAGGCTTGGACGCCGAAGCTGACCCTTCGTCCCCCTCCTTGGGCCAGATTAAATTCTCAGGCTCCCCAGCTTCCTCCCGAACTGGATTGAGGATAGCCACGTCAAGGAATGAGTATTGGAGTGCCTGCTCGTCCGAGACCTCACCAGCTTTGATTGCGGCAGCCAACTGCTGGCCTTCCTTCATGGGGACCTTGTAGACGTGCGCTTCGCCCTGCACAATGTCGGTTTCGATGGTCTGTCCACTGCGAAGCTCCGCGGCATTGTTAAACCAGTTTCCGGGAGCCATCTGTTCAGCGCCGTTGGCGTTGGCATGGAGTTCACCGTCCAGCTCGCTGCTGAGACCGCTGACGAGTTCGTCCTTGTTGGATACTGGGTCAACGCGGTGAAGCAGGATCTCCACGTCAAAGGGCTCATCGACCTTGTATTCACCTGCTCGCATCGCGGTCAAAACCAAGTCGCCCTGGCAATTCTCGGAACCGATTTCGTAGGTATAAGCGCTAGCGCTAGGCAGGGCATCAGATCCGATACCAGGGAGCGCACTGTCCGAGTCAGCTGTGCACTCATCTGAGCCTTCGTCACCACCATGCGTGCCCGTCGGCGGTTTTGTGCCATCACCGAAAAACGTCTTCAAGTACAACCTATCCGGTGTTCCTACTGCTCCTTCGAGAGTCTTGTACATCGTCGCCACATAACGCTCGCCTGGTTTGACGGGGATAGACCATGACTCCGCGTGGAAGTCGGTGCGCGAATCCTTGCCGCCATTCGGCGGGGCATCCAACTCAGCCCGGAAGATGAAGTCCTCCCCGGACTCCCACCGCGGCAGCTCCGTAGGCGTTGAGATGTCTTCGCTACCCTCGATCTGTTCCACATTGGACTCATAAATGTTTGCCGCACGCCCAGCGGCCTTCTTAATCATTGCCGCCAGGGAATCTGCATCATCCGCGTCGAGATACTCGCCGCCTGCGGCATCTGCGATACAGGAAAGCTCCTTGCGAGCCTCCTCATCGACGTTAAAACCAATGGTGTTGATGACGAGGTCGATGCCCTTTTCATGGAGTTCTTTAGCCACCTCACATACTGGCGGCGGCGCGCAGGTGTCGATTCCGTCAGACACCAGCACGATGGTGCCGTGCTGGCCACCCAATTCCTCGGCTGCCTTTTTCAGGGAATCTCCAATCGGGGTATACCCCTTAGCCTGGAGTGCATCGATGGGACCTGTAAACGAATCCCCTACGTCCTTCTTAGGGCCGCTCACCACGTGAATATCGCGGCATCCTTCTTCTTGATTCTCCGGGGCCTCGTCGACCGTTCCGCCGTAGGTAACAAGCCCGAGCGGAATGGTTCCACCCAACTCATGTACAAAATTCTTGGTCGCGTCTTTTGCTGCATCCAGACGCGTCTGACCACCAGCATCTTGCGCGTTCATGGAACCAGAGGAATCCAACACCAACATTGTTGCACCACTGTTTTCATCCACGGGAGCGACTTCCTCAGAGCGCGGGACCGAAGATGTTTCAGAGGCGGAAGAATCCGAATCAGTTACACCAGTGGGGTTCTGTGCGCGGGCAGGAACTACGGCTGCCCCTAGTGTCCCCAAGAACACCAGCAGCGTAACAAAGATAAGAGCAAGCCAGCGCTGACCTGGTGCTGATCGTGTGGGCAGAGTTGTCATAGAGAGGTGTCCACTTCCTTGAAATGAGATGGTTGTGATAAACACCATAGACAAAAGACTCAGAAGCGTCCCTCGCTGTGGGGAAGGTTCCCCCGCCACCCGCCTGCGGCGTGATGAAAAGATTGAAGGGCGTCTTACCATTTGTGGAAAGACGCCCTTTTCGTGGAGCGGATGACGAGACTCGAACTCGCGACCCTCACCTTGGCAAGGTGATGCGCTACCAACTGCGCTACATCCGCGTGGCAAGCAGAAGCTTGCCGCGGGCTCCTCTAAGGAAACCCTGTGCGCGATACTGGGATTGAACCAGTGACCTCTTCCGTGTCAGGGAAGCGCTCTCCCGCTGAGCTAAACGCGCTCGCAGCACCCTAGAGTGGGCGCCAGCATTTTGAGGTGGAAACGGGAATCGAACCCGTGTGCACGGTTTTGCAGACCGTTGCCTCACCACTCGGCCATTCCACCGTGGCGATACCGCCTCACACACTACATGTGCTGGAGCGGATGACGAGACTCGAACTCGCGACCCTCACCTTGGCAAGGTGATGCGCTACCAACTGCGCTACATCCGCATTCGAAACCAGGCCCGGTTTCTAGGACAAAGTCCTTGTGCGCGATACTGGGATTGAACCAGTGACCTCTTCCGTGTCAGGGAAGCGCTCTCCCGCTGAGCTAAACGCGCTTATGGTGTTATCAAGGCCTGCCACACTAATGGAAGCCTTGGAGCGGATGACGAGACTCGAACTCGCGACCCTCACCTTGGCAAGGTGATGCGCTACCAACTGCGCTACATCCGCATTGCACGTTCCCGGCTGGTGTGCCGTGGTGCGAGTAGAAACATTATCGTGCGCCGCCGCAGTTTCCAAATCCGCAGCCCACGGCAACATTTCCGACCCTCCCTTACAGTCGCAGCTTACATCGTTGTGATTGGGGCTGTTGGTGCCCGCTGTTGCCCGCCCCCACGATACTGAGCGCCCCACGATACTGAGACTACGACGGCCGCACCGAGCCAGACCGAAACCAAGCTAATCCTCCGAAAGTATGGTTGAGCTGGACGATTAGGCCGTTATCTGACACGCGGTGTAGCTTAAGGGCTGCACCAAGGTTCTATAGCTCAGTGGGAGAGCGTTCCGTTCACACCGGAAAGGTCGCTGGTTCAATCCCAGCTAGGACCACAGCTTAAACCGCAGCCTAGCTGCGGTTTTCTCGTTTTCATACCCACCGAACATGACACCACACAAAAGGTTCCGCCCAAACACGTAGGCTGGGACATCATGAGTGACACCACATTGATTGACACGCTGCTTGGCCCCGACAGCGAGGGAGTTCGCCTCATCGCCGTCAGTACACTGCACGGCTCAGCCACTATTGATGGCACGTCCGACCCCATGGGCAACGAGGCCGATGGAGAGCTTTTTGCCGCGCTACGCGAGTGGGCAGATGTTGCTGTGGTGGGGTCGGGAACGGTGAAGGCGGAGGGATATGAGGCGGCGACAAGCACGCGCCTAGCCGTATTGAGCCAGTCACTCGACTTTGCAGGATTCGAAGAGTTCGTCGCCGGCGGCCCCATTATCCTGACCCCCGAGGAGCGCATGGCGTCCGCCGAAGCACAGCAATTAGCAGCTGCCGGCGCGGAGCTCGTGAGCACCGGAACCGGAAGCGTCACCGAAGTCATCGCTGCACTGCGCGAACGCGGCGCAACGCGCATCTCCTGTGAGGGCGGGCCATCCATCTACTCCGCGTTCATCGAATCCGGACTACTGGATAAGCTCTATCTGACCATAGATCCACATATCTCGCCATCCGTGGAGAAGCCCGTTGTGGACGGCACTGCCACCTCCCCGGCACTACGACTGGAGCTGGAGAACGCCACACCCGTCGACAGCACGGTGTTTCTGCGCTACCGGCGCATATCCACCCCGTAAACTCTCATGTCGTGACTTCTCTGGCCCCACCTTCCCCGACCACTGCCCGCCTGTGGACAGCCGCCGCGTGGCCGGCCGCCGTCATACTGGTGCTTCACCGAGTCTTCGTGCTCGCGTTTACCGGCACGGTGACGGATGATTTCGGCACGGTTTACCGCGCTATTCGCCGCTTCTGGGAGGGCATTCCTGTGTATGAACAGGACTACTCCTCCGTGGAGCCGCTGTATCTCTACAACCCTGGAGCAACGCTCCTCCTCTCCCCCATGGGGGCAGTGTCCGAGGAATACGCGCGCTACGCCTTCATCCTCGCCAACGCAGCAGCCATCATCGCAGCCTTAGCGCTCCTGACGCGCTACGTGGGGCGCAGTCTGCGCGGGCCCGTATGGCCGGTCAGCATCGCAGCGGCCTTCGCCACAGAATCTGTTGCCAACACCCTTGTTTTCACTAACATCAACGGCCTGTTATTACTCGCCATGGCCGCGTTCCTCGTGCTGCTAGATCGGCACAGCTGGGCCGCAGGTCTCTGCATCGGGCTGGCCATCCTTGTTAAGCCCCAATTCGCACCCCTACTTTTCCTCGCGCTCATTCACAAGCGCTGGTGGGCACTGGGCCTCGGCATAACCGTTCCTGTAGTTACCAACCTGATTGCTTGGCCACTTGTTCCTGGCACGGAAGGCTTCCGCGCGCACCTTCTCCCTTACCTAGCCACCACCCGCGACTACGCGAACGCGTCTTGGCCGGGCGTACGAGCTTACTTTGATCTGCCAGGTACGCTTTATTACCCCATCTGGCTGTTCTTCGCCCTGCTCTGCGCTGCAGCCATCCTTGGGCTTCTACGCTGGCGAGACTCCGAGCCCGAATTCTGGGCACTGAGCACCACCGGAATCATCATGGTCGGTATTTTCTTTCTCTCCTCCCTGGGCCAGCAGTACTATTCCATGTGGCTCTTCCCCATGATGTTCACGGTGCTGCTAACGCGTTCGGCATTTCACTCGTGGGGTGCATGGCTAGCAGCAATTTTATTCTTGGGGCCGTTCGAGTGGACGTCGTCAAGCATGCCCACCGCAGCACAGTGGATGAGCGTCTTCATCGCCACTATCGGCTGGGGATTGCTCATTATTGTCACCGCGTCGTCCGTCGCCGGCTGGTGGACAGCAGAGCGCAGTACTGGCCCGCGGCCTAGAGCGGACGATAAAATCCGAGCATGACCAATTTTAAGCTCATTGCAGATACCGAATGGCGCAAGCGGCTTTCACCCGAAGAGTATTACGTCCTGCGCGAAGCCGGCACCGAACCGCCACACGTTGGCGAATACACCAACACCACCACCGAGGGCGTGTACTCCTGCAAAGCGTGCGGCGCAGAACTTTTCCGCTCGACCGAAAAATTCGAGTCGCACTGCGGCTGGCCGTCGTTCTTCTCCCCGCTTGCCGGCGACACAGTCATTGAGCGCGAGGACAACTCACTCGGTATGCGCCGTATCGAGGTGCTCTGCGCGAATTGCGAGTCACACTTGGGCCATGTCTTTGAAGGCGAGGGGTACGATACTCCGACCGATCTTCGCTACTGCATCAACTCGATCTGCCTCGACCTTGAAGAAAAGCCGGTGGAAGACTAAACCTCCCACCGGCTTCGCACGGTAGCCTTCGCGCACCTTAAGGCAAGATTTCCATCAGCTCGGCGACGTCCTTAACACGGCGGCCGGTGTGGAACGGAATCTCCTCGCGCACGTGGTGACGGGCCTCGGTGTAGCGCATGAGATACATCAGATCCACGATGCGGTGCAGCTCCGGGGCTTCAAAAGCGAGAATCCATTCATAATCCCCCAAGGCGAAAGCTGGCACGGTGTTAGCGCGCACATCCGGGTAGTCGCGCGCCTGCATACCGTGCTCCATAAGGATCCGGCGGCGCTTCTCCTCATCCATGGTGTACCAATCATAAGAGCGCACGAATGGGTACACTGAAATCCACTCGCCCGGCTCCTCGCCCATGATGAAGGACGGCAGATGCGACTTGTTGAACTCGGCTGGGCGGTGTAGCGCGTTACCAACCCACGTCACTTCGGAAACCTGCCCCAGGACGGTCTCACGGCGGAAGTCAGCAAAGGCCTTCTGAATATCAGCAAACTCCTCCGCATGCCACCAAATCATAAAGTCAGCGGACTCACGCATGCCGGACAGGTCATAGATACCACGCACGGTAACCACACCGGTCTCTGCCAGATCAGAAAAGAACTTCTGCGCCTGTGCGATAGCGTCTTGACGCTCCGAGCCCAATGCACCAGGGATGACCTGAAATACCGCGTGCTGCGAATACCGCTGGACCTTGTTGAGCTCGTTGAAGTTGACCTTCGACATGCGTAATCTCCTTGCTCGGAAGCGACTGAATTTCTTATCCATCATAAGTTGTAGGCCCAGCCTTGCGCCACTAGCCTACGGCGCGCCTTCCCCCTCCACGGGCGTAGAGCTAATACCTTGTTCCCCGTGAGCAATTCTGACGTTTCTTCGCGCACCCGGGCAGGGGCACCGACCAACCTGCATGATCGTGCCACCTCCGCCCCAGGTTCTCAGACTACAGAGCCCACGACTCCGGCTGCTTTCACTGAAGCCGTTGAGTCCCTTCATGCCGCGCAGCTTCGCCCTGAAATCACCCTGGGTACCATTCGTCCACCGCAGCGCCTTGCGCCGTTTAGCCACGCCATTGGTCTAGAGGTCTCGCGCGCGGGTCAGGACGCAGACATCGTTCCTACGGACTCCGAGGGTGACGCCTTCGGGCGCCTTATTCTTCTCCATGATCCAGGCGCTGAGGAAGCCTGGGAAGGCGCGATGCGCCTCGTGGCCTACATCCAAGCCGACTTGGACGATGCGGTTGCCGGGGATCCGCTTCTTCCCGACGTCGCCTGGGAATGGCTCACCGAATCCCTTGAGCTGCGTGAGGCTAGCCACACCAACTTGGGTGGCACGGTGACCTCGACCGCCTCTGTGCGCTTCGGCGAAATTGGTGGTCCGCCGCACGCCTACCAACTCGAGATGCGCGCCTCGTGGACCGCTGAGGGTCTCGACCTGGCCCCTCACGTGGAGGCCTTCGCACAGGTCCTGGCTCTTGTTGCCGGCCTTCCACCCGAAGGCGTGGCCGAGCTCGGCCGCTAAGCACTGCGCTTCGAGAAAGCTCACCAAGGAGGTCCAGGGATGACCGAACTGCGCCGCGTTCCTCGCGACGGCACGCCGAAGGTGTTGACGTCCCCGCGCGATTTCCAGGCCGCCGCGGCCCGCTTGGAGGCCGGCAGTGGGCCCTTCGCCATCGATACCGAACGCGCATCAGCATATCGCTTTGATGACCGTGCCTTCCTCGTCCAGATTCGACGAGAAGGCGCAGGTACTGTCCTGCTCGCCCCTGAACATCGCCGCCCTGATTTCACGGCAGCGCTCGCCCCAGTCCTCAATGGACAAGAGTGGGTCATTCACGCCGCGCCATCTGATCTTCCCTCCTTGGCATGGCTAGGCCTTTACCCGGGGACGCTCTTCGACACAGAGCTCGCCGCTCGCTTCGCTGGCTTCCCGCACCCCAACTTGGGAGCCATGGTGCTGGAGCTTTTCGACGTCGAACTGGAAAAAGGCTACGGCGATTCTGACTGGTCCGAAACCCCCATTCCGCGGCAGTGGCGCAACTATGCAGCGTTGGACGTAGAGCTCCTTAACGAGCTTGCTGTGACGCTGCGCGATATTCTCGCCGAGGAAGAAAAGCTGGATTGGGCCTACGAGGAGTTCGACCACATCGCAGCAGTACACGCCGACATCACCGCCCCAGAGCCGCGTTCGTGGCGTGATCTCAAGGGCGTGTCCTCACTCAGGTCACGTGAGCAACTCGCTGTGGCACGTGAACTGTGGCAGCGCCGCGAGTCCATCGCACGCTCGCAGGACGTTGCGCCCAACCGCCTCCTTCCCCACCGTGTTCTCGTTGAGATCGCTCGCCGGGTTCCTCGCACGCCCAGTGACATCAACAAGATCAAGGGCTTCCCGCGCCGCCGCGGTGGCGCCACCGTGCAGTGGCTGGATGCTGTCACCACGGCCACGTCGAGCCCCAAAGAAACCTGGCCCTCCCCGTTGCGCAGCCCCCGCCCAGTGCCGTCCAAGTCTGTCTTCACCCGCGAGTTTCCGGATCTCTGGGGGCTCTACCAGGAGATCCGCAGCGACGTCGAAGCACTGGGTGAGGAACTCACCATGAGTTATGAACTTATTCTCAAACCCAGCATCGTGCGCGCGGCAGTGTGGGCAGCTTTCGGCCCTGAGGGCGGTATTGCCGGCGAGATACGCGATCTGGACGATATCCCCGGATTCCTGCACGCTCAAGGTGCGCGCAACTGGCAAGTGGACTTAGCGACGCCGCTCATCGCTGACGGGCTCGACTCCTTCCGCGGCTAGCGCGAACGCACGAGGCTAGGCTTCGTTCGACGTTTCTTCTTCCTCGCTGCGTACTGCAACCCACTCGCTGATGGACGTCGCGATGCCCTGCGGGGTGAGACCAAATTCCTCGAGTAATTCTCCACGGCTAGCGTGCACTGGGAACACTCCCGGAACACCGAGGCGGTGGAGCGGAGTATCCACGTCTGCGGCATCGAGTGCCTCGGCCACCATCGAGCCAACCCCACCGCGGAGCAGGCCGTCCTCGACGGTGACAACAAGGTCATGGTCGGCAGCCAGCGCCACGATGGACTGCGGTACCGGCACTGGCCAGCGAGGGTCTACAACGGTCACGTTGAAGCCTTGCGCCTCCAGCAGCTCGGCAGCGCCCAAAGAGCGCGTGCTCATCGCGCCAATAGAGACGATGAGGACGTCAGTTGCCGTGGTTTCATGGGGGGCATCGCCAGACTCCTCAGTGCTGTCCGTCGCGTCGGAATAGCGCAGGATATCCACGCCGTCATCCAGGCGCTTCAGTTCGTCGGTATCATCCAACAAATTGCCTTTGGGGAAACGCACGACGGTAGGGCCATCATCAATAGCAATGGCCTCGTTGAACAGCTCACGTAGGCGGGCACCATCGCGCGGTGCGGCAATGCGCATACCAGGAACGATACTCATGAGTGCCATGTCCCATACACCGTTGTGTGATGCGCCGTCAGAGCCCGTCACGCCTGCGCGGTCTAGCACGATGGTAACCGGCAACTTGAGCAGCGCGATGTCCATGATCACTTGGTCCACCGCACGGTTGAGGAAGGTAGAGTACACCGCCACCACCGGGTGCATACCGGCCAGTGCGAGACCAGACGCGGAAGCCATAGCGTGCTGTTCCGCGATGCCAACATCGAAGAATCGTTCCGGGAACTCATCCTGGAATGGTGCCAAACCTGTAGGTCCAGCCATGGCGGCAGTGATAGCGACGATGTCCTTGCGTGCGTGGCCGGCCTTGATGAGTTCTTCAGAGAAGGCTGCGGTCCAGCCCGGCTGCTTCTGACCCTTGGACACGCCTGTGACCGGGTCGATCGCTCCCGTAGAGTGCATCTGGTCCTTGGGCTCATTAACCGCGGGGGCAAAGCCGTGCCCCTTCTCCGTCACGGTATGGACGATAATGGGGCCCTCGTAATCACGGGCGTAACTCAGCGCACGCACGACGGCATCAATATCATGACCGTTGATTGGGCCGACATATTTGATGCCCAGCTCGGGGAACATCTCAGTGGGCATAACAGTGGACTTCACGCCCTCTTTCATAGCGTGAAGAGCATCAAAAGTACGCTCACCTACCCAGCCCATAGACTTCAGGCGCTTTTTGCCCAACTCCATGAATTCGTCATAGCCATGCTGGGCTCGGATGCGGCCAAGGTTCTCAGACAGACCACCAATGGTGGGCGAATAAGAACGGCCGTTATCGTTGACCACGATGACAACGTTGCGGTCCTTATCCGCAGAGATATTGTTCAATGCTTCCCAGCACATGCCGCCGGTCAAAGCACCATCGCCAACAACTGCCACGGCGTTGCGGTGGGATTCCCCACGAATCTTAAAGGCCTTGGATAGCCCGTCGACAGTGGATAGCGCAGCCGACGCGTGTGACGATTCCGTCCAGTCGTGTTCAGACTCCGCTCGGTCGGTGTAGCCGGACAGCCCGCCTTTCTGGCGCAGAGTGTCGAACTGTGCGGTGCGGCCAGTCAGCATCTTGTGAACATAGGACTGGTGTGACGTATCGAAAACGATGGGATCCCGCGGGGAATCGAATACACGGTGAATTGCCACGGTGAGCTCGACCACGCCCAAGTTCGGGCCAAGGTGGCCGCCGGTAGCGGAGACCTTCTCAATTAGGCGCTGGCGGATATCCGCCGCAAGCTCAGCCAACTGCGTCTTGCTCAGAGCCTTGAGATCGGCTGGCGATTCAATGGAATCCAGAATGCTCATAGAGCTGCCGTCAACCCCTTCATCGTTTGTTCTTTTCTTTACCACCGTACCCGCTTACACGAGCATGACGGCAATTGTCCGATGTTCCTCCGCGCCCCGGTTAGGCTTGGGGAACCAGCAGCGCCAAGGTCTCAAAGTGATGCGTCCCAGGAAAAGCATTGATCATGGCCAGGCGGTGCAGGTGGTAGCCGCGCTCGGACCAGTAAGCGAGATCACGGGCGAAGGTTGCCGGGTCGCATCCCACATGCACGACCTTGCGCGGCGAAGCGGAGGCCACAGCTGTAATAACGTCTGCGCCTGCGCCCGTGCGAGGCGGATCCAACACCACTGTGGTCGGCTGTGGCAGCTGGTCCGCAACTTGCTCAACCTTCGCGGTGCGGAACTCAACATCAATGCCGTCAAGGCCCTGCTGCGTCCCCGAAGCAGACGGCGAATAATCCACGGAATAGACCGTGGTGTGTCCACCCTTCGGGGCCGTGACCTCTGCTAGCGCCGGCACAAATAGGCCAACACCGCCGTACAGGTCCCATGCTGCGCATTGCCCCGTGTTCGCAGCATCCGTATCCTCCGCGGCTAACCATTCGCGCGCAATGCGTGTGTACATATCAGGGGCGGCAACATGTGCTTGCCAAAAGGCTGTCGGCGGGAAGCGGAATTCATGGCCGTCAGCACGCTGAACCACGTCTGCAGTGGGAGCTTCGATGACCTCACGGACCGTTTCCACTCGGCGTCCACGCGACGCCTTACGGGATTCGACGACGTGGCGGTTACCATCGCTGTCGATGACGGCAATAACTTCCGCACCTGGAGTGAAGGTGCGTGCGTTGGGGCCCACGAGGCCGTCGACAAGCCCTTCTGCTAACTGCGTACACGCCACATCCGTGATGAGTTCAGTGGAACCGCGCTTGCGGGTTCCGGCTCGCCCGTGCTTGTCGACACCCAGCCTTACCCGCGTACGCCATCCCCTCTGGGGCTCCAGGTCGATGCTGTCAACCTCCGGGGTGGTTTCGATGCGTGCAACACGGCGCAACTGGTCGAGCAAGACCTCAACTTTGATTTCAGGCTCTACGGCCGGATCCAATTCGGCAAAATCGCAGCAACCGGCACCGCGCTCTGCTGCAGGGCAGGATGACTCAACACGGTGGGGCCCGGGCTTCACGACGGCGGTGAGGTCAGCCTCCACGAAAGACTTCTTCACCTTGCGAGCAGTGACAGTGAGGAGGTCTCCAGGAAATCCTCCCGCGACGAAACACACTCGACCGTCTGGGGCTGAGCCAATTCCCACCCCGCCGTGTGCCATGCGCTCAATGGAGATGTCAAAGGATTCTCCCGTGCTTACGTTCACGGCAGCCTCAGTTTCACTCATCGACGGTCTCCTTACCGTTGGTACCGCTTTCCTTCACGTGGTCGACAACGGTGGAGTCTTCTGCAGTGGTGTCTTCCGCTGCCGTGTTTGTTTCATCCTCAACAGCGGCGTTGGCACGGCGCACCATCCAGATGGTGAGAAGGGTCACTACACCGGTCAATGGCCAGCCCATGAGGATTCGGACTATACCTAGGGTGGTCGTTGCGTCGGCGGCGTAGAGCGCACGCTGCACCACAAAGCGGGCGATGAACACCACGGCCCAGCCAGCCGTGGCCCACGCGTAAGCATGACGGGCCTTGCGGACCGTCCGCCAGCTCATGTCATCGCCGTTGAGGCCTTTCCACACAACGCCAACGAGCGGCCAGCGCGCAACAATGGAGATGACCGCAATGATGAACAACACAAGCGACATCCAAATGCCGTACAGGAAGTACCCCTTAGCATCCCCGGTAAACCAAGCGATTGCGGCACAAATACCCACACCCAGCAAGCCAGAAAGCGCCGGCTGCAGGGTTTCCTTGCGCACGAGGCGCCACACGCTGATGAGCAGAGCGACGCCTAGCGCCGCAATAAGTGCCGGCCCCAGCCCCCACACATTGTTGACGGGGATAAGAACAAGCACCGGAAGAGTTGCTGAAACGAGGCCAGTGAGACCTCCCATCTGCTCTAACAGCGAGGGTTCTTCCTCGGTCTCCCCCGTAGCGTTGTCTGCTTCTAAGCCTTGGGCAGCGACCGATGACGTCGCTTCCTCGTGAGACTCTGCCGGTTCACGGTGTGCGTTCGGCTCGCGCTCCGGCGGCGACCCGCCCAAGCCAGGATTCGGTGTAGTCACGTGTGTGAGTAATCCTTATCGGTGGAATTAGTTCTTGTCAGTACCGTCGAGATCGCGCAGCTGCTCGCGAGCCTGTGCTTCTGCCGGACTTTCGTTCTCAGCGTGTGCTGCAGCCTCCTGGGCTGCGCTGTCACTAGTGCTAGCAGCGTCCGCCTCTTGCTGGCGCTGCTGGAGCGCCTGCTTTACCTGATCAGCCAATTGCTGCGGCAGCATCACCGGCAAGGAGCTTCCGGCCAGAATAGGATCCTCGCCACGGTAGATGAACGTACGCGCAACAACCTCGCGGCCTAGCTGCGCGAGCTCCTCTTCCTTGCCTGCCGGTGCGGCCAGAGTCAGGCGGTACATCCAGCGTGGCCCCTCCACACCAATGATGCGGATACCACCCTTGTCGCTGGTCCCCACAATTTCAGAACCCCATGGGCCATCCTCCAGCTGCGCCTTGAACCCATCAGATTCCAAGCCATTGATGATGTCAGATGCGGACTCTGCCCACTGCCCCGGAGTGCGGGGCGCAGCAAAGGCAACTGGCGTCATGCGGCCGTGCGGGGTGAGAATGTGGAGCATGCGAGGGCCATCCTGCCCCATCTCCACCTGAACCTGAGATGCCTTCGGCAGCGGGATACGCATTGAACCAAGGTCCAGTAAACCTACCGAAAAATCCTCAAAGTTAAAGTCGGCGATATCGACGGTATCGCCATCGTAGGGGCCCATCTCGCCATTGACGGCGTCGTGAGCCACAGCCTTGATGGTTGGGCCCTGTGCATCATCATCGTCACCAAGCGACCCGGTGGAGCTTGCTGCGCTTGTCGCAGCAGTGCCGGCCGTCGCCGCGGAAGATTCCTGGGAAGCTGCAACGTCGGCCTCCTCTGCTACTGGGACTGCTGCTTCTTGGGCAGCCTCCTTCTGCTGAATGCCAGCGTCCTTTTCGTCGTCCTTGTTTTTCTTGCCAAAGGGCCACATCGCCATTCTCTGCGCCTTTCTGTTTTCCGTGTTGTCTCGAACTGTGATCGTGTGGGGCGTGTAGGAAAATCTCTAGTTCACGCCGGTGGAGCCGTAGCCGCCGTCGCCGCGCGTGGTGTCATCAAGCTTCTCGACCTCGCTGAAGCCCACGAGTTCCACGCGCTGGATGACAAGCTGCGCAATGCGCATGCCGCGCTCGACCTCGAAGGTCTCCGCGGGATCGTGATTAATGAGGCACACCTTAATCTCGCCACGGTAGTCAGCATCAACCGTGCCAGGAGTGTTCACTACGGAGATTCCATGCTTGGCAGCAAGACCGGAGCGCGGATGGATCAAACCTACCGTGCCAAGTGGCAAAGCAAGGGCAATACCGGTGCTTACGAGAGCGCGCTCACCTGGACGCAAGGTGACGTCGTGAGCTGCGTACAGGTCAGCGCCTGCGTCACCGCGGTGTGCGCGCTTAGGCAACGGCAGTTCCTTGTCCAGGCGCTTGACCTTGACATCACCAAAGGGACTTGTCGGATCTACGAGAGGATGTTGCTCATTCACTCGGCCCAGCCTACCTTGTCCCACGTGCCTGGGCCCCACGTGCTAGGGGCCTCGGTGTTCTATTGTTCCTCTTCTCTCGAGCTACACCATGCAGTACTGCCCGGGGGTGTTAGGCCGCACCACCGTGGAATGACTAGAATCTGTGGCCATGACTTCCAGTTCCTCGCCTGCCGAGCAGACTTCGTCTACTGATTCCCCGACCGTTCTTTACCGCGAGCGCCAGTGGGTGCCGTGGTATTGGTGGCTGATGGCCGCCTTCGTTGTGGTGATCAGCGTCGCCACGGTTAGCTTAAACCGTGGCATTCTGTGGGTGATTATTCCCGCCATTCTGCTGTCCGCCATCGCTGTGTGGGTTCTGCTGACATGGTCAAATACCGTCGTCCAAGTGGAACGGGATACCGACGGCACGCGCTGGTTGACTGTCAAAGATGCACAACTGCCGCACGACGTGGTCTCACGCAGCACCACGGTTCCGGCTACCGCGCGTCGCAATGCACTGGGACCACAGCTGGATCCAGCCGCATTCATTGTCACCCACGGCTGGGTACCAGAACACGTCATGCTCGTGCTCGATGACCCCGAAGACCCCACCCCTTATTGGCTCATCAATTCAAAGAACCCAGAGCAACTGCTTGCTGCGTTTGTTCCCGAGCAGGCACGCCCCACGGCAGCGAACTAGTTCTCGCCGCTCCTCCAACGGGCCTGGAACATAGCCGCTTCGCCTCAGCAACGAACGACGCGGGGACTGGGAACTAAACGAAGCTTAGGCGCAGTCCATGCAGATAAGCTCGCCGTCCTCTTCGTGATCCAAGCGCTTGTTGGACTGGACAAGGAAGCACACCGAGCAGGTGAACTCGTTTTCCTTGCGAGGAACGACGGTGACGTTAAGTTCTTCACCGGTGAGGTCTACTGACGGCGGCTCGAAAGCCTCGACAATCTCGCCGTCATCATCCATGCCGTTGTTGTCATTTTCCGCTGCCTTCAGGCCCTCGAGAGAATCAGCCTCGAGCTCGTCTTCAGCGCGGCGACGCGGTGCGTCGTAATCGGTGGCCATAGTGTTTGCCCCTGTGAGTCAGATCGATAGGAATGTGTATTTATCGACGGCATACTAAACCACGAGCGCCCCTGTGTCACACTCGCCTCGCCGCGGGGGAGGCAATCTCTCCACCCCCGCCCTGCTCACACAGAACATTACCCCAGCGTATCGGTTATAAAAGTGGCCTTTAATGTTCACAGGATATTTCCCTTGATCCACCTCACAGTGGAGGATGTTCCACGTTCACTGTCGCCTTTCACTATCGATTTTCACTGTCGTCGATACCACCACTGCGGATACCATCTGCACACATCTGCGAGTCCACGTGCCTAAACTAGAAATCATGACTGCGCAACACTCAGAGCACGACGTACCTCACCATGAAGGCCACTCTTTCGGAATCGACGTCGGAGGCTCCGGCATTAAGGGGGCGGAGGTCGACCTCGCCACAGGTGAGTTCGTGGGCGACCGCCTCAAAATCGCCACGCCCAAGCCTGCTACCCCGCAAGCTGTGGCCGAAGTTATCGCCCACATCGTCTCTGAGAAAGGCTGGGATGGCCCTGTAGGCATCACTATGCCGTCCGTAGTCAAGAATCAGGTTATTCGCAGTGCCGCAAACATTGACAAGTCGTGGATTGGCATCGACGCTCAAGAGCTATTTGGTGCATACCTTGATGCTCCTTTCACCGTACTTAATGACGCTGACGCAGCCGGTCTCGCCGAAGTTGCCTACGGCGATGACATCGCACGTACCGGCCCGGTCATCTTCCTCACCCTCGGTACCGGCATCGGCTCGGCATTCCTCCTTGATGGTCAACTCTTCCCCAACACGGAAATTGGCCACCTGATCGTGGGAGAAAAAGAAGCAGAACAACAGGCATCGTCCGCAGTGAAGGATCGTGAGGAACTAAAAACCAAACAATGGGCCAAGCGCGTTAACCGCGTCCTCCACGACTACGAAGCGTTGTTCAACCCTTCGGCCTTCATCATCGGCGGTGGAATCTCCCGAAAATTTGACAAGTGGGGCGAGTACCTCAGCATCGACACCCCAGTTGTTGCAGCTCAGCTCCGCAATCGCGCCGGCATTGTTGGCGCCGCTATGGCCGCAAAGGAAGGAATCCGACCATAACAAGCACTGCCTGTAACTTTCTCAGTTGACCCCAGTCACCGCCTATAAGCGGAAATGATCTATACTGGGCTGTCGATTACCCATTATTCAGCGGCGCGCCTCTCCTGCTCATCGTGGAGGCGGGCTAGCATCGGGGACTAGTTGCGATGACTTTGCGCTTCCCCATATTTTCCACCTAGAGAGCAAGTCGAAAGGGCGTACGTGGCAGCCACTGATTCTTCAGACCAGGTACTCGGTGAAGGCGAGAGCACCTCCGAGGCATCTGCACCTGCACAGAAGACCGCCAAGAAGACGGCAAAAAAGACCGCTAAGAAGACGGCAAAGAAAACGGCTAAAAAGACTGCGAAGAAGACAGCCAAGAAGACGGCGAAAAAGACGGCTAAGAAAACCACTCGCAAGTCTGCGCAGAAGGCGACAAAGAAGACAGCCAAGAAGACTGTCCGTAAGTCTGCGGCCAAGAAGGCAACCTCGCCAGAGGACAACGCTGACACTGAGGCACTCGAGTCTTCGGATGACCTCCTCGAGGATCAAACCGACGAACTGGATACTGATGCGGCCGATGACGCCGACATGGACTTCGACCCGGACAGCGATGACATCGATGATGATGACGAGTTCGGCGATGAAGGTGAAGACCTTGACGGTGAGGACTCCGATGAGGACGAGGACGATGGATCCTCTGTCTGGGATGAAGACGAGTCTGCTGCTCTGCGCCAGGCGCGCAAAGACGCAGAGTTAACCGCTTCTGCAGACTCGGTTCGTGCCTACCTCAAGCAGATCGGTAAGGTTGCCCTGCTGAACGCTGAGCAGGAGGTCTCCCTGGCAAAGCGTATCGAGGCTGGACTTTATGCCCAGTACCGCATGGAGCAGATGGAAAAGGCGCGAGCTGAGGGCGACAAGGGCGCCAAGCTCTCCCCTATGGAAAAGCGTGACATGCGCGCCATTGCTCGTGACGGACGCAAGGCGAAGAACCACCTCCTCGAGGCCAACCTCCGCTTGGTCGTCTCTTTGGCCAAGCGCTACACCGGCCGCGGTATGGCATTCCTGGATCTCATCCAGGAAGGCAACTTGGGCCTCATCCGTGCCGTGGAGAAGTTCGACTACACCAAGGGCTACAAGTTCTCTACCTACGCCACCTGGTGGATCCGTCAGGCCATTACCCGCGCTATGGCGGATCAGGCCCGCACCATCCGCATTCCGGTTCACATGGTGGAAGTCATTAACAAGCTTGGCCGCATTCAGCGCGAGCTGCTGCAAGATTTGGGCCGTGAGCCAACTCCGCAGGAGCTGGCCAAGGAAATGGACATCACCGAGGAAAAGGTGTTGGAGATCCAGCAGTACGCTCGCGAGCCTATTTCCTTGGACCAGACCATTGGTGATGAGGGCGACTCCCAGCTGGGTGACTTCATCGAGGATTCTGAGGCTGTGATTGCAGTCGACGCAGTGTCGTTCACCTTGTTGCAGGACCAGCTCCAGGACGTGCTCACTACCCTTTCCGAGCGTGAGGCAGGCGTTGTCCGTTTGCGCTTCGGCCTCACCGATGGCATGCCGCGCACTTTAGACGAAATCGGTCAAGTCTACGGCGTTACTCGCGAGCGTATTCGCCAGATCGAATCAAAAACCATGTCGAAGCTACGCCACCCATCGCGTTCCCAGGTCCTGCGCGATTACCTGGACTAGACAAGCACGACAATCAAAAATTTTGCGGCGAAGATGCGACTGCTTCTTCGCCGCTTTTCGCATTCCCTCACGAGTACCGAGGCTCGGTGGTCAATGGGCACCAGGGCTCACATCTGTAACCCCAACAGCCCAATCATGAACATATGGGCAAAGGGGTCAATCGCGGTCCAACCCAGCCTAATGGACAATGCCAGCATCGCCATGAGTAGTGGCGTGTCCTCGGGGCGACGGCCTTCGGCAGGGAGCAGGGTCATGACAGCTAGCGCGGCAGCACCCACTCCTGGCCCAGTTGTGAGCGCTGAGATCAAACTCCCAACAACAAAAATCCCAACGACAAGGAGATGAACACAAGCACCAGCGCCTGCAACGACCACGGATTCGGAGCTGAGTACGCATCCTCCTGCGGCGGCGCGTTGGTTCAGCACCTGCAAGAGAACGCTGCTGGGTTACGCATCACGCCTTAGGTAAATATGCAGGAGGTCTCCTTCTTTGCGGGGGACGGTGTCCACTGTTCTGGTTCTCCCCTGCAGATCCGATGTCGCGTCGTGAGCCTAATCGTCGAGACCAGCTGCGATGGCATCGGCAATCTGATCGATGATTTCCTTGTCCCCTACAGCACCGCTCACCGTGATGGAAGCACCTTGAGTGGCACCGAGCGACATCAGCATCATCGCCGAGTCTGCCTCAGCTTCTTCACCGCCGAAGGCAATGGTGATGTCGCCCTCAGCCTCCGCGGCGATCTCAGCGACCTTCGACGCGGGACGGGCGTGGAGTCCTGCCTTATCGGTCACCGTCACTGCGCGGGAATACTCACCGTCACTGTTCGTTTCACGTTCACTATCCGCTTCTGCAGATTTGGCGTCCTGTGGCGCAGCGAAAACCTCGATTGCCCTTCCTGCGGCCGCGGACACAGCGTCTAGATCGTCACCTTGCTGGGCGGTGGTAGCAGCAGCGATGGCTGCTTCCACCAACGGGGCATCAACAAACCGAACCGGGTCATCCTCTAGAAACTCAAGTACAGATTCCACAGTCATCGTGGCCG
This sequence comes from Corynebacterium sp. BF-R-2, assembly GCF_024586525.1. Classification (NCBI taxonomy): domain Bacteria; kingdom Bacillati; phylum Actinomycetota; class Actinomycetes; order Mycobacteriales; family Corynebacteriaceae; genus Corynebacterium; species Corynebacterium sp. BF-R-2. Next base: position 73,130 of record NZ_JAMFTP010000004.1, on the reverse strand, counting down.
ATCCCAAGTCAGTGAGCACAACCACACCTAAGTCTTGCCCAAGGACTTCGTTAATGGCTGCTTCAATGAGGTCATACGACGTGCCGATTCCGCCGCCCTCGAGACCGCCGGCAGCGCGGATTGTGACATCGGCCGCCATTTGGGCCGAAAGCTCCGCCAAGCCTTCTGCGAGCTTTGCCGAGTGTGACACCAGCACAAGTCCTACTACTGGCTGGGCCATGGCTACGTCTCCTGTCCCGCGGTCTCGGCAGCATCGGCCGCCGCGGCAATGAAGAGAGCCGTGGATGCGGCACCTGGATCCTTATGCCCAACCGAGCGCTCGCCCAAGTAGGATGCTCGCCCCTTGGTGGCAACCATCGGGACAGTGGCCTCCGCGCCCTCCGCTGCAGCCTCGGCTGCAGCACGCAGAACCTCCGCGGGGTTGTGGCCGGCGTCGGCCGCGTGACGGGCGGCGCGTGCGGCTGGTGCCCACGCGTCCACCATGGTCTTTTCCCCTTCTGCGGCCTTGCCGCGAGTTGTGATTCCCTCCAGCGCAGCTTCGATGATGCTTGCTGTTGTCGGAGCGTCGAGGTCACCGGTACCAGCGGCTTTGGCAGCACGCAGGAAGGCTGTGCCCAGTAACGGGCCGGATGCACCGCCGACCGTGGACATGAGGGTTTTAGCGGTGAGTTTGAGCACTTCAGCGACGGTGGAGCCGTCCGCGGTGGTCTCGTCGGTCACTGCTCCAACGACGGCTCGGAAGCCACGGTCGACGTTTTCGCCATGGTCACTATCACCAATCACGCGGTCAAGTTCGATGAGCTCCTCGCGGTGCTCGTGGGCAGCGGCAGCACAGTTATTTATCCAGGACCGTGCCCAGTCAGTTGAAAGGTTGGTCATGGTTACACTCCTTGGCGTAGAGCAGCGGTGTGGCAGGGGGCGTCGAAAAGGGCAAGGTCGTCGTCGTCAGCGCGCATGATGCTGACAGAACAGCCCGCCATGTCAAGGCTAGTGACGAAGTTGCCCACGAGAGAGCGCTCAATTGTCACGCCGATCTCCGTCAGGCGCTGAGACACGCGGCGATAGACCACGTAGAGCTCGGAGGCTGGAGTGCCGCCCATACCATTCACTACGACGATGGTGCGCTCGCCTTCCTTGAGTTCTAAGTCCGCCACGATCGGGTCCAACAGGTGGTCAGTGACATCATCAGCCGAAACAAGCGGGATTTCCTTGCGTCCGGGTTCGCCATGGATGCCAACGCCAAGTTCAACCTCGTCATCACTCAAGTCGAAGGACGGCTTGCCCACGTGCGGGACGGTACAGGCCGTCAGTGCTGCGCCCATGGTAGCGGTGTTCTCCACCACCTTCTTTGCCACCTCAGTCACCGCAGCGAGGTCATCACCGCGCTCCGCCGCGGCACCGGCAAGCTTTTCCACGAGGAGGGTGCCGGCGACGCCACGGCGACCGGCGGTGAACGTGGAGTCTTCAACAGCCACGTCATCATCAACAATGACCTGGCTAACCTCAATGTCATCGAACTCTGCAAGTTCGGCAGCTGTGTCAAAATTGAGGACATCGCCGGTGTAGTTCTTCACGATGTACAGCACGCCCGCGCCTGCATTGACCGCTTCGGTAGCAGCTTGGATGGCATCGGGAGTCGGTGAGGTGAACATGGCCCCCGGTACAGCGGCATCCAGCATGCCGTGCCCCACAAATCCTGCGTGGAGCGGCTCGTGCCCAGAGCCACCTCCCGATACAATCGCGACCTTGCCGTCGTTCTTCTTGTCTTTACGGGCAACGAAAAGCGGATCCGTCGCGCGCGTGACGATGTCGCTGTGTGCGAGGGCAAACCCCTCAACCGATTCAGCAACGACGTTCTCAGGTGAGTTGATGAGCTTTTTCATCATCCATCTCCTTGGAGTTTCTTTGCCCTGAGGCACATGTTCAGGATGATGCCGAGCTTACACGCGATACAATAAGTAACACCGTTCACTTCGTGGGGCCTGAGATACCTCTGCACCATCTTCCAGTGCCTTAGATAGGCGTCACCACTTCCGCAGATAGTCAATTCGCTCGCGTAACTGGTCTGCGTCGCACAACGCGGTGGGCGGCCCACCGCAGGCCTTGCGCGCCTCCGTGTGAATCGCGCCGTGGGGACGGCCAGTGCGCTGAGCGGTGATCGACACGACTGTGTTGAGCTCCTTACGAAGGGCCGAGATCTCGTCAACAACGCCAGCGTCGGAACCCGCAGTGCTTGGCGACGTCCCCCCAGCACCCCCTGCTGCCCGATTCTTCGGGGCATGCGGAGTGCCATAGAGCTTGCGACGCTGCTCCGCGGCAGCCTCTGCAGCCCGGCGCGCCTTCTCCTCTGCCTCGCGGCGGTCCATTTCTTCCGACTGCTTCTTGCGAAGGAGATCCTTGACCTGGTCAGCGTCAAGGAGTCCCGGAATTCCGAGGAAGTCCTCGTCCTCATCGGTGATGGCCCCTGTGTTGAACTGGGAGCCGTTGTAGAGCAGACCCGAGAATTCTGCTTCGGCGCCAAGGGATTCGTAGGAGGGTTCGAGCACGTCAGGTTCGGACTTCTTCTGGTTGGCCTCTTCGAGTAGCTCATCGTCCCAGCCTTCCTTGTCGGGGTTCTTCTCCCCTCCCAGGACGTGATCGCGTTGTTTCTCCATGTTCTCGGCCAAGCCCAACAAAACGGGCACGGAGGGCAGGAAGACGGAAGCGGTTTCGCCCGGCATGCGGGAGCGCACGAAGCGACCGATGGCCTGGGCGAAAAAGAGCGGGGTCGAGGCGGAGGTGGCGTACACGCCCACGGCGAGGCGGGGAACGTCAACACCTTCAGACACCATGCGCACAGCCACCATCCACTCATCGGTGGACTCAGAGAATTCAGCAATGCGTGCCGAGGAGCCCGGGTCATCAGACAGAATCACCGAGACCGGTGTGTTGGAGATCTGTTTGAGGATCTTGGCGTAGGCACGGGCTGTCGTTGTGTCGGTAGCGAGGACGAGTCCACCGGCGTCCGGCATATTGCGGCGCATCTGCATCAGCCGGGTGTGCGCAGCGTGTAAGACGGTGGGGATCCATTCGCCCTTGGGGTCGAGGGCCGTGCGCCAAGCGCGGGCGGTCTGCTCCGGGTTGAGGATGTCCCCTAGGCGCGCTGCGTGTTCCTCGCCGGCGCTATCGCGCCAACGGGATTCGCCCGAGTAGCTGAGGAAGACAACGGGGCGCACGACGCCGTCGGCAAGCGCATCGCCATAGCCATACGTGTGGTCGGAGCGGGAGACAAGGTGGCCTTCCCCATCTTCCTCATAACGCACAAACGGAATCTGCGAATCATCTGAGCGGAAGGGAGTACCCGTCAAGGCCAGGCGGTGTTCGACGTCGTCATAAGCCTCGCGCACACCGTCACCCCAACTCTTCGCGTCACCTGCGTGGTGAATCTCATCGAGGATCACCAACGTGCGCCGCGCCGAGGCCACCGCGCGGTGTTTGTAGGGGTGCATACCCACCTGTGCGTAGGTCACCACGACTCCATCCATGGCAGGATTCACGCCGGAAGAGTTGGTGAATTTCGGGTCTAGCGCCAGCCCCACGCGGGAGGCAGCTTCGGACCACTGCACCTTGAGGTGTTCCGTTGGTACGACCACGATGACGCGCTCGACGGTGCGGTCCGCCATGAGTTCGGTGGCTACGCGCAGGGCGAAGGTGGTCTTACCTGCGCCCGGTGTTGCCACCGCCATAAAATCCTTCGGCTTGGTGGCAAGGAACTTTTCCAGTGCCGCGCGCTGCCACACACGCAAAGAACCGTTATTGGCAAATCTTTGTGCTGATGACTGTGTTGACACGGTCAGCGACTATCCCCCTCTAGTTATCCCAGAATCCCGAAACTGTGTTGATTTTTCTGCGCAGGTGTAAGCCTCGTGTGGACTGCTTAAACCCGAAGCGCGTTCCCTCGTACCTGACAACCAGATGCTCCGTGCAGGGAACGGAGGCGTTCTAGCGGCGGCGCAGGCTCTTGTATTCGCGCTCGCAGTCAGGGCACACGGGTGAACCAGGCTTGGCTTGCTTGGTCACCGGGAAGGTCTCGCCGCACAGGGCAACGACGTACTTTCCGTTGACCGCGGAATCGAGGATCTGGTTCTTCTTGACGTAGTGAAAGAACTTCGGGGTGTCATCACCCGTGGACGTATCCTCACGAACATCTGGGCGTTCAATAGTCTTAGTCGTCGTACTCACGCCCCCTATCATGCCGTATCGGTATCGAAGTTGGCGAGTCCTCCCGCTACCCTAGTGAGCATGACCCCAACGAACTCGCGCGATAACGCAGACCTATCCCCACAATCGGGGCGGAAACGTGGCCGAGTGTTTGGGCGTGAAACCCACCTCATCACCTCGGCCAAACTCGCCCCTGGGCAGGATCGGCATCGCCGCGAGGTTATCTATTTTGTGCTGCAGTTCTTGCGTATTCCTTCCCTTATCCTTGCGGGAATTATGGCCTACGCCTGGCAATGGTGGATTCCGGCCGCGATTGTCGTAGCCGTTACTTTTCCCCTGCCATGGATTGCCGTCGTCATTGGCAACAGTCGCGGACAGAAGAAAGACAAGCGTGAAAAGTCGGTGTACAAACCTGCTCTGGCACGCCAGATGGCGCAAGCTCAGCGGGAGCAACTGGAGCAGCGTGCACGCGGAGCGCTGCCTGACGCTCAGCAGGCCTCGACACCGGACACGATTGACCATGATGATGAATAGCCAGCTCGTTACTGAATGTAAGGATTGATCTTGACCACGCATGATTCCTCACCCTTCGGCCCAGCCATGAATCCGGATCACCCCGTCGCGGAGGTGGCCACGGAGCTGACCCACGCGCTTAGCAGCGCGGGTTTTACGGCCGACGGCATCGCTGGGCACCTAGGCCCTGAGTACACCGAAGCTTTACACCGCGGAGAGCCTGCAGCTGTAGCACTAGGCACGAGCGGTGATTCTGACCTAGATCACCTCATCCGTATCTTCGTACTGCACGAGCACGTGCCAGCGACTCTTCTGTCTGATGTCCTTGGGGCCCGCTTGGCCGCCAAGCTTCTGGATTCGGGGGTGGCCGAAACCGACGAACACGGAACCGTGTTCGTGGCCTACGACATCCGCCCGCATGTCATCGTGGGACGCAACCGTCTGGTGTTCTCTGATGTTGATGCCTCCCTTGTTGATCATGTTCCGGGGCCCGATCATGTGCTGGGAGTAGGCTCGGCCAGCCTCTCCCTGCTGCATTCAACGCCGACGTCCCCTGTGAGCTCTGTGCTGGATCTGGGCACCGGTTCTGGAGTGCAGTTGTTGGGTCAGCTGGATTCTGCCGAACGCATTGTGGCCACGGATGTCCATGAACGCGCCCTCGACCTAGCACGCGCCACAGTCACGGCTGCCGGGGCGACTCAACGCGTGGATCTGCGGGGTGGTTCCTGGTTCGAGCCCGTAGCTGGCGAGCGTTTCGACCGGATTGTGGCTAACCCACCCTTTGTTGTGGGCCTGCCGGAGGTCGGCCATGTCTATCGCGATTCGGGGCTTAACCTCGATGGTGCAAGTGAACTTGTCGTTTCGCAGGTTACCGAGCACCTCAACCCGGGTGGCACGGCCCACCTGTTAGCCGCATGGGTGCACCAGGGTGAGGAGTCCTGGCAGCAGCGCGTCGCCTCGTGGCTGCCGGACACCGGAGTGGCAGCGTGGATCATTCAGCGTGACGTTGCCGATCCCGCACTGTATGTCTCCACGTGGCTCACCGATGAGTCCGTCGATGTCCGCAGTGCTGAGGGCCGAGCCCGCTCGCGCGAATGGCTGCAGCATTTCCACGACAATGAGGTCACTGGTATCGGATTTGGTTTCGTGGCTATCCAGCGCATTGGGGATGATGAGCCTTCGGACATTTTGGCTGAAGATATGTCCCAGCCCGTCGTCGATCCGTTGGGCCCGGAGGTTGAGGAATACTTTGCCCGTGTGGAGTGGCTGCGCGGTCTGGTGCCTGGTGAATTGGAAACCAAACACGTGCAGCTACGCCCTGGCGTGGCCCGTGAGGACATCGCCCTACCCGATACCGAGATAGGCATGGGTTTTGAGCGCGCCGCGTTGCGCCTTACCCGGACCGATGGCCCACGCTGGCAGCATGACATCGATGAGCACCTGGCCGCCATCGTTGCAGGCTTGAACCCGCAGGGCTTGAGCATCGGCGAAACCATCGGGCTCTACGCCGCGGCGCAAGGCTATGACGAAGCTGCGCTTGTCGACGCCGCCCTTCCCGCCATCGTCGACCTCATTCGTCACGGCTTGCTCATCCCCACAGAACTGCTGGCTTTTAGCAACACCGATTAGGCCCCGGGCTGAGTGAACACCAAGGTAGAAAGGAACCTTAAAGTATGCGCGCTGTACTGACCCGCGTGTCCGAAGCCTCCGTCACCGTCGACGGTGACATCGTAGGCGCCATTAACTGTGCAGACACCGGAGGAATTCTGGCTCTTGTTGGTGTATCCCGTGAGGACGTGGAAGCCGATTCGAGCACTGACGCCACTGGCCCGTCCTTGGCCGAGCGTATGGACACCATGGCCCGCAAAATTGCGGAACTGCGCATCCTCGACGGTGAAACTAGCGTCATCGACGCGGAGGCTCCGGTACTTCTGGTGAGCCAATTCACGCTGTATGGCCGCACCGCCAAGGGCCGTCGCCCCTCTTGGTCCGATGCGGCACCTGGCGATGCCGCTGAACCTGTCATTCAGGGAGTGGCTCAGCGTCTGCGCGATCGAGGCATTCACGTCGAAGAAGGACGCTTCGGCGCACTGATGCGAGTCTCCTCAGTCAACGAAGGTCCCTTTACCGTGCTGGTTGAAGTGTGATTTACACCCCCAAATGGGCCTAGTGCGGCGGGTGTCCTAACAAATTTTCGCTCTCGGGAACTAACCGCGCTTAAGCGTCGTTGTAGGGGGTGTACCAGGCCGCAACTTAGGAGGCATGAGATGGCCACATCATCCGCTGCTAGCACTGCTACCGCCCAGGACGAGGACGGACAGGACGTTGACCGCGGCTCACGCCGTAACCAAACCAATGACAACCCCTCTGCGGACCTTGTCCGCGTTTACCTCAACGGAATTGGTAAGACTGCGCTGCTGAGCGCAGAGGACGAAGTTGAGCTGGCCCAAGCAATTGAGGTGGGCCTCTACGCCGAATACAAGCTGGCCAATGCCGAAAAGCTGACCCGCGCGGAGAAGCGAGACCTCAAGATCCTTGCCCGTGAAGGCAAGAAGGCGCGCTCCCATCTGCTGGAGGCCAACCTGCGTCTCGTGGTCTCCCTTGCCAAGCGCTACACCGGCCGCGGCATGCCACTGCTGGATCTCATTCAGGAAGGCAACCTAGGCCTCATTCGCGCAATGGAGAAGTTTGATTACGCTAAGGGCTTCAAGTTCTCCACCTACGCCACGTGGTGGATTCGCCAGGCCATTACCCGCGGCATGGCTGACCAGTCCCGCACTATCCGTCTCCCCGTGCACCTAGTGGAGCAAGTAAACAAGCTCTCCCGCATTAAGCGTGAGATGTACCAATCCCTCGGCCGTGAGGCGACGAATGAGGAACTGGCAGAGGAATCTGGCATCGAGGAATCCAAGATTGAAATGCTGTTGCGCCAGTCCCGTGACCCAGTTTCCCTCGACATGCCGGTCGGCACCGATGAAGAGGCCCCACTGGGTGACTTCATCGAGGACGCCGAGGCTACCGACGCAGAAACTGCCGTGGTTGCGTCCATGCGCCATTCCGATATCCGCTCCGTTATCGGTTCCCTCGAAGAGCGCGAGCAGGATGTCATCCGTTTGCGCTACGGCCTCGATGATGGCGTGCCACGTACCTTGGACCAGATCGGCCGTAAGTTTGGCCTGTCCCGTGAGCGCGTGCGCCAGATTGAGCGAGAGGTCATGGCCAAGCTCCGTGACGGCAACCGTGCCGACCGCCTCCGCGAGTACGCGCTGTAAAGACCAACGGCAAAGAGTGAGCTGACACAGAGCTAGCTCTGGCCGATAACCAGAGATCTGGCGTGAGCCATCGAGACATCCCTCCTGCCCCGCAGAGCAGAACTGTAGGGCCATGGAGGTTGACCGCTCGGTGGCTTTCGTCGTTTCCACATCCATCGAGTGATTCCGCGAAAACTCCTGACTTCACTGCCGGGAACTGCCACTCTGTGAGCTACGGAATACGCTATTATTTAAGTTATTCTCTTAATAGTCTGTTATTACCGCGCCTAAACCTATGTGGGCACGGTCAGCCTGCGGACAGGTTCATACCTTGTGGCTCCATCGAACACACTCCCGCCCGTAGATTGCTGCTCGTGTCCACGCTGACCGCTATGACGCAGAAAGGTATACCCACGTGAGGGACCTAGTCGACACTACGGAAATGTATCTGCGAACCATTTACGAGCTCGAAGAAGAGGGCATTACCCCATTGCGCGCCCGCATCGCGGAGCGCCTCGAACAATCCGGACCTACCGTGTCTCAAACCGTAGCCCGTATGGAGCGTGACGGTCTCCTTCACGTGCGCACTGACCGCAGCCTTGACCTCACCCCCGAAGGCCGCGAACTAGCAACCAACGTCATGCGTAAGCACCGCCTCGCAGAACGTCTGTTGACGGATGTGTTGGGGCTGGACATCCACCAGGTCCACGATGAGGCCTGCCGCTGGGAGCACGTTATGAGCGAAGAAGTAGAAAAGCGCGTTGTCGCCGTGCTCGACGATGCCTCCCGCTCGCCTTTCGGAAACCCCATTCCAGGCCTTGCGCAGCTTGGCGCGTCTCCGGCAGAACTCGACCTCGGCATCCGCGCTATTGATCTCCCCTTAGGCGAGGAAACCAAGGCCACCATCGTGCAAATCAATGAGGTCCTTCAAGCTGACAACTCCACGTTCCGTGCCCTACACACCTCTGGCCTGCATGTCGGGTCGCCGGTAACAGTGGTGAACAACAATGGCTCTATCACGCTGAGCACTGGAGACGGGGAGACAATCGAGCTCGTCGACGATCTTGCACATGCTATCCGCGTGGAGGTGAAGTAGACATGAAGCTTCTCGTTACCGGTGGTGCCGGATATGTGGGTAGCGTTTGCGCTGCTGTCCTCGTCGAAAATGGCCACGACGTCACCATCATCGATAATTTCTCCACCGGCAACCGCGAGGCTCTCCCTTCCCAAGCACGCCTTGTGGAGGGCGACGTGGCCGACGTGGCTCACTCTGTACTCTCGGAGGGTGGATTTGAAGGTGTTATCCACTTCGCTGCACGTTCGCTTGTAGGCGAGTCCGTAGAGGAACCTGCGGACTATTGGCAGCACAACGTGGTAACCACCTTGACGCTGCTGAACGCCATGCGGGAGTTCGGCGTGAAGAACCTCGTGTTCTCTTCTACTGCCGCCACGTACGGCGAGCCGGACCAGGTTCCGATTACGGAGGCGATGCCTACGCAACCCACCAACCCCTACGGCGCCTCGAAGCTGGCTATTGATTACATGATCACCTCGTATGCCAAGGCCTACGGTTTGGGAGCGACCTCTCTGCGTTACTTCAACGTGGCCGGCGCCTACGGCAACATCGGTGAGAACCGTGAAGTAGAAACTCACCTCATCCCACTCGTCCTACAGGTGGCGTTGGGCCACCGCGAGAAGATCTTTATTTTCGGTGATGACTATGACACGGCTGATGGCACCGCGGTGCGCGACTACATCCACATCCGTGACCTTGCCGATGCCCACGTGCTTGCGCTGACCACCAACACGGACGGTACTCACCGAATTTACAACCTCGGTTCCGGCGATGGATATTCAGTCAAGCAGGTCATCGAGACCTGTCGTGCCGTCACCGGGCACCCCATCCCGGCTGAGTTGGCGCCCCGGCGCGCCGGCGACCCAGCAACGCTCGTGGCCTCCTCGGACAAAATTAAGTCTGAGCTCGGCTGGAACCCGAGCCGTACTGATCTCACCACCATCGTTACCGACGCATGGAACTTCACCCGGCAACTCGGCGAGCGGGCTCACTCGGCGCATCGCTAGACGCCGTAGTTCTAGGGACACCGCTCACAGTCGCCGATTCTTCTTCCCTTCCAATGGCAGAGTTATAGGCTTCTCGTGCACCGCGGACGATCGTCTCACGCATCTTGTCATGGAGACCGTATCGATAGGCTTGGCATAGCAATGACCCCAAGCGGTGGCTCGGGAACTCTTCTGCCACCGTTTGTAGCGCCGGTCCGGCAAGAATGTCCCACTCCATCTTTAGGTGTGTCAAGGCAAAAACTGTTAGAGCGTTAGCGCGAATTTCCCCATCGTAGGTTCGTGCCGTCGCCAGCAAGAGCTGTGCGGCCTGTTCACCTGCGTCCGTGCAGCTAGCGATTACCAAATCGCGCGTCCAGGTGGTGGACATCCACACCGCGCAGGTCTTCAGTAGCTCAGTGTTGGTCTCCGAGTCCTCGATGCTTCCTGCTGTAGAAAGGGCCCAGCGGACATCATCGATGAAGTTATCGACTAGTTCTTTTCGCTTATCCCCTTTTTCCGAAGCTACTCGGGCGCGGAACCTCGTGGCGCTTTCTCGCGCTTCACGTCCCAAAGCCTCGGCCTCAAGCGCATCACAGTGTTGGTTGTTGCGGGCAAAGGTGGCGAAGAACTCCTCACGACTGAGTTCTGGGACGACGTCGTGGTCGACGCATGAGCGCATCGTCGGTGCGTCGGTCAACGCGGGGATTGTCCCGTCAACCCAGTTTTTCATCGGACCGCGGCCGTCAATACTCACCGCCCCGTGGAGCAAGGTATAGGGCTCATCGCGGGCGATCTCTCCCACGTACCACGCGGCGTCAATATCGATACCGTCGCGCCCTCGGTCAAGGGTGTATAGCCAACAAGCAACCTGGCTCAGATCCGACACAGGACGGTGAGATACGAGGAAGGCAAAGATCCCTTCGCGGGCTTCTTCCGCCAACATCGCGGCTATTTCAGGAAGAGTTTCTTCGGCATCCTCAATGTCAACGCGAGCGACAGGCCCCATCGCGGGGCCACGCGGAGTGGTATCAATAGCCATGAAAATGACGGATTCAGTTGGGTAAAAGCCCAACAGGCCGGGAATGTTCGCTAGAAGGTGGCCGGGGGTTGTGATTGGTGGTGTGTTTTCTGTCTGCGCTGTGTATGAACTCATGTCTTTAGACTGAGGCAGGAGCCACCGGTTCGCTAGAGCCTTACTAAGGTGAGCGACAGATCTGTGGATAACGAGTCCGGACTCGCCTTCTTAACTGTGAAAGTTCACTAGTTATCCACATGCTGGGTCATGTATTCCGGAGAGCGGCTGCGCGCGCACATGGCAGAAGCGTCTCCTCTATGGCATGCTGGATCGATTATTACCGGTTTTCACTAGCCTTCGGCTCCCCGCCCTCGCCATGAGCTCGGCAGGGTAATTGGGATTAGGCGAAAGGGGCTGGGAATAGGCAGTAAGTGCACAGCGTTGCACGCAACAGAACGCTGATTTAGTCCGTACGCTCTACACTAAGCGTCGGACGCGAAGGAGGAGTCACTACATCATGCAGGAAGAACAGCGCCGCATGTATGAGCTGGAATACCCCGCTCCGGTGGTCAAGGACGATTCCGTAGAAGGCAGCGGGCCCACCATGATCGTGGCCATGAATGGTTACGCTGATGCCGGACAAGCGGTCGAGGCCAGCGCGGATCATCTCAAAGCTGCTTTGGATAACCGTCAGTTGGCATCCTTCAACAACGACGAGTTGATTGATTATCGTTCGCGCCGCCCTGCCGTCACCATTGATCATGACCGCACCGTCGAGATCGAAAACAGCGACCTTGGTATCAAGGTCCTCCGCGATAACTCTGGTAAGCCCTTCCTGCTGCTTTCTGGCCCAGAGCCAGACCTGCGGTGGGAGGCGTTTACCAATGCGGTGGTGAATTTGGTGGAGAAGTTCGACATCAAGAACACCATCATGCTCTATTCTGCCCCGATGCCAGTGCCCCATACCCGCCCGACGGTGGTTACAGCGCATGGCAATTCCCCGGAGCTGTTGAACTCCATGGTGCGCATGGAGTCGACCATGATGGTGCCAGGGGCCGCCGCGCTCTACATTGAGCGAGCTCTGGATAAGAAGGGCCGCCGTGTGGCCGGTTACACCGCGCACGTTCCCCACTACTTGGCTGCCTCGTCCTATCCTTCGGCCACTCTGCGGCTTCTGGATTCTGTAGCCTCTGCTGCGGATCTCAATATCCCGTTGGGAAGCCTCGAAGCCGATGTGGCACGAGTGCATCAGCAGTTGGAAGAACAGGTCGCCGACTCAGATGAGATTTCCGGTGTGGTCAACCAGCTCGAAGAGCAATATGACGCCTACATGGAGCGCTATCGCAAGCGTCACCCACAGGCCATCATGCCAGGCGAAGAACATATGCCCACGGGCGAAGAGATCGGAGCGGATTTCGAGGCCTTCCTCGCTGGGCTCGATGATGACCCCGATATCCTCTCTGAGAACATCGATGACCGTGAGGACAACTACGGCAAGGACGAAGGCAAAGACGAAGACACTGACATGGGAGATGACGTCTAGGTACTCATCACCTAAGTCCAGCCCGCACGAGTGACCGGCCCACCTGCATGGCCACTCGTGCTTTCGCCTAAGGTGGGATGGGTGAACCTTTCTCAGATGTTGCCCGATCTCGCCGAAGTCCCTGAGTCGATGGTTGATGAGGCCATCTGGGACACTTTTCAATCATGGGCTTCCGGCCGCGGTATTTCGCTTTACCCCGCCCAGGAGGAAGCCTCGCTCGGTATCTTGGCCGGCGATAACGTCATTTTGGCTACCCCTACTGGTTCCGGTAAGTCCATGGTGGCTAATGCAGCTCACTTCATTGCACTGGCCCGCGGGCAGCGCAGTTTCTACACGGCGCCAATTAAGGCCCTCGTGAGCGAAAAGTTTTTCGCGTTGTGTGAGATTTTTGGTCCCGAGAACGTCGGCATGATGACCGGCGATGCCACCGTCAATGGCTCTGCCCCCATCATCGCAGCCACCGCTGAAATTGTGGCAAACATCGCGCTGCGTGATGGCGCGGAAGCTGCGATCGATCAAGTCGTCATGGATGAGTTCCACTACTACTCCGAGCCTGACCGCGGCTGGGCCTGGCAAGTTCCGCTGCTCGAGTTACCCAAGGCACAGTTCCTACTCATGTCCGCCACACTCGGTGACACCGCCTGGCTGGAAAAAGACCTCACTGAACGCACCGGCCGCACCACCACACTCGTGGCCGGGACAACACGCCCGGTTCCCCTTGACTTTTCGTATGTCTTTTCTGCGGTGCACGAGACCATCGAGGAGCTCCTCGAATCCGGCAAGGCGCCCGTCTATGTTGTGCATTTCTCGCAGCGCGAAGCCTCTGAGCGTGCCCAGGCGTTAACCTCTCTGTCAAAAATCATCACTCCGGAAGAAAAGGAAGCAATCGCAGCCGAGCTCGGCTCCTTCCGTTTCACCACGACTTTTGGCAAGGATCTGTCCAAGCTGCTGCGCAAGGGTATCGGCGTCCATCACGCGGGCATGCTGCCCAAATACCGGCGCCTGGTCGAGCGTCTGGCGCAGAAGGGGCTGCTGAAGATTATTTGCGGTACCGACACGTTGGGAGTCGGTATTAATGTCCCGATTCGCACGGTACTCATGACGGGCCTAGCCAAATACGATGGCACCCGGCAGCGCATCCTCAAGTCGCGAGAATTCCACCAAATTGCTGGCCGTGCGGGTCGCGCAGGCTACGACACCGAGGGCACGGTCGTGGTCGAGGCCCCGGAACATGAGATTGAGAACGCTAAGGCACGCCGCCGTCTCGGGGATGACCCGGCGCGCCTCAAGAAGCTTAAGAAGAAGTCCGCGCGCGAAGGTGAGGTTTCGTGGTCGGAGAAGACCTACGCACGGCTTATCGACGCCGAACCGGAGCAACTCACTTCCCAGTTCCGGGTGTCTAACTCGATGTTGCTCAATGTGCTGGCTCGCCATGGCAACGGTTACGAGCACTTGAAGCATTTGCTGCGCACAAGTCACAACACTCGGACGCGACAGAACGAGGACATTTTGACCGCGTTGAGTCTCTTCCGTGGCCTCCTCAATTCGGGAGTGGTGCAAAAGTCCACCAAGGGACTCGATATTTACGGCCGCCCCTATCACGTGGTCCGAGAGATGCCGCGCGATTTTGCGCTCAACCAGCCGCTCGGCCCCTTTGCATTGGCGGCTTTGACGCTGCTTGATCCGGAATCTGAAACGTATGCTCTGGATGTCATCTCCGTTTTTGAATCGGTTCTCGATGATCCCCGCCAAGTCCTCATAGCTCAACAAAAACAGCGCCGAGGCGAAGAGATTGCAGCTCTTAAAGCTGAGGGCGTGGACTACACCGAGCGCATGGCCATCGTGGAAGACATCACATGGCCGAAACCTCTTGAGGACTTGCTCGAACAATCCTATGAGACGTTCTGCCAGACCAACCCATGGGCTAAGGAGTTTGAGCTGCGTCCCAAGTCGGTTGTGCGGGACATGTTGGAGAGCGCAATGACCTTTTCCGACCTCGTGGCAACCTACGGTCTGGCCCGCTCTGAGGGCGTTATCCTGCGTTATCTCACCGATGCTTGGCGCACGCTTAAACAATCCATCCCGGAGGAGTACCTCACCGAGGAACTCGAGGACATCATCGTGTGGCTTGGGGAGCTTATTCACCAAGTGGATTCCTCGCTTGTTGACGAGTGGGCAGAAATGGCTGGTGAAGACTCTCCGATCTCCCAGAAGGATCTCGACCGCGAGTTGGCGTTCGGTGTGGAGGACCCCACCGCTCTTACCGCTAACCAACGTGCCTTCGGCATCATGGTGCGAAATTACTTCTTCCGCCTTGCCCAGCTTTTCGCTTTGGAAAAGGAGGACCGCTTGGCCGAGCTTTTGGACTACCTCGACGAAGTTCCCGACTTTGGTCAGGCCCTCGATGACTACTTCGACGATTATGACGATATCGATGTCGGCCCGGCAGCGCGCGGGCCAGAGTATTTCGTGCTCGACAAAGGTAAGGAGGGCACTCAGGCCTCCTCACGCTCGTGGACCGTGCGTCAGATTCTCAAGGATCCTGAGGACGACAATGCCTACCAGATAGTGGGAATCGTGGACTTAGATGCCTCCGATGAGGCTGGTGAGGTGCGACTCTCTGAGCTTCGCGTGGAGCACTGACGAAGGCTGTCAGGAACATTAATGCTCATTCCTCCGACTAATATTTTCCATTCTCCGAATATTATTCCTATGCTTGAGGGATGAGCACGCAACCCCCAGAGAAGCTAGAGCAGAAGCCCGCTGATTCTCCCGACGCTAGCGAGACGTCCTCCGTGGAACACCTCACCCCTGGTTCCTTCACCATGAAGGTTCTCAACGGCATTTCCATTGCGGTGGTTGTTTCCCTCGTCCCACAAGCGCTCCTTGGTGAACTTGCCAAAGCTCTGCTTCCATACTGGGATGGCGCGGCCACCGTGCTCACCCTTACCGGGCTTGCTGCAAGCCTGCTTCCGGTGATGATTGGCATCCTCGTGGCCATTGAGTTCACGTTGACTCCCATCCAGACCGCTGCCGTAGGCATAGCCTCCTTTTGCGGTTCCGGTGTCGCCACCACCAATCCTGATGGCGGTTTCTTACTCAAAGGAACCGGACTCGTCATCAACTCCGGACTGACTGCCGCCATGGCTGTGGGGCTGTTGCTCCTCATTGGCGGGCGTTTAAAGAACTACTCCATTTTGTTGCTCTCCACCATCGTCACGCTCGTCGTCGGCACTATCGGCTGGGTAGTCACCTATCCCATCGTCAAGATTTTCACGGTGTGGCTGGGTGGCCTCGTCAATGGCGCTACTACGCTCCAACCCATCGTCATGGGTGTTGTGCTCGCCGTGCTCTTTGCCGTGATGATCGTGTCTCCAGTGTCTACCGTGGGCATCGCCACCGCCATTTTTATGGACGGAGTAGCATCCGGCACCGCCAACCTAGGCGTGGTGGCCGCCAGCTTTACCCTTCTTGCCGCCGGCTGGCGCGCCAACGGCTTCGCCACCTCCATCCTGCACGTCCTCGGTTCCCCGAAGGTGCAGATGGCCAACATGCTCTCGAAACCCGTCACTTTTCTGCCCGTCATCTGCACTGCCGCCATTGTTGGCGGCGTAGGAGGAGCCTTCGGCATCTCAGGTACTCCAATCTCTGCTGGTTTTGGCATCTCTGGACTCATGGGGCCGCTGGCCGCATTGAACTATGAAGGCTGGGGCTGGACCACAAGCAACGTCCTCATCATCCTTTTCGTCTACGTTGCTCTCCCCTTGGCCCTTGGCCTGCTCTTTTCTTGGCTCTTCGAGAAGGTTCTGCGCCTGACAAAATCGGAGTACTACGCTCTGAATTTCGAGTAAGGCGTACAGTAGGGGCCGCTATGACTCGACCAGATTCTTCAGCCACCACTATCCGCCTCGCCGGGGTGCATTTCGATGTCCATGACGATGCCGTCACCGTCCACTGGCTCCTTGGTGGGCTGCCACACTACCGAGATGTCACCTACACTCTCCATACCCGCGACCTCGAACTCACCATCCTCTTCAACAAGGACGAGCTGAACTCCATGGAGATCGCGTCCTTTGGCGAGGACACTCGTGACATTCACCGCACTGTGAATTATGCCTACGCCTACACTCCAGAAGCTCTTGCCGTCACCATCCCTTCCTCCCATTTTGAATTGCATGACGAAGTTTTCACCATGGCGCTCTACGTGGACGGCACGTCCTGCGGCGAGTGGACCGGGACGGTTATCTAAGGCTGCCTAAACCCATCCAATCTAAGGCTGCACTGCGCCCGCTCAACTAAGCCTATACAAGCTTTACAAGCGCGTGACCAGCGATGATAATCAAGTACTAGAAGTTCTCTAGACAATTGAGAACCTGGTTAGTATAAGGAGCGGGCCATGACTCTTCATGACGATGAGCCTCACGGTGCTTCCCACAACGCGCGGCTGAATTCGCTACGTGCCGGTGTGCTTGGCGCTAACGACGGAATCGTCTCCGTCGCCGCGCTTGTGTTAGGCGTGGTGGGCTCGGGGGCGTCGGCAAGCGCAATTCTCACAGCTGGACTCGCTGCCACAGTGTCAGGCGCAGCATCAATGGCATTAGGTGAATACGTATCCGTTTCCGCACAACGTGATTCCGAAAGAATGATGATTGCCAAAGAGACCCGCGAGCTTGCCGAGCTCCCAGAACCGGAGCACGAAGAGCTGGTCTCGATGCTCTCTAGTTATGGAATGAACACAACGACGGCTGAAACTGCCGCACAGGAAATCGCTGCCAAAGACAGACTCCTCGAGGCTCACTTGCGCTTAGAGATGGGCATTGATGGCGAGGACCTCACCAACCCGTGGCATGCAGCGTTCTGGTCAGCCGTGTCCTTCTTGGCGGGTGCTGCCCTGCCGCTCATCTCGGTTTTCTTCGCGCCAATGGAGATGGCAGCAGCCGTCGTTGCTATCATCACGCTCGTCGCGTTGGCTGTGACAGGCTACGTTTCTGCACGTCTGGCAAACACTGATGCAACCCATTCCATGCTGCGTCTCGTTTTCGGCGGCGCCTTGGGCCTGGCGATCACCTACGGTATCGGCGTTGCCTTCGGTGGAGTCATAGGATAAGCACCAACGGCGCGCGCTACTCCGCACACACCACCGCCCCACGCCGCTGATGCAGTCGTGGGGCGGTACGGTGTGAGCATGAGGCCAAGCAGTTACGCAGTTCGGACGGACTCTGCCTGGAGTGCTTGGGCTACAGCCTCGACAACGCCGGCGACCTTAATGCCTTCCCAAATCTGCTCCTTGGTCACGCCCTCCTCGAGAAGGGTGTTGGCATGGGCAGACAGGCAGTGCTCACAGCCGTTGATCGCAGAAACAACCGTGCTCCACAGCTCAAACGTGGCCTTGTCCACGCCCGGCTTGGAGATGATGTTCATGCGCAGGCCGAATTTAACTTGGGCGAAGCCATCACCCAACCAGCTCTTGGCGCGGTAAGCCACATTGTTCATGGCCATTACCGTGGCAGCGCCGAGGGCTGCGTCAAGCGCCGCCTCACTGAGGTGCTCGCGGGCGTCCTCAAGAATCTCCTTGAGTACGAGGTCATTGCGGGTAGCTGCAGCGGCGGCAACCAGGCTGCCCCACAGCTGTTCCTCGTTCAGCTCGGTAGTACGGGACAGCGTGCCGAGGTTGAGCTTCTGGTCCTTGGCATAGGCCGGAAGTGCGGACTTTAGGTTATCGATAGACACTGGCGGTCTCCTTTCGCGGACTTTCCTTATCAGTCACCGCCCTTAATTAAAGGGCAGACTTAACGACGTCCAGTTTGTTGATGTTCTTCGTCGGGTCGTTGGCCTCCCAGTTGCAGGCGCAGACCTCCTCCGACTGCAGCGCATCGAGCACGCGCAGAACCTCATCAACGTTGCGGCCAACGGCATCCGGAGTGACGGAGACGAACTGGATGACACCATCTGGGTCGATGATGAAGGTGGCGCGATCGGCGACGCCGTCAGCGTTCTCCACGCCGAGGGCACGGATCAGGTCGTGGCGGATGTCAGAGAACATCGGGAACGGAACTTCCTTGAGCTCTGGGTGGGTAGCGCGCCAGTTGAAGTGGGCGTACTCGTTATCGGTAGAGCCGCCAAGAATCTGAGTATCGCGATCCTGGAACTCTTCATCCAGCTTGCCAAAGGCCGCAATCTCGGTCGGACACACGAAGGTGAAATCCTTCGGGTAGAAGAACACAACCTTCCACATGCCGCGGTACTTATCCAGGGAAACCTGCTCGAAGTAATCCTCCGGCTGGTTCGCGTTGACGTCGTGGAGGTCACCACCCTTCAGCGCAGTTAGCTCGAACTCTGGGAACTGTTCGCCGACGGTCAGGATAGGCATAGAAAGAGTCAACTCCTTGCAGAAATTGTGATGCAAATCTCTGTAGCTATATGTCAGTGCGCCATTACGCTGGCATGTAGCCACTCAGTTGCTAAGTATGCCAACAGCACCTTCGCAAGTCAATAGTTTGACTTATTTATAAGTGTTAGAGTTATAGGCATGAACAATAAGGAGTATCGGCCGACGCTGGCGCAGCTACGCACCTTCGTCACTATCGCGGAGAACAAGCATTTCGGAACCGCAGCCGCCAAGCTCGATATCTCCCAACCCTCCCTTTCCCAAGCCCTCGTGGCCCTCGAACAGGGCCTTGGCATCCAGCTCATCGAGCGCTCTACCCGCAAGGTGATCGTCACGTCCGCAGGCGAAGAACTTCTTCCTTTCGCCAAGGCTGCCCTCGAGGCCGCGGATGCCTTCCTCGCTCGCGCCAGAGGCACCAACGGTACGTTGTCTGGGCCTCTGACCATTGGCATAATCCCCACAATCGCCCCCTACATACTTCCCGCACTGCTCCAGTCCATCACGGACTCCTACCCAGAGCTCGAGCCCCGCTTCGTCGAGGAGCAGACTCAGCACCTACTTACTAAGCTGCGCGAGGGCACAATCGATCTGGCGATCACAGCTCTACCCACGGAATCTTCCGGAATGGTGGAAGTCCCTCTCTACACCGAAAGTTTCACGGCCGTCACGCCCACCGACCACCCCCTCGCGGGACGCGAGGACCTCACGCTCGAGCAGCTTGACGCCCTTGATCTTCTGCTTCTCGATGACGGCCACTGTCTGCGCGACCAAGTCCTTGATCTGTGCCGACGTGCCAAGATCAATCCCTCCGAGGCCACCAATGCTGTGACTCGCGCGTCCTCTCTCACCACCATTCTTCAACTCGTCATGGGCAGCCTCGGCACCACGCTGGTCCCCGAATCAGCGTTGGCTACCGAGTGCACACACCCACAACTCGCCGTGGCACGGTTTGCCCCCACTGTCGCCGCCGAGCGCCAGGTAGGCCTCACGTTTCGCTCATCCGCGGCCCGCGCCGAGGAATTCCGTGCCTTCGGCTCTCTGGTCACATCCTCCTACCGTGCTGCGCTGAAGCGTTCCCGCGAACTTTTCCCCGTCCCCTAGCAGACAGAGAGAAGCCCCTTCCCTTACCCACTCGGTGGAGAGGAATAGAGGAAAGGGGCGACGCCACGCACGAAGCGAGAGTTTTAGGCCTTACTGCACGGCCGGGGCATAGCGACCCTGGCATTGACGAGACAGATGCGCAGTAGCCAACTGCATAGCCGGAGCAATGACCACCAGCGCAAGGCCCAGCGTGATGATCGAGGCCGCAAACAGCAGACCAGAAAGAACCATAAGCAGCAAGAGGTGACCGTAGTTGTCCTTACCCAGCTTCAGTCCCTTCGAGAATGCCTCACCGATGGAGGAAGTATCCGCAGCCAGCCATGGCATGAGGACGAAGAAGGGCTGAATGAAAAGGGCGACAAGAAAAACTACGAACAACAGGCCCAACACGGAGCCCACCAGAGTCATCATCTGGCCTTCAGAAAGCTCGTCCAAATTCTGCACATCGAGCCCCGCTAGGCTACCGAAACCAACGAGGATCGCAGTAAGCACAACAACGAAAATCGCAAGAGCACCCAAAAGAAGCAGTACAAGGCTCACTACCAGCGGCTGCACCCAGCGAACGCCGTGGAAGAGAGTTCCCCACGTCGGCTTTGGCGTGTCAATCTCACGGTAGGCCAAGCGGTAGACCACAAGTCCAATGACGAGAGAAAGAATGCTCGTCACGAAGGAGAGGAGGTCGAAGACAACGCTGACTCCATCACCTTCGGCATTCTGCGCTGCGTTGACCCCTGCCTGGCTAACAAGCTGAATAAGACCAACGACGACAGCGCCCAGAATCCACAGCAACGGGTTCTTCAGGGTGGCGTTGAATCCCCACTTGATGGCTTCAACAGCGCTCACCGGACCGGTATAAGCTGGGCCAGCCTGCGGGCCAGGACCACTATAACTGCTGTCACCCCCATAGCCTGCGCCCGCGTAGCCCTCCTGGCCAGCGTTATAGGCACCGTAGCCGCCGTAGTCCTGGCCAACGCCAAAGGAGTCGCTGCCAGATGAGCTGCCTCCGTAGGCGCTTCCGCCGAATCCTTCGTTGGAGCCATAGCCACCAGGCTGGCCGAAACCCGCTTGGTCTTCTGGGTGGTTGGTCGGCTCATAACGCGGCAAGCCACCATTATTATTGACACCACCACCGAAGCCGTTCGGGGAGGAATTGTTCTCTGAATTAGGGTCAAAGGGATTGGTCATCACTTGTGTCCTTTACATCTTTGGTCACATAGACAACACGAGAGTACCAACAACTTCACGTTAATCGGTGAAAGAGTAAGCTTTTAGAGCGATTATGACTGCCACTCGCGATGAACTCTATAGCGCTCTCACCAATGTCTCGTTGAGTGATGAGCGAGCTTTCCGCCGCCGCCTCCGCAAAGCCCGCGCGCCCCAGGCTCTCGAGGCCATCGGAGCCGATATTGCTGCAGCCCAAAAGCGAATAAGGGCTATCGACGCTGGGGTCCCCGACATTAACTACCCCGAGCAGCTTCCTGTCACCGCACGGCGAGACGACATTGCTGAGGCCATTGAGAACAACCAAGTGGTCATTATTGCCGGTGAGACCGGTTCCGGTAAGACCACTCAGATCCCAAAGATCTGTCTGGAGCTCGGCCGCGGACGTCGTGGCCTCATTGGCCATACGCAGCCGCGCCGTCTGGCTGCCCGCACTGTGGCCGAGCGCATTGCGGATGAGCTCAATCAGTCGATCGGGGAATCGGTAGGCTATGCCATCCGCTTTGATGACCGAGTCTCTGCCACCACTGCAGTAAAGCTCATGACGGACGGCATTTTGCTTGCGGAGATGCAACGAGACCGCTTCCTTAACGCGTATGACACCATCATCATCGATGAGGCTCACGAGCGCTCCCTTAATATCGACTTCCTGCTGGGATATCTCAAGCGTCTGCTGCCCAAGCGCCCGGATCTCAAGGTGATTATTACCTCCGCAACTATTGACCCAGAACGCTTCGCAGAGCATTTCGCCAACGCGGAAGGAGAACCTGCTCCCATCATCGAAGTCTCTGGCCGCACCTACCCGGTAGAAATCCGCTACCGCCCCCTTGAGGTGGAGTCCGGTGGTAAGACCATTGACCTCGACCCCTTGGACGCCTTGTGCGAAGCCATTGAGGAGCTCATGGCCGAAGGCGAAGGAGATATCCTCTGTTTCTTTCCTGGCGAGCGCGATATTCGTGATGCGATGGAAGCTATCGAGGGCCGACGATGGCGCGGCGTGGAGGTCACCCCCCTCTTCGGCCGGCTCTCCAACCAGGAGCAGCACCGCGTCTTCAGCTCGCACCGCGGTCGACGTATCGTTCTGTCCACCAACATCGCCGAGACATCACTGACCGTGCCCGGTATCCGCTATGTTGTTGACACCGGTACGGCACGTATCTCGCGCTATTCCACCCGAACCAAGGTTCAGCGCCTGCCCATCGAGCCTATTTCTCAGGCCAGCGCCAACCAGCGTTCGGGCCGCTGTGGCCGTGTCGCTGATGGTATTGCTATTCGCCTCTACAGCGAGCAGGATTTCCTTTCTCGCCCAGAATTCACGGATCCGGAAATTCTGCGCACCAACCTTGCCAGCGTCATCCTGCAGATGATCTCGCTGCGCCTCGGCGATATTTCCGAGTTCCCCTTTGTCCAGCCTCCCGAGCCCAAGGCCGTTCGCGATGGCCTTCTTCTTCTCCACGAACTGGGCGCACTCCAAGGCAAAGAAAAGGACGGCCTTCCGGTTCTCACCCGCGTAGGCCGCGACCTCGCGCGAATTCCTGTCGATCCACGTATGGCCCGCATGCTCGTAGAAGCCAACAGCTCTGGATGTCTGACGGACGTCATGATCATTGTCGCTGCGATGACGATTCAGGATGTGCGCGAACGTCCCATGGACAAGCAAACCCAGGCTGATCAGTCGCATGCCAGGTTCAAGGACAGGACCTCCGACTTCCTGTCCATGCTCAACTTGTGGGACTTTGTGCAGGAAACCCGCGAAGAAATGAGCGGCAACGCCTTCCGCAAGCGCATGAAGGCGGATTTCCTGCACTATATGCGCATCCGTGAGTGGTTCGATCTTGTACGCCAACTGCGCGATGTGGCCAAGCAACTCGGATGGAAAGCCCAGGAAGGTACCGAACGCCGTCCGGATGATATCCACATGTCCCTGCTGTCCGGACTGCTTTCCAATATCGGTGCCCGTGATGGAAACTCAAAGGAATTCATCGGCGCCCGCAACACGCGGTTCCTTGTTTTCCCCGGTTCTGCCCTGGCAAAGAAGCCACCGGAGTTTCTTATGGCTGCCGAACTTGTGGAGACCTCTAGGCTTTGGGCGCGCGACGTCGCAGCTATCGATCCAGCGTGGGTGGAAAAGTTGGCGAAGGACCTTCTAAAGCACAACTATTCCGATCCGACATGGTCACGAAAGCGCGGTTCCGCTGTGGTCACCCAGCGCTCGACCCTCTACGGTGTCACCGTAGTGGCTGACCGTACTGTGCCTTACCACCGCGTCGACCAAGCAGCGGCCCGCGATATGTTCATCCGCAATGCGCTTGTCGACGGCGACTGGACGACCCACCACCACTTCTTCCACGACAATAAGCGCAAGCTTGCTGAGGCCTCCGAATTCGAGGAGAAGGCTCGTCGCCGCGGACTTGTCGTCGACGACGATACCTTGTTCGACTTCTATGACCAACGCATTCCGGAGACGGTCACCACGGCTCGGCACTTCGATTCATGGTGGAAGAAGCAAAAGAACAAGCATGCCCTCGATTTCGATCCAGAGAAGCTCCTTGAGGATGACCATGACGTCACCGAGGAGGCTTTCCCCGACCGTTGGTTGAAGGGCAGCATCGACTACGACCTCTCCTACAAGTTCGAACCTGGCGACCCGCTCGATGGCGTCACGCTCATGGTTCCCGTGCCGCTGCTCGCGGGCCTCGACACCGAGGGTTTTGACTGGTTGGTACCGGGCCTGCGGCTTGAGCTGGTCACGGAACTTATTCGGTCCCTTCCTAAGGCACTGCGCCGCACAGTAGTGCCGGCCCCTGAGTTTGCGGAACGTGCGCTCCCTAAGCTTCTTCCCTACGAGGGACGCCTCACCGAACAGCTGGCTTCCGTGCTGCAGGAGATGGGTGGCCAAGGCATTAACGCCACTGATTTCCGCCCCGATCAACTTGATCCACACTTGCGGATGAACTTCGCAGCGGTGGATAAGCGCGGCAAGGTGATCGATTCCGACCGCGACCTCAAGGCTCTAGTCCAGCGTCAAGCCGGGCACATCTCTTCCTCTGTGTCCCGAGTCGGCCGCAAATCAGAATCCAAAGCAGTCAAGGAATGGTCTGACGATACCCTTGGCAGCATCGACGAAGAGGTCACCACCGTAGTGGATGGCCACGAAGTCACGGCCTACCCTGCTCTTGTGGCCACCAAGGACGGTGTGGCCCTCAAGGTGCACCCCACGAAGGCAGCTGCCGATGCCTCCATGATCACCACCACTCTCACACTTTTGTTGCGGGAGATTTCCGTCAATACCCAGCAGATGGTCAAGGGCCTGCCGTTGCAGCAGCGAGTGGCTGTCGATGCTTACCCGCATGGCGGAGCTGAGGGACTCATCAACGACGCTCGAGTCGCAGCGGTTCGAGACATCATGATGGAGAAAGGAGGCCCGGTCCGTAGCCCCGCTGAATTCACCGCGTTACTCAATGCGGTGAAACCAGAAGTACCTGGCCGAGTCCGACAAGCTGTCGTGGCGATTGCCCCCGGTTTGGCTGAGTATTCGAACCTCTCCGCGGAGCTGAAGCAGTGGGAGGGCCCAGCCATCGACGATATTCGTTCTCAGCTTGAGTTCCTCTTGCCTCCGAACGCGCTCACGGTCCATGGTATCCAGCACCTGCGTCATCTTCCGCGCTATATACAGGCCGCGCGGATTCGCCTCGAGGACATGAACCTCGATCCAGACCGTGATGCCGACCGTCAGGCAGACGTGGACGAGGCCAAGGCTTATCTGGCTAACCGTCTGCGGGCCCTACCCCCTGGCCGCGAAAAGACGCGTGAGGTCAAGGACATCTACTGGATGATCGAGGAACTGCGGGTCTCACTCTTTGCCCAACGCCTGGGAACCGCCCACGCAGTTTCCCTTCGCCGAGTGCAGAAGGCCGCCGACAAAGTGCGCTAGAAGTAGTCTCGATCGCGTCGACGCATAAGGCGAATCTCAGATTCGAAGTCATCCGCGCTTTCGAAAGACTTGTATACGGACGCAAAACGTAGATAGGCCACCTCATCGAGGTCACGCAACGGCTCGAGAATGGCTAGGCCAATGTCGTTGGCATTCACCTGGGAGGATCCATGGCTGCGCACTGTTTCCTCTACCTCTTGCGCCAGCTTCTTCAGTGCATCATCGCTCACGTCACGGCCTTGGCATGCACGTTGCACGCCACGAATGAGCTTGTCGCGACTAAACGGCTCAGCAAGACCATTGCGTTTGACTACCAGGAGGACCGCTTTTTCAACAGTGGTAAATCGGCCTTTACAGGCTGAGCATTCGCGGCGCCGACGTATCGACGTACCGCTGTCCACCACACGGGAGTCAATAACTCGTGATTGTTCGTTGTGACAGAACGGGCAATACACGGCGCGGTATCCTTCCTCACGGTGACTTGAGCTGCGCCCTTCTTACTCACCCCAAGGTGGGTTTAGCACTGCAAGAAACTCGGACGCGGAGTATCGCCCCGTAGTTTACTCACTGTATCGCCCCGCCCAGTATCGGGAGTAGAGGTTACCGGAATTCTACTGGGAGGCCGCGGCCACGTCTTGAGTAGCGGAGGGTGCGGACGGAGCTTGTCCGTCGATGCTCAACCCGCCCCATACCGTGCCGATAAACACCGCAGCGCCGAATACTGCGCCAAGGACATAGTTACCTACGTTCGATCCACCGTGAAGACGATTCTCACCCCTGCATCGCGCAACTGCGGCGCTTTCAACCCGTCGTACATCACGCCTCTGTGTTCTATCTATCGGTGATAAAGTTCGAACATGTTCCGTTGGTGAGATTCGGCGCGCGGAGTCATTACCAAGCGCAGAGGGCTCCCACACCGACGCCGGTGGCACTACTGAAGGACGCGAAAAACTTTCGCCGCGAGCCGAGAAGCTGTGGTCACGGGAGGTATTGAGGGCGATAGCCATGTTGTTGCCTTTCGTTGGTTGGTCACTAGGTGATGGCGATAGCTGAAGTGTAGAAAAGCACTCCGACACCATCGAACACTTCCATCGCTAAATAGTTCGAATTGATGCGTATGTTCGATTTATAACACCTCCTCGAAAGTTTGTCCACATCTGCGCGCCGACTCTCGAACATTTTTTCTTTACGTGATACAAAGGAACCAGGCGACAACACAATCTGCCCCAGATACATCACCCAATAGAACGCATTTCCCCGACCACCCTCCAAGCCTTCCTAGGAGTTGACATGGCCCGTAAACCCAAAAAGAACGACCAGCCCACTCTCGAATCTCTATCTCCACGCCAACGACGCATTCTCGAGGTCATCCACGATGCCGTAATGCTGCGCGGATACCCGCCAAGCATTCGTGAAATTGGTGACGCCACTGGACTTCAGTCCACCTCTTCAGTGGCATACCAGCTAAAACAGCTCGAGGAAAAGGGCTTTTTGCGCCGTGACCCTAACAAGCCGCGCGCCGTAGACGTTCGCCACTTCCCTAGTGCCGATGATTCTAAGAAACCAGGCCGCAAAACCGGCTCATCCAAGGAAACTGTTGAAGCCGTCACTGGTGACATTCCGGAAGAGGCATCCGCACCGACTTATATCCCGGTTGTCGGTCGCATCGCAGCGGGCTCCCCCATCACCGCCGAAGAGAATATTGACACCTATTTTCCTATGCCCGATGACATCGTTGGCAATGGTGAGCTCTATATGCTGCAAGTCGTCGGTGATTCCATGCAGGACGCGGGCATCCTTAATGGCGACTGGGTCATCATTCGTTCGCAATCAGTCGCTGAGGAGGGCGAATTCGTTGCAGCACTCCTTGAGGGAGAGGAAGCCACGGTCAAGGAGTTCCACCGCGATTCCTCCGGCGTGTGGCTGCTTCCGCACAATGAGGCTTACTCCCCGATCAAGGGTGACGAGGCCGAA
The DNA here is from genome assembly GCF_024586525.1 of Corynebacterium sp. BF-R-2. Lineage (NCBI taxonomy): Bacteria > Bacillati > Actinomycetota > Actinomycetes > Mycobacteriales > Corynebacteriaceae > Corynebacterium > Corynebacterium sp. BF-R-2. The sequence goes on along the minus strand of NZ_JAMFTP010000004.1, from coordinate 45,929 downwards.
ATCATGGGTAAAGTCGTCTCAGTCTTCCGCAAGCTTTAGACAGTCCCCGCCCCACGTCGCATCTAGCGCCTCTTTCCCTGCTCAATCTCCCCTCCACACTCCACACGGTGCGGGCGAATCGAGCGGGGAGTTTTTCTTTTTCCACCCCCTTGTGTGTGTATGTGCCCGATCTGCACCCAATCAGCGTGCTAAATCACAGAATCCCAAATGTGCAGGCCAACGCAAGACTTGGAGATGAATCTTATGGCATTCTATGTGTTTTGATTTGTTTAGTTCCGCTTTGCCCGCACTTAATGCGAGAATGGAGACATCGCCACAACATTCGTTGCTTCGTTCGCTCGCCGCTTCGAGACTTTCTCCGAGCACAGTCCGGCGCAGCGACCGTCCCCATGGAGCCCCTCAAAGGGAGGAACTATGTACGCAGAAGAACGTCGCCGTCAGATTGCCTCGCTAACCGCCGTGGAAGGCCGGGTTAACGTCACTGAATTGTCCGAACGCTTCGACGTCACTGCCGAAACTATTCGCCGTGATCTTGCCGTCCTCGACCGTGAGGGAGTTGTCCACAGAGTTCACGGCGGCGCTGTCGCCTCCCAATCTTTCCAAACCGCCGAGTTCACCCTAGATACCCGTCAGCGTTCTGCAACTGGAGCGAAGATGGCTATTGCCCGTGCCGCCCTGGATCAGCTTCCAGACGGAGGAAGTATCTTCCTCGACGCGGGTACAACGACTAATGCCCTCGCCGACCTAATCGGCCAGCGCTATTCAGCAGGCCAGTTCAACATCGTGTCGAATAGTCTGCCAATCGCCCTCTCTTTAGCTAACAATGGTGTATCCGATGTCCAGTTGTTGGGTGGCACCGTTCGCGCTATTACCCAAGCGGTTGTGGGCGATACGGCACTGCGAACAATGGCGCTGATGCGCGCCGACGTCGCCTTCATCGGCACCAACGCCTTGACCGTTGACCACGGTCTATCTACTGCAGATTCGCAAGAAGCTGCCATCAAGTCCGCTTTCGTTACCAATGCCCATCGCGTAGTCGTTCTGTGCGATTCGTCGAAGTTGGGTAACGATTACCTAGTCAGCTTCGCTTCTCTCGACGACATTGATGTTGTCATCACCGACTCTGCAGCTCCAGAGACATTTGTCGAGGCGCTCAAGGAGCATGGCATCGACGTCATCATCGCCCCCGAACATTAGTTCCCGGCTGAGGTCTCTGGCTCTACTTAAAAGAACAATCACCCCTGACCCCTCATAGGATTGAGGTGTCAGGGGTGGTTTTCGTTAAGGCATGAAGGGGTCTTTAAAACTCCTCAAGCAGCGCAATAACTGCAGAACGGGCCTCAGATGGGCTCTCTGCATTGACAGCAGCTTCCGCCATCTTTTCACACTGCTCAAAAGTAAGTTCAGCCAGTTGTGCGCCCACTCCAGCAACTGCAGTCGACGCTGCGGACAACGAGATCACCCCAAGGCCGGTTAGTACGCACGCCAGCATTGGATCAGCAGCTGCCTCACCACACACGCCGACCGGAACGTTGTTATCGCGGCCAACCACACAGGTGTGCTGAATGAGGCGCAGAACTGCAGGCTGCCACGGATCCGTCAGGTAGGCCAGCTGCGGGGACAGGCGGTCAGCAGCCATCGTGTACTGAGTGAGATCGTTGGTGCCAATAGAAACGAAATCGAGGTGCGGCATGATGGTGTCTGCCATCAGTGCGGCAGCGGGAACCTCAATCATGGCACCGGCGGTCAGGCCACGCTCACGGCACAATCCCGCAAACCATTTTGCCTCAACCGCAGTGGCCAACATCGGGGCCATGACCCACGTGGTGGAATCCTCATCACGTTGAGCGGCCGCCTGCGCGATGGCATCGAGCTGGCGGGTCAACAGTGCCTCATTGTCGCGCGCGACTCGCAAACCTCGCACGCCCAACGCAGGGTTCTCTTCGGAGTCCAGGGTGGCGTAAGAAATCGGCTTATCCGATCCAGCATCGAGTGTGCGAACGACCACCTTGGCGCTGGGGAACGAGTTAAACACCTTGCCGTAGATACGTGCCTGTTCATCAACGGTAGGTTCCTCGCTCGCAGAAAGGAAGGACAACTCCGTACGGTAAAGTCCAATGCCTTCCGCTTGGGAATCCGAGGCAATACGCGCAGCGTTGCCATCAGCCACGTTGGCCAGCAGCTGCACGCGGTGACCGTCCTTGGTCTGTGCCGGGCCACGCCACTCGGCAACACGGGCTGCCTTCTCACGGTACTCCTCAACGGCCTTGAGCGAGCTCTCACGGTCTGCACCGAGGGACACCGTGCCCACGGAACCATCAACGAAGACCTGCGTACCGGCGTCAATCGTGCGCAATTCCGCTCCAACCGCCACGATGCATGGGATGTCCAGTTGGCGGGCGATAATCGCAGTGTGGCTAGTCGGGCCACCGAGCTCAGTCACCAGTGCCTTGATGTGGGAGGTGTCGAGGGTAGCGGTATCTGCGGGGGCTAGGTCATCAGCGAGCAGAACCGCTTCACCGTCGACCATGGGAAGACCCGGTTCCTGCTCCCCACGAAGCTGCGAAATAACTCGGTCTCGCACGTCCTTTAGGTCCGTGGTGCGTTCCGCCATAATACCGCCAGCGGCCTCAAACATGGTGACGAATTTGTCCGTTGCACCAACAGTCGCGTATTCAGCATTTTTACCACCGCGAATACCCTTACGGACCGCCTTATGCCAGCCACGGTCCTTCACCATTCCAGCGGTGGCTGTCAACACCTCCGCAGCCTGGCCATCAGCACCAGCAGCGCGCTGTTCTAAGCGGCTGGCGACGATATCGACGGCTTCGAGGAAACGGTCGTATTCTGCATCGCGGTTTTCCTCCGCGATGGTTTCTCCGGCAGTAGGTAGCTCTGGGCGGGGACGAACCCACACCGCTTCGGCATAAGCAACACCGGCAACAACTCCGGTTCCTTTGATGGTGGATGGGGATGCGTTTTCCATGACACAAATCCTTAACGGAGACGATTTTTCCTTAACCCAGAACACCACATGTTGCCCAAAAATTCAATGAAAACCAGAGTGATCCTATTGACAACCAGACACAATCGGGCAACAATCGGAAATGAAACAACATTCACTGTCCAATGGCCGAGACTACCTCAATGTGGCAGGTACGCCACGATGACTGGTGGCTCTCAATATGCGCACGCCGCGAAAGGGGACGACTCTCCAGAATGATCCTTACTTTGACCCCGAACCCCAGCATCGACGCCACCATTACGCTCAAGGAAGCGGTACAGCCCGGCTCAGTCCACCGAGCCGCGTCGGTTACCCACGTAGCCGGTGGAAAAGGCGTCAACGTCACCCATGCGGTGACGAAAGCAGGCGCCGACAGCCTAGCTCTCCTGCCGGCAGCTCCAGGTGATCACTTCCTCGCACTCACTGCGGCAGACTCCATCCCCGTCCACGCGGTGGAGATTGACGGTGCTGTGCGAACCAACACCACGTTGACGGAGCCTGGTGGCCGAACGACCAAACTCAACGGCCCCGGACCCACGCTCAGCGAAGGAGATCAGAAAGCTATCGCCGCAGCGCTCGCCGAGTACGCGCCTCGTGCCGAGTGGCTCGTCATGGCTGGGTCCTTGCCCAAGGGCGTTCCTGCTGATTGGTACACACACCTCATTACCGTCGCCCGCGAGGCCAACCCCCAGCTCCACATCGCCGTCGATACGTCCGACGCCCCTATGGTCGCGCTCGGTGAAAACCTCGATACTGCCGCCCCCGATCTCATCAAGCCCAACGGTCTTGAGCTGGGGCAGCTCGCTGGTGTCGACGGCCAAGCCCTAGAGGTATCCGCTGAGAACGGTGACTTTGAAGACGTTGTGAAGGCCGCGAGGGACGTCGTCAAGCGCGGCATCTCCGAGGTCCTAGTCACGCTAGGCAGCGCCGGCGCGGTTTTGGTCACCGAAGATGAAGCCTGGGCCGCTACTCCCCCGCCAGTGACCGTGAAGTCCACCGTAGGCGCAGGTGATTCTTCCCTGTCCGGATACATCCTGGCTCGCCGTCGCGGCGCCTCGAGCGCAGACGCCTTGCGTAGCGCTGTGGCCTACGGCTCCGCAGCCGCCGGCCTTCCCGGAACACAACTCCCCACCCCCGAAGAACTTGATATCGAAGGCACTGCAGTCAGTGCAGTCCCCGCCCACTAGCACCTGTTAGGAGTGCACCCACATGGCATCCGATCTCATCACCACCGACCTCGTCGCTCTCGACGCTGACTTCGGTGACAGCATCGAATCCGTCATTACCAACCTCGCCACGCTGGTCCACAAGACCGGACGAGCAAGCTCTGTCGACGAACTCGCAGCACCCGCCATCGCCCGTGAGGCAAAAGCTGGTACTGGTGCCCCCGGCGGCGTAGCTATCCCGCACTGCCGTTCAGCGGCAGTCAGCGAACCCACCTTAGCTTTCGCCCGACTCTCCCGCGGCGTGGACTTCTCGGGGCCCGATGGCGACGCACAACTGGTCTTTCTCATCGCGGCTCCCGAAGGCGGTGGCAAGGCACACCTTAAAATTCTGTCCAAACTCGCCCGAGCACTCGTTAAGAAGGACTTTCTTGAGTCGCTGCGCACCGCAAAGACCACGGACGAGATTGTGACACTGGTCCTGGACGTCGTCAACGCCGAAAAGCCTAAGAAAAAGACCACCGACACCGCTCCAACTACTGCGGTTGCAGCAGGAGCAGCTTCTGCCGGCACCGCTGTTCCCGCCTCGGAATCTCGCCCCGCGCAGAGTGCCTCAGATGCAACAAAGACACGCATCGTCGCCGTCACCGCCTGCCCAACCGGCATCGCACACACATACATGGCTGCCGATGCCCTGACACAGACCGCCGAGGAACGCGATGACGTCGAGCTAACTGTCGAAACTCAGGGCTCCTCCAATAACACTGCTGTCTCCGCCGACACCATCGCGGCTGCCGACGCCGTCATCTTCGCTACCGACGTTGGTGTCCGCGACCGCGAGCGGTTCGCAGGCAAGCCAGTCATTGAATCTGGCGTCAAGCGCGCCATCAACGAACCAGGCGTCATGATTGATGAGGCCATCACCGCCTCCACCAACCCGCATGCCCGAAAAGTCGCGGGTACCGCACGCACCGAGCACTCCGACTCAGCAGAAGAAGGCGAAGGGCTGAGCTGGGGCAAGCGCATCCAGCAAGCCATCATGACCGGCGTGTCCTACATGGTGCCGTTTGTCGCAGCTGGCGGCCTTCTGTTGGCGCTGGGATTCTTGCTTGGCGGCTACGACGTAGCCAACGGCTGGCAGGCTATTACCACCGAATACTCCCTGACGAACCTGCCAGGCCATGACGTAGTGGTCGACGGCGCAACGATGACCTTCAAGTACTCGGGCCTTGGCCTTTACCTCGGCGCGGTACTCTTCGCCATTGGCCAAGCGGCGATGGGCTTCATTGTCGCAGCTCTCTCCGGCTTTATTTCCTTCGCACTGGCAGGCCGCCCTGGCATCGCGCCGGGCTTCGCTGGCGGCGCCATTGCTGTCACTGTGGGTGCGGGCTTCATCGGCGGCCTCGTCACCGGTCTCATTGCGGGCTTCGTTGCCATGTGGATTGGAAACTGGAAGGTGCCGCGCTGGATTGGCTCCCTCATGCCTGTCGTCATCATTCCGTTGCTTGCCACTATGATTACTGGCCTGCTCATGTTCCTGCTGCTCGGTGCCCCGTTGGCCGCTATCATGAACGGTCTGCAGAATTGGCTGGCTTCCATGTCTGGCTCTTCTGCTGTTCTGCTGGGCATCATCCTCGGTCTCATGATGTGCTCTGACCTAGGCGGCCCAGTCAACAAGGCCGCTTACCTCTTTGCCACCGCGGGCCTGTCCACTGGTGACGAGGCTTCCATGAAGATCATGGCCGCCGTCATGGCCTCCGGTATGGTCGCCCCCATCGCACTGTCTATCGCTACGTTCGCGCGTAAGAACCTCTTCACCCCGGCGGAACAGGAGAACGGCAAGTCCGCGTGGCTGCTGGGCCTGTCCTTCGTCTCCGAAGGCGCTATCCCGTTCGCTGCGGCCGACCCGCTTCGCGTCATCCCGTCCATGATGCTTGGCGGTGCGGTCACCGGAGCACTGTCGATGGCGCTGGGTGTCATGTCCCGCGCTCCGCACGGCGGCATCTTCGTTATCTTCGCCATCGAGCCTGCATGGGCTTACTTCGTAGCCATCCTCGCTGGCGTGGCGGTGGCCGCGATCGCTGTCATTGCCATGAAACAGTTCTGGCCCAATAAGACGGCTGAAGAGGCTGCTGCCAAGGCTGAATCAGCTGCGGCTGCCGCGTAATTCCGGACGTCCAGTTCGGAACCCGCGTACACTTGTCATTACGAAAATTCTTTAAGTCGAAAGGACTATCACTATGGCTTCTAAGACCGTTAAGGTTGGTTCCTCCGTTGGACTGCACGCACGTCCTGCCTCCATCATCGCTGACGCTGCTGCGGAGTTCGATGAGGACATCTTCCTGAACCTCGTCGGTGATGAGGACGAGGATGAGACCGATGCCGCTTCCTCGCTCATGATCATGGCGCTAGGCGCCGAGCAGGGCGACGAAGTCACCGTGACCTCAGAGAACGAGGACGCCGTTGAGAAGATTGCTGGCCTCATCGAGCAGGATTTGGACGCCGAATAGAAGGTCCTAAAGCTGCGGCCCGTAATCTGCAGTAATTAGCAAAAAATCCCGTCCACGCGGCGGGATTTTTGCATCTTTAGGCGCCGGCACGCCAGTGTCTAGGGCGCATCTGCGCCACGCTCGTCCTTGTCTGGAGTTGGCAAGAAGGCAGTCGCACTCGTACCTAAGAAGACGAGGACAAAGAGCACCCATAGCCCTGGGGGAAGGTAAGGCAGCAGCGCCCCTGGGTACGCCGAGACTGCGACATGGACGGCGACCGTGTACCAGATGCCCACTAGGAGCGCTGTCAGCATGGCAACACAGTACGGAAAGAGGATTGCCCAGAACTCTGCTTGCTGGATCGCGCCTTGGGTACGGCCCAGAAGACGCAGTGGTGAGAAGAACGCATGCAAATTGGCCCGCTTGCCCATCACAGAGACCGCGAGGACCAGGCAGATCGCCAGCAGAGTGTAGGCCGCGGTGGGGACGAAGCCGGCGGTTCCGTCGCCGTGGGGCCCGTACATGATCTGGCTATCCATATCCACATGCCGTACCCAATCCTGCGCGGACTCCACTCGGAGATGATCCGGTGCGCTAGCCGATTCTGCGACCACGGGAAGCCCCCATTCCGGTTTGACCGGAGACTCGCTAGAAATACCGGAGAACGGCACCATGAAGTCTGGGTAGAAGGGGCTGTGAGCTTTCACCGGCGCCGCCGGCGAGAGTAGCTGCCCTATCACGTGGTCATTCGATCCGGCCAGAGAATAGTCATTCGCCTTCTCCATCGGTACGGAGGTCTCCCCCGCGGATTCGAAGTCCGAAGGCTGCCAGTAGACGACCCCACGGCAGTCGTCGCCGATCTCCTCACATACACCGTCTGCTTCCTGCGCTTCCAGTAGGCGAAAATCTTGGCCAACGACGACTGGGACCGTTTGGAAATTCTGGGAGCCTACGTAATTTGCCGCCCATAACGAGGTCTGTGCACCTGTGAAGCCTGCCAGCGGAATGGCTACGAGCGCGGTAGCAAGCCCCACCCTCGAGGTCGTCCCGACGGTTTCGGAGGAGCGGATGCCTAGCGCGGGTGCCGACCATCCGCTCACCTTTTTGAGCGCTGCGGCTGCCCAGCGAGCTAGCGCCCGGGCGAAGGGGCCGGCAAGTGTGACAGCGAGGAACGGCAAGGTGAAGACGAATATCAACACGACAGGCCCTGGCGGAGTCGTCACCATACACCAGATACCCGCGGCAATATTGACCACTGCGAGCACTAGGCCAACCAGCCCCACCAAGGATTTGGACTTACCTACTGTTGCCGCTCCCCGATCCCCGGTTTTGGCCAGCACCTTGTCGACGTTGAGAATCCCCACGCCGAGGAGGTACAGGGGGACTAAGACCAGCAGTGACGACCAGGCAACGTCAATGGGCGAGCCCCAGTGATCTGGCAGTTGCTTGTTGAGCCCTAGCAGAATCACCTTGAAAAGCGGCGTCGCCAACAACCGTCCCAACACGACCGCCGAAATGCTTGCTAGAAGCGCCAGGCACGCCCCTTGCAGGAGCAGGTGCCTAGTGAAAAACGCCCTGCCTATGCCAAGAATCCTCAGCGCTTGCACGGTATTTCGGTGGTCAGCGATAAAATTCTGATGCGCCAACCGGACCCCGGCGAATGCCGGGATGATCGCAATCAGGCTCATATTCGTCACGCCGGCCTTGAAGTCGCTGCTTCCGCCAGTCGAAAATGCGACGTAAAGGATGGTGCCGACGAGCGTGCCGATTACTACCGCAGCCAGTACGATTCCCCCGATGAAGGGGCGCGCCGTCACCGACAGCTCTCTCCGGTAGGCGGCGGTGGGAGTCATGGTCTTCATGAGCTATGCCCCCATCTGCAGCAGCGTTTCTGCCTGCCCGTCGAAAAGCTCGCGGTGGGAGCAATAGACCACTATCGCTCCCCGCTTCGCCGACTGGCGCAACAAGTCCTCGACCACGGTGACATTCGCTCCATCAAGCGCGCTGACGGGCTCATCCATGAGCACCAGGTCCGGTTGGGAAGCTAGTGCCTGGGCCACCGCAACGCGCTGGCGTTGACCCCCGGATAGCTCCGCCGGCAGGGCTTCTGTGAAAGGCTGCATGCCCAACGTGCCAAGCAGCTCTTCCCTGCCGTGGGCGTCGAGGCCCCGTCCGGCGACGTGAACTGCAAGCTCGAGGTTCTCCCGGCAGCTGAGGCTAGGCAGGAGGGTCGGTGCCTGTGGTGCGTACCCGACGTGCGTGGCTCGCCACGAGGTTAGCTTCTTGGCCGCGCCCTTTCCGAACCGTTTACCGTCGATGGTTACCCTTCCTTCACTGGGTGCGCGCAGACCGGCTAACAGATCCAGAACCGTGGATTTACCGCTTCCCGATGGGCCCCGGACTTCGTAGATGCCAGGCCGGGACAACGACAGCGCGGCATCCCGCAGAATATATGGCCCATATTTCGAGTATCGATAAGAGATTTTATTCCAAACTATTGCAACCACCACAACTCCTATCTTGTTAAAGGGCATACGCTACCCGAGCACCAAAACATTATCGGCAATTGCACGAACACGTTTATCGTGAGTGACAATTACCCAAGTACGGCGCCCTTAATTCTTCGCGTTCTGCCCTTCCCCGACTTGGTCGTAGAGGTGCTTCATAACTGGGTAGAGCACGATGATGCCCACCGAGCCCCAGGCGATTCCCTCGAGCGTCACGCCAAAGATGTCCAGCGTCAGGTTGCCAATGCCGGCGATGAGAGCCACGGCGGCGGCCGTTAGGTTGACTGGGTTGTTGAAGTTCACCTTGTTGTCCATCCAGATGCGCACGCCCAGCATGCCGATGAGGCCGTAGAGTACCAGGCACGCACCACCCAGCACGCCCGTAGGAATGGTAAAGATGAGAGCACCGAACTTTGGGATGAAGGCCAGCGCAATAGCGGTGATGGCAGCAACCCAGTAAGCAGCCGTGGAATAGACTCGGGTCGCGGCCATCACACCGATGTTTTCGGCATACGTCGTGGTACCGGAGCCACCAAAGCCACCGGCCAGGGAGGTCGCTAGTCCGTCAGCAATGAGAGCATCACCGGCGAGGTCATCGAGGTCACGCTTGGTCATCTCGGAGACTGCCTTCACGTGGCCGACGTTTTCCGCAATGAGGACGACCAGCACCGGAAGCGCCGCCAGAATCGCAGACAGGTGGAACTCTGGGGCATGGAACTGTGGGAAGCCAATCCAGGCTGCCTGGCGAATCGACTCCACAGCGCCCTCACCGAGGTTGCCCGTTATCGCAGCAAAAGCCCAGCCCACGACGACACCAATGAGGATGGACAGACGCGAGACCATGCCGCGCCCAGCTACCGTCGCCAGGATAATGACCGCCAAGGTTACGGTCGCCACGAGCGGCTGGCTGGAGAAATTGGAGGCAGCGTTCGGCGCCAGGTTCAATCCGATGAGCGCCACGATGGCGCCGGTTACTGCAGGCGGCATGACCGCGTCCAGAACCTGACGGCCCGCCGCCTTTACTCCGAATCCGATAGCGACCAGCACCAGACCCGTCACCAGGACCGAGCCGGCCTGTGCACCAATGCCATACTGCTGAGAGGCAGCTAGTGGGGCGATGAATGCAAAGGACGAGCCCAGATAGGAGGGCAGGCGGTTGCGCGTCATCACGAGGAACAGAATCGTTCCCAGACCAGAGAAAAGCAGTGTCGTGTTAACCGGGAATCCGGTCAGGGTAGGCACAAGCAGCGTAGCGCCAAACATGGCCACCACGTGCTGCATGCCGATGCCGATGGTGCGGCCCCAACTCAATCGTTCCTCGGGTGCAACAACTGCACCCGGCTTAATAGTTTTTCCGTCTCCGTGGACGTCCCAGCCAAAGTTACTCACGAGCTCTCATTATGGCCCACCAGAGCACGGAAACCTAAGCGAGACTAGGCCTGTGAATCCTCCACTCGGAACTCAGCTAGTTCGGCGGCGACGGAGGCGGGCAAGCGAACGTCGACAAGCGTGCCCTCCCCCGAGTACTCCTCGCTGCGCACGGTACCTTCCGCGTGGAGACGTGCCACCACGTCCCCGCGGGTAAACGGAATGAGCAGCTGCACGTGCTCATCGCGGGAATTGAGGAAAAGCTCCACGCGTGCGGTGAGCTCATCCACTCCCTCGCCCGTTTTCGCCGAAACGTAGACAACATTGTCGCGGTCGAGGACATGGCGCAGCTCCGCCAGCACGAGGGGATCGGCCTGATCGATCTTGTTGATGACGATGATTTCCGGTGGGGCTTCCTCGCCCGTCTCCTTCACGATGTCGTAGATGACGTTGTTCACCGCTTCAATCTGCTTGAGCGGGAACGGATCAGAACCGTCGACCACGTGCAGCATAAGGTCAGCCGCGAGCACCTCCTCAAGGGTGGACTTGAAAGCCTCCACCAACTGCGTGGGAAGGTGACGCACGAAGCCGACGGTGTCGGTGAAGACGACCTGGCGGCCGTCGGCAAGCTCGGCGCGGCGAGTGGTCGGATCAAGCGTGGCGAACAAGGCATCCTCCACGAGCACGCCAGCACCGGTCATCGCGTTGATGAGCGAGGATTTTCCGGCATTGGTGTAGCCGGCGATCGCAATCTGCGGCACGGTGGAGCGCTGACGCTTCGAGCGCTTAACCTCACGTGCGGTCTTCATCGCCTTCAGTTCCTTGCGCAACAACGCCATCTGGGTACGGATGCGGCGACGATCCGTCTCAATCTTTGTCTCACCAGGACCACGCAGGCCGACTCCGCCGTTGGACCCCGCACGACCACCTGCCTGACGCGAGAGGTTGCCGCCCCAACCACGCGTGTGCGTGTAGAGGTACTCCAGCTGTGCCAGTGAAACCTGGGCTTTACCCTCCTTGGACTTTGCGTGCTGCGCAAAGATGTCCAGAATGAGCATGGTGCGGTCAATGACCTTGGTGTTGAGCGCACGTTCAAGGGCAGAGAGCTGGCCGGGGGTGAGCTCACCATCGCACACCACGGTATCCGCGCCTGTGGCGGCGACGATGTCCTTGAGCTCCGCGGCCTTGCCTGAACCAATGTAGGTACCGGGGTCTGGCTTCTCTCTCTTCTGGTACAACGCCTCAACGACTTCGGCGCCAGCAGTTTCCGTCAGCGCGGCAAGCTCCGCCATCGTGGCCTCTACTTCGGCCACGGTTCCCTCGGTCCACACGCCGACGAGGATCACTCGCTCCAATCGGAGCTTTCGATACTCCACCTCATATCCGTCAGTGGTGTCCTCGGCACGGATGGTGGTATCCCGCGTCACACGGCGGAAGGCGTTGCGCTCGGCAAGATCCAAATCACCCGTCGTCGGGTCCTGCGAAGAAGGAGCAGGCTCTCCGAAGGCCTGCGCGAGGAGTTCATCATGCGTCTGTTTCGTCATATGTTCCCTATTCTTCCACGTCGGGGCCGTAATGCGGGAATTGCGGTCCTTTCGATCCGGTGACAGGAGGTGCCTGGGGCCATTGTTGCCTCCCATTGACTGGGGATACAATGGTGGCCATGACCGTCAACCACAAGACCCATCCAGAAATGCGGGCCATCGGCCTCAACTATGAACGCTGGCAGGACGCCGTTGAGGCAGCGATTTCCACCAACCAACTGGCGGTGACCGGCGAGGTACGGGGTGGACAGCTCATCCAGTTTGCGGATGCCTCCGGCGCACAGATCAACATCTTGGCGGTCGAGCCTTTTGCCACCTTCATTGGTTTTGAGTCCGTGACCCAGGGTTTCGCCCACGTATCCATGATCAATGACGTCCTAGCTTATCTCGACATTATCGATCCCTTTGGCACTGTTGTGGCGCAGGCTACGGCAAACTTGGCACAGGGTCCGCTGCTTGTCGACGAAGACACGCAGCAGTGGCAACAAGTGGAACTCACCGCCCTGGGCCTCGATGTCGCTCGCTTTGACAGCACCGAAGCCTATGAAGCGGAGAAAGGCTCCTTCCCCGCTACCTTCGAGTCGGAAGGTGCTCAGATCGTCGCCTCCGGATCTGGTGCTGCGGCTCCTACCCCTGGTTGCACGTTTGCTGCCCGCGTTATGGAGTCTGAGTGGCGCCACAACCAGCTCACGGGACAGCGCTTCATGCACCTTGTCATGGATGGTGTTTTCCCCTTCGACCTGTGCCTTCCGGAAAGCTTCGGAGAACTGCCGGACAAGGATTCTGTCCTGGCCGGCACGGCCATGCTCACAGCGTCTATCGCCATGCCGACTGGCGGCTGCGGTGGTGAAGGCGGTTGTGGCTGTGGGTCCGGCGGCTGCGGCTGCGGCGGTCACTAAGGCTCAACTCTAGAGGGTTCATCTCTAGGGCTTTTGCCGTAAAGTTGAAACTATGAACTTTTCTGCATCTCAGCGTCGTGGGTTCGCCCTGCTCCTCGCCGCGGTCACGGCCGTGGTGCTGGTAGTGACGCTGAAGCTGCAGGGAGTTATCCTCGCTGTTCTCGTCTGCGGAGCGCTGTGGCTCTTTGCAGATTCCCGCCCGAATGCTTCCGAACACGCCGCCCTGCGCGCATCAATTGCGCTGACGGTAGAGGACATCACCGACGTCATCGAGGACTACACCACGTTCGCAACGAGTGAGGATTCTGATGCGCTGGCGGATCGCACGCTACACCGCCCTGCGCTTGTCGACGTTGACTGTACCAACCCATCCATCGAAGCCTTCCACTATGAGATGCACGGCGCGCAGCGGTTCCTTCGTCGCCTCAATGCCCGAGTCAACGCCCCGGACATCGAAACGGGCGAGTTGGAGTCTTTGCTCAAGGTTGCAGATGAGCGTGCAGCCGAACTCAAGGAATGCTGGCTGTCCGCGCGCCGCGCCGCACTGGCATTAGGCACAGACTACAAATAAGCGCCAAGCTTCGTTCACGCTGAGCCCGCCTCAGCCACTACAGCGTGGTCTCGCCGGTGGCCACGATGCGCGACGGGCCAGTGAGTGTCGAGCCTTCCTCAGTGATATCAACCGTCACCTCGCCACCAGGAACAATGACGCGCACGGAGCCGGTGGCATGGGAGGCATCGGCAAGCGCGGCGCATGCCGCCGCCACCGTACCGGTACCGCAGGAGCGGGTCTCCCCCACACCGCGCTCGAACACGCGCATGTGGATGACACCGTCCTGCAGGGGCGTCACGAGTTCGACATTGACACCTGCTGGAAAAAATTCAGTATCAATGACCGGTTGCTCCAGTGTCTTCTCCGCCAACGCCTCTGGACTCAGGCCCGGAAGCACTGCGGCCAAGTGGGGATTTCCCATGTCCACGCCTAGTCCGGCGAAGCTCTCCCCCGCCATCGATGCGGTGGACACTCCCGTCACCGTTGCCGGGCCCATCTCCACGCTCACGTCCGCCTCGGCCTCCGTGCACGAATGCACAGTGACCTGCTTCGCCCCAGCGCGGGTTCCTACGGTGAAGGTGTCCTCCCCGACCAATCCGCGGGAGCGTACCCAGTGGGCGAAGACGCGCGTTCCGTTACCGCACATCTCCGCTACCGAGCCATCGGCGTTGCGGTAGTCCATAAACCAGTCCTGGTCATCGATTCCCGGCGCGAGTTCTTCAATTTCACCGGCTGCGAGCAGCTCTCCCGCACGGATGACGCGCAAAACGCCGTCACCGCCGATGCCGGCACGGCGATCACACAGTGCCCGCACCTTTTCCGCCGAAAGCGGCTGGGTTCCCTCAACAATGACGAAGTCGTTTTCGGTTCCGTGTCCCTTGGCAAAGTTCATGCTTTAAGAGTCTAACGGCTCGCGAGGACGCGCAAGGCCTCGTCCCGCGTATCACCCAGCGCATCCAACCATGAGATGCGCTTATCCCGGTTGAACCAGGCGCGTTGGCGGCGCACATAACGCCGTGTGCCGGTGATGGTGCGCTCCACGGCTTCCTCCCACGTGAGCTCTCCGCGCTGGGCTTGGAGCACTTGGGCGTAGCCGATGGCGCGCCCAGCGGTAGAGTCCGCGATAAGGCCCTGTGTTTGCAGCCGTTCCACTTCCTCCACGAGGCCTTTGTCAAACATCCGTCGGGTGCGCAATTCAATGCGAGGGTTGAGCCAGCTTGCTTCGGTGCGTAGGCCCAGGATGCGCGTACCCCAGCGCGGCGGTGCATCTTTGGGAGGCTGGCTGGCTTTGAATGGCTTGCCGGTGAGCTCGATGACTTCTAACGCTCGAACGGTGCGGCGAGGGTCCTTGTCCTCGATGATGTCTGCGGCGGCGGGATCGACCTCGGCGAGTTCGGCATGCAAAGCATCCGTCCCAATGTCGCGGCGGCGTGCTTCGATGCGAGCGCGCACCTCTGGGTCCGTGGGCGGGAAGTGCCAATCATCGACCAGCGACTGAACGTAGAGCATGGATCCACCCACAAGGATGGGGGTCTTGCCGCGTGCGAGGATGTCCTCGACATCAGCAATAGCAGAGGCCTGATATCGGGCGACCGAAGCTGTCTCGGTCACATCCCAGACATCTAGCTGGTGGTGTGGAATTCCCTCGCGCTCCTCCAAGGTCAGCTTCGCGGTTCCGATATCCATCCCTCGGTAGAGCTGCATGGAATCAACATTGACCACCTCTCCGTCCAGCTCGTGGGCCAAAGCCACGCCCAGCGCTGACTTTCCAGAAGCGGTGGGTCCCACCACCGCAATGGGGGTACGCGTCGACGTTGTCATCAGCGTTGCCACCCCGCCACATAACGACCTACCCCCAGGGTGGAATCGGCTGCCCGCAGCTCCGCATAATGCGGATGCACGGTAGCTAGTTGCGCCCACAACGACGTTTCGAGAACTCCGGCGTCGTGCAGCTTCTCCTCATCACAGTGGCTATCCGCCCCTGACAACACTGACTCACACCACAGGTGAGCATCACGGGCACCGTCCACCAGTGCGAGAGGAGCGCGGTCGGTGAGCCCTGCAGAGCCATCGACACACACCACGGTAAGTCGCCCTTCCTCAATGTCCTCAATGTCGGCTCGAGAATCTGTGACTTCAAAGCCCTCGGCTCCTACTGCCGCGGTGAGCACATAGCGAGCCATCAGCTCAGGGAGATAGTTGCCGCCGCCCACCGTGACCTGCGGGGCGCCCCAAGCCTGCAGGCTACCGGTGAGCTCCGTGCGCCAACGCGCATCCTGTGAGCCTACGATGTCCACCTGAAGTGGCACGGACCCGCCGGTGATAACGCGTGCGGCGTCACGGACTAGCTCGCATGCCGCCCTGAGGAGTGCTCGGGAGGCATCGTCGCTCGGTGAGAGTTCTTCCGCTAGCGCCGGTGAAGCCGGCATAATCATGAGATTCTGCATCATTCCCCATCTTATAAGGTCAAAAGTTTGGGGTTAACACGCGGCTGCACGGCTCAAACGGTAGTGTTGTGTGACATAAGTTCTGGCAGCCGTGTCGCGCGGCGCGATTGTACCGAAGGTGGTTTCCTACCATGTCCGCTATCCCTACTCCTGGAGCAATGCCCCGCAAGGGCGCCCGTCCCGGCCCTAAGCCCTCTGCACCAGCGGCACGCCCCGCTCAGCCCCTGAAGAATGACCCCGCACAGTGGGGCCGCGTCGATGCTGATGGTTCGGTCTTTGTCAACGCCCCAGAAGGCGAACGCAAAATTGGTGAATGGCAGGCCGGCACCCCAGAAGAGGGCTTGGCACACTACGGAGCACGTTATGACGATCTTTCTACCGAGATCGAACTGCTCGAATCCCGCCTTAAGGCTCACCCGGGCGATGCTTCCTCCATCAAAACCACCGCGGCAGAGCTGCGCGAATCTCTTCCTACGCAAGCCGTCATCGGCGATATCGCTGCTCTTGACACGCGCCTAGCAGCGGTCATCGAGCACTCCGTTGAGGCCGGTGAGCAAGCTCAGGCAGACAAGGCCCGCCGCCGCGAGGAAGCGATTGCGAAGAAGGAAAAGCTGGCCGCTGAAGCGGAGGAGATAGCTGCGAACTCCACCGAGTGGAAGGCCGCCGGTGACCGTATCCGCGCCATCCTGGAGGAGTGGAAGCAGATCCGCGGCATCGACCGCCAGACCGATGATGCCCTGTGGAAGCGCTACTCCCGCGCCCGTGATTCTTTTAACCGCCGTCGTGGTTCCCACTTTGCCGAGCTGGATCGCAACCGCGCTGCTGCCCGTGCAAAGAAGGAAGAGCTGGTCGAGCGCGCCGAAGCCATTAAGGACTCCACCAACTGGGGAGAAACCGCCCGCGCGTACCGCGATCTCATGACGGAGTGGAAGGCCGCCGGCCGTGCCCCGCGTGAGGTGGACGACAAGCTGTGGGCGAAGTTCCGTGCCGCCCAGGATCACTTCTTCAACGCCCGCAATGCGGTCAATGACGAGCGCGATAAGCAGTTCGCTGAGAATGCCGCTGCCAAGGACGCACTCATTGCGGAGTATGACGCCCAGATTGACCCCTCCAAGTCCATCGACGCTGCCAAAGCCAAACTGCGCGAGCTGCAGGAGAAGTGGGAGGAAATTGGATTCGTACCGCGCAATCAGGTTCGCGAGTACGAGGCAAAGATTTCTGCACTGGAGAAGCGCGTAAGCGATGCCGAAGAATCCGAGTGGCGCCGTACCGACCCAGAAGCCCAGGCACGTGTGGCACAGTTCCAGTCCAAGGTAGATGACCTCAACGCCCAGGCAGAGGCCGCGGAGGCCAAGGGCAACGCCAAGAAGGCTGAAGATCTGCGCGCCCAGGCCTCGCAGTGGCAGGAGTTCGCGGACGCAGCCGCGGCTGCTGTGAACGACAAGTAGAACGTTTCGCAGCTCCACACTGAGGTGTTTGTCCAGATTGTCGCCCCGCCGGGCTCGGCCACCGCTGAGCCGGCAGATTGCCTTCGCAGCTTCGTCTTTGATGCCAACCTCGCTGCACAAGAAGCCAGCGGCGACCCTGCCGCTAGTGGTTCACCGCGCCGAGTTCTTCAGCGTCTGCAAGGCTCAACAGAGTCCCGCACACTGCTCTTTGGCTTGACCGACTCCGCTCTCGGAGAGGCCGGTGAACTCGGCCTTCCTGTCATTTCGGCGGCCGAGCCTAGCCCGGAAATTGATTTCGATGGTTTTATCCACATCTCTCTCCCACTATTGGAAGAGACGGAAAACGCCGACATCGAGTGCGTTCTCGCTGCTGACCTTTTACCCATGCCCGGTGAAGATCTTGAGCCCGAGGCCCTCGAAGTAACTCGGGCGCTGGCCAAGGAAGCCCTTCTCTTAACCCGCCATCTGGGGCGCAGCACCGTCCAGGTGGGCATGCTCTATCCACCGGATGCGGACTATACCTATGACCCGATGTCGCAGGCCTACCTCGAGCTCGGGTTTAAGCAGAAGCACGCAGAGCACCAGATGTACGTCGACATCAGTCCTACTCCCCCGGTTCTTGGGGCCCAGGTGTGGGCTGATTATGACATCCCAGACGAGATGCTCGATGATGTCCTTCGTCTGCTCACCCTTGCCTCCACCGACGCCATTTTCGGCGACTTGAGTGTGGAGCCCATTGTCTGGACGCGACAGCGCCTCGCTGAAGCACACGCACGACTGCGCTCCCGGGGCGCACATACGTTGCTGGTCGGGATCATTGACAACGGACGTGTCGTTGCGCTTACCGAACTCTCACGGCACGGTGATGCCGACCCTGAGGTCTGCGAGTGGACGTTGACGGTAACGGACCGCGAGCATCGCCGACAAGGACTTGCTACCAAGGCCAAGCAGCATGCCCAGTATGCAGTGGCCGAGCATTGGCCCATGGTGCGCCGTGCTTATTGCTCCGTCGCGGATGCTGATCCCGCCATGAACGCGCTCTATGCACGGCTGGGCGCCCACGCTATCTCGGCCAGCAGCGCCTACGAGCTCACCCTGTAAAACGGGTAATCGGTGTAGCCTTTTTCACCACCCGTGTAAAAGGTGGACTCGTCCGGCGCCGTGACTGGTAGCTCTTCTTTCCAGCGGCGTACCAGGTCAGGGTTGGAAATGGTGAGGCGGCCAACAGCAACAGCGTCGCCGTGCTGCATGAGTTCCGCAGCTTCCTCGTGCTGGGTTACCTGCCCGAACCCAGAGTTGAGGAAGACGCGGGTGCGCCCATTCGCGCGCGCACGCGTCACCAGCTCGCTCACCAGCTCACCCGTGGGATCCGCGTGAAGGAAGGAAACATAGGCAAGGCCAAGGTCTGAGGTGGCGTCGAGAAGCCCGCCATAGGTGGCAAGCACGTCAGCGGGGCCCATCTCCTCAATGCCTTGGATGTTGTTCTGCGGGGACAGGCGAATCGCCACTCGGTCTGCCCCAATCTCCTCTGCCACGGCTCGCACAATTTCCTCGACGAGTCTAAATCGATTCTCTGGTGTACCACCACAGGCGTCATCGCGGTGATTGGAGCTCGGGGCTAAGAACTGGTGAAGGAGGTACCCGTTGGCACCGTGAATTTCCACGCCGTCGAGGCCAGCATCGATGGCGTTACGTGCACCTTGACGGAACTCATTGATGATGCGAGGAATCTCATCACTCTCAAGTGCTCACGGCACAGGGCACTCCTTCCGAGATTCGAAGTCGCGCACCGCAGTGCCAGATGCCAGCGCCGATGGCGCGACCGGCTCAGCACCCTCTAGAAGGCTCGTGTGGGACAAGCGCCCGCCATTCATCACCTGCATGAAGATACGCCCACCTGCCTTGTGAACGGAGTCTGCAACCCGACGCCAACCGGCACTCTGCTCTGGGGTTTCGATACCTGGCTGGCCGGGGAAAGCACGGCCGCTCACTGCCGAAAAGACACCTTCGGTGACGATGAGACCGAGCGAGGCTCGCTGCGTGTAGTAGGTCTCATGCAACTGCGTGGGAATACCGTCACGCCCAGCGCGGGAGCGAGTCAGCGCTGCCATCGTCACACGGTTAGGGAGGGTCAAGGCTCCCAGCTCAAGGGAATCAAAAAGTGTAGCCATGCACTCCACAACGCGGAGATATCAGCGACCATTCCCCGTATTATTCCACGTCGTTGGAGTCCTTGGGCTCGTGAAGGCTACGGCGATGGCGGGAGGCTGCCTGGGAACGGCGATTATCGATGAGCAGCGGGTTCTGCTCGGCAGGGACATCTGTGGCGGCCTCGGACTGCAGGATTCCTATCTGATCGAGTTTTCCGGAGGCCTCTCGCACGCGCTCTTGCGCGGCAAGCTGCTCAGGACTGCGACGAAGGGCCACTTGGCAGTAGACGAGGAAGGCCACGAACGTCGCCAGCGCGCCTACGTACATTCCGATGGAGGCCCCGTCCGCCGCGCTGCCGCGGTACCAGAAGCCCCACAGGTTAGAGAAGAAAGAGATGGTCACCATCATCCACGCTACGAGCGCCAGCGTGGTACGCCGCGTCATAACCGTGGCGGTGGTGAACACACCGATGCCCACCAGCGCCAGCCACGCGCTGATGGCCTCAACGATGGACATTTTCACGCCCTCAGCTGTTGTTCCCATCAGCAAAGCTTCCCATCCGCGAGCCGCTCCGGCGTACGGAAGTAACAGATAGGCCACCCACAGGACAACCGCTGCAATCAGCGCATAGCGGTGTGCGCCCAGTTCGATGGTCTTGGCCGCGCGGCGCTCGGCTGCGATGGCATCCTGTGCGGTGGTCACATCATCACTCATGTCTTCGGAGCCTACTCTTCGCTAGCAGCCACAGGCATCCGCTGGTCCAGCAGGCGCACTTGGCTTGCCGACGCCCGGCAGGCCCAGCCCCACACCAATCGGCGCTGTAGTCGGGGTCTGACCAGCGGCCGACATATCCCCGGCCTTGGTACGACGATGCTCGGTCACTCCAGAATCAGCAACGAGGAAGAAGGAGCCCGAATCCGTCACCGTAGTGTGTACAACATCGCCAGGGCGGATTTCGGCGGAGATGTCCTTCCCGGAGGCGTCGACAGGCGCAAAGTGAACGAGGCGTCCATCGCGCGCGCGACCAGACATGCGGTGGGTTTCATCGTTCTTGCGGCCACCTTCTGCCTGAACCAAAAGTTCAACGTCTGTGCCAACCAGCGTGGCATTTTCCTCTGCTTGGATAGAATCCTGCAGAGCCACGAGACGCTCAAAACGCTCTTGGACGATCTCCTTAGGGATCTGATTGTCCATCTCCGCTGCAGGGGTGCCCGGACGAGGCGAATACTGGAACGTGAATGCCGAGGCAAACCGGGCGCGGCGCACCACGTCCATCGTGGCTTCGAAGTCTTCCTCGGTCTCACCGGGGAAGCCCACGATTATGTCGGTGGTAATCGCCGCATGCGGCATTTTCTCGCGCACCTCATCGAGGATGCCGAAGAACTTCTTCGTGCGGTAGGAGCGGCGCATGTCCTTGAGCACCTTATCCGAACCCGATTGCAGGGGCATGTGCAGCTGTGGGCACACGGACGGAGTCTCTGCCATCGCATCGATAACATCTGAGGTGAACTCAGCCGGGTGCGGGGAGGTAAAGCGCAGGCGCTCCAGCCCTTCAATCTTGCCTACCTCGCGTAGCAGCTTAGAGAAGGCAAAACGGTCACGCGGCATATCCGGGTCAGCGAAGTTCACGCCATAGGCGTTGACGTTCTGCCCCAGCAACGTGACCTCAGAAACGCCTTGGTCCACCAGAGCCTGAACCTCCGCAAGGATGTCACCGGGCCGACGGTCTTCTTCCTTGCCGCGCAGGGAAGGAACGATGCAGAACGTGCACGTGTTGTTGCAGCCCACCGAGACCGACACCCAGCCAGCGTATGCGGACTCGCGCTTCGCCGGGAGCACGGACGGGAAAGCTTCAAGCGAGTCAACAATTTCGACCTGAGCTTCGTCATTATGGCGAGCGCGCTCGAGCAACGCAGGCAATGCCGCCATATTGTGCGTGCCGAAGACGGCATCGACCCACGGGGCATGGTCCAATACGGTGTCTTTATCCTTCTGTGCTAGGCAACCACCAACGGCGATCTGCATCCCCGGGTGGTTTTCCTTGGTCTTCTTGAGGGCGCCGAGAGTGCCATAAAGACGCTTGTCGGCGTTTTCTCGTACTGCGCAGGTATTAAAGACAACGAGGTCCGGCTCAACGTCGGCAGGCGCGGCCGTGTAGCCGGCTTCTTCAAGCAGGCCGGAAATGCGCTCGGAATCGTGCACGTTCATCTGGCAGCCAAAAGTGCGCACCTCGTAGGTGCGCGGCTGGTTTTCAGTTACAGGGGTGCTCACGTGGGGACATTCTAACGGCCCTGTGCAGCTACTCATAATGAGAGAAGGCTTGCCAAGCGTTATGTATTCGTTACACAAAGTTCCTCCATCACTCTCTCCCCGCACCTTATTCTTCTAACTATGATTCAGTTCACGTATACCAGGGTGGTGTGGCATGGATGACACTTCGCGCCCCATGATTGAAATCTCCGGAGCCAACAAGTACTTCGGCGATTACCACGCACTCCGCAACATCAACCTGGAGATCGGCCGCGGCGACGTGGTGGTTGTGCTCGGCCCGTCCGGATCCGGCAAATCTACACTGTGCCGCACCATCAACCGCCTTGAAACCATCGAGGAAGGGAGCATCTCCATCGACGGCACCCTCCTCCCCGAGGAAGGCCGCGACCTAGCCAAACTGCGCGCGGACGTGGGCATGGTGTTCCAGCAGTTCAACCTCTTTCCGCACAAAACCATCAAAGACAACGTCACCTTGGGCCCCATCAAGGTGCGCAAGATGAAGAAGGCGGAAGCCGAAGAGCTGGCCATGCAGCTTCTTGAGCGCGTCGGCATTGCCAACCAGGCAGAAAAGTATCCCGCTCAGCTTTCTGGCGGCCAGCAACAACGCGTGGCTATCGCCCGCGCCCTAGCGATGCGCCCCAAGGTCATGCTGTTCGACGAACCTACGTCGGCACTCGACCCCGAAATGGTCAACGAAGTCCTCGATGTCATGACGGACCTTGCCAAGGAAGGCATGACCATGGTCGTGGTTACCCACGAAATGGGCTTCGCGCGCCGCGCCGCTGATCGCATTCTCTTCATGGCAGACGGAAGCATCGTCGAAGACACCGATCCTGATTCCTTCTTCACCAACCCACAGTCAGACCGCGCCAAGGACTTCCTAGGCAAGATCCTTCAGCACTAAACACCACGACCACCTCGCTCTTTTTCAACTCATCCACCCACTGTTCTATCTAAGGAGAACCTCATGTCTCGTTCCATTTCCCGCATCACTGCCACCGTTGCTGCTCTCGCTGCTTCAAGCTCCTTGCTCGTTGCCTGTGGCGGCGATTCCTCCGACTCTGCCGGCGGCGGCGAGGGTTTGCTCACCCACATTGAGTCGGGCAACGTCACCCTAGGCACCAAATTCGATCAGCCGGGACTCGGCCTACGTGAAGGCGACGGTTCCATGACCGGACTCGACGTTGACATTGCCACCTACGTGGTCAATCACATCGCTAAGGAGAATGGCTGGGAAGAGCCGGAGATCGAGTGGCGAGAGACCCCGTCTGCACAGCGCGAGACTCTCATTGAGAACGGAGAGGTTGACCTCATCACCGCGACCTACTCGATCAACGCGTCCCGCGCCGAGAAGGTGAATTTCGCCGGCCCGTACCTCATCACTCACCAGGCACTGCTGACTCAGGAAGACAACAAAGAGATCACCGGCCTCGATGGCCTCGACGGCAAGATTCTCTGCTCGGTCACCGGATCCACCCCGGCCCAGAAAGTCAAGGAAGCCCTACCGAGTGTTCAGCTACAGGAGTACGACACCTACTCCTCCTGTGTGGAAGCTTTGAGCCAGGGCAACGTTGACGCGATGACCACAGACGCGACCATCCTCAACGGCTACGCAGCGCAGAACCCGGGCAAGTTCAAGGTCGTAGAGCTGGAAAAGGACGGCAAGCCCTTCACGGACGAGTACTACGGCGCGGGCCTGAAGAAGGATGACCAAGAAGCAACCGACGCCGTGAACAAGGCATTGGAGGAGCTGCACTCCTCTGGCGAATTCGACAAACTCGTTTCCGCAAACCTGGACAAGGGTGAGGGCATCGACGAGGCCACCATCGGTGACCTGTCCTTCCTCGATTCCTAAAGGCCAGAAGCGACCTGTCACATCCACCGCATAGTCTGCGCCGGGGCTACTCCTCGGCGCAGACTCGTTAGTAGGAGAATTTTATGGACTCCATGTGGGCTACACTCGGCCCCGAGTTATGGCCAGCCTTTTGGCTCACCATCCAGCTGACTTTCTGGTCCGCACTAGGCGCAATGATTGTGGGCACCATCCTTACAGCCATGCGTGTTTCCCCAGTAGGCATCTTGCGCTGGATTGCCACCACGTACATCACCATAGTGCGCAATACCCCGCTCACACTTATCATCCTGTTCTGCTCCTTCGGCTTGTACCAGAATTTGGGCTTGACCTTGGCAAGCAGGGATTCTTCGACCTTCCTCGTGGACAACAATTTCCGCCTCGCTATTGTTGGCTTCATTCTCTACACCTCAGCCTTCGTTGCGGAGTCACTGCGATCCGGCATTAACACGGTGGACTTTGGTCAGGCTGAGGCAGCTCGTTCATTGGGGTTGAGTTTCTCGCAGACCTTCAACACAATCATTTTTCCCCAGGCAGTCCGCGCAGCCATCGTTCCGTTGGGCAACACGCTCATCGCTCTGACAAAGAACACAACCATCGCTTCCGCTATCGGCGTCGCGGAAGCCTCCCTGCTCATGAAGTCGACGATTGAGATGCACGCGAGCCAGCTGTTCCTCATCTTCTTCATCTTCGCGGTGGGCTTTATCATTCTGACCCTGCCCATGGGCCTTGGCCTGGGCAAGCTTTCTGAGACCTTGGCGGTGAAGAAGTAATGGCTGTACGCGCAACTGTGCTTTATGACGCACCTGGTCCGAAAGGTAAGCGTCGAAACCTTATCTACACGATCCTCACCTTGGTGCTGGGAGCAGCAGCGCTGTATTGGGTAATGTCCACGTTGGCTGGGCGCGGTCAGCTCGCGTCTGAGTTATGGACCCCGTTTCTCAACAGCCAAACATGGACGACCTATCTGCTCCCCGGCCTTCGCGGCACCATCTTCTCGGCGGTGGCCTCGATTATCTTCGCGATCATATTCGGTGTGATTTTTGGCCTTGGCCGTTTGAGCGAGAATGCCATCATCCGCGGCGTGTGCGGTGTGGTTGTGGAATTCTTCCGCGCCATCCCGGTGCTTCTGCTCATGATCTTTGCCTATCAGCTCTTTGCCATCTACAACGTGGTGCCGTCTAAGCACTTGGCTTTTAGCGCCGTGGTTTTCGCTCTCACGTTGTACAACGGCTCTGTCGTGGCCGAGATCCTGCGCTCGGGAATCAAGTCACTACCGAAGGGACAAACGGAAGCGGCGCGCGCGTTGGGTCTCTCGCACAACCAAACAATGGTGACGATCCTGCTGCCCCAAGCCGTAGCCGCGATGCTTCCGGCCCTGATCTCGCAGATGATCATTGCGCTGAAGGACTCGGCCTTGGGCTATCAGATCGGCTACATCGAGGTGGTGCGCTCCGGAATCCAGTCAGCGTCCTACAACAAGAACTACGTAGCCTCGCTCGTCGTTGTGGCAATCATCATGATTCTCATCAACTGGGGCTTGAGCCTTCTTGCTGAGCGCATCGAGCGCCAGCTACGTGCTGGCCGTGCCCGCAGAAATATCGTGGCAAAAGTTCCTGAGCAGCGAGACCAAGGCCTCGATACCAAGGACAACATTAACGTGGACTGGCACTCGGAGAGCTACAAAGAAATCCGCAACCCCGCCGAATAAGGACTCTACACAGACATATTCAGGAGAACTGACACTCAAGAGAGCTCGGCGATGCGGGCATCCAGCACCTCAATGGACACCCGCATCGTCAGCCCTTGGCTGTAACCGCGGCGCGCCAACGTCCCCACGATGCGCCGCAAGAACTTGTCGCGCTCATGACGATCCGCCGGCACCTTCTTTAACGTTCGGGCCTTCTTCTCCGCCACCTGGCGAGCTACGCTTTCCTCGGAATCCTCGGTGACCTGTTCCAAGGCCGCGGCACGGTCTGCGGCCTCCACGCCCTTATCC
Source organism: Corynebacterium sp. BF-R-2 (assembly GCF_024586525.1). Taxonomy (NCBI): domain Bacteria; kingdom Bacillati; phylum Actinomycetota; class Actinomycetes; order Mycobacteriales; family Corynebacteriaceae; genus Corynebacterium; species Corynebacterium sp. BF-R-2. Next base: position 20,234 of record NZ_JAMFTP010000004.1, on the reverse strand, counting down.
TTGAGCTCCAAGTTCAAAGCTCGTGCGGATTTACCACGGCGCACATGCCGCTGGCGTACCCACTCACGCGCGAAACTTGCATCATTGATGAGGCCAACTTCTGCGAGGTCATCAAGCACCGCATCGATCACATCTGGCTCGAATTCAGCTGCGATGAGTCGGTCATGAAGTTCCTTACGGGAGCGCGCTCGCTGGTCCAAAAGACCAAGTGCACGTGACCTCACGTCGGCCTTAGACTCTTCAGCCTCAACGTCGATGAGATGCCCACCAACAGCACCTGATTCATAGTCTTCAAGTGCGCGGCGGAGCTTCTCTATTTTCTCGGGCGACGGTTGAACCATCTATATCTCTGGGCCTAGTCGTCGTCGAAATCGACGTTCGGAACCAAATCCACTGCCTCATCAGTCAGCGGATCGTCTGCGCCGGGCACATCCATGGCAACATCCTCCCCTGCCTCAGCAGCAGCGGAGCCCACTCCAAGCTTGACGAAGATCTTCTTCTCAATCTCATCCGCCAAATCCGGATTCTCCTTGAGGAAGTTGCGAGCCTTTTCCTTGCCCTGGCCCAACTGGTCGCCTTCATAAGTAAACCAAGAGCCAGACTTCTTGATGAAGCCATGCTCAACGCCCAAGTCAATGATGGAGGACTCGCGGGAGATTCCTTCGCCATACATGATGTCGAACTCAGCGATCTTGAACGGCGGGGACACTTTGTTCTTCACGATCTTGAGCTTGGTGCGGTTGCCAATGGCGTCCTGGCCGTCCTTGAGAGTCTGAATACGGCGAATATCGCAGCGCACGGACGCATAGAATTTCAGCGCTTTACCACCGGTGGTGGTCTCCGGCGAGCCGAACATCACACCGATCTTTTCACGCAGCTGGTTAATAAAGATGGCGGTGGTACCGGAGTTGTACAGCGCGCCAGTCATCTTACGCAGCGCCTGGGACATCAACCGAGCCTGCAGGCCGACGTGGCTATCACCCATCTCGCCCTCGATCTCTGCCTTCGGCGTCAGTGCCGCCACGGAGTCAATCACAATGATGTCAATAGCACCGGAACGCACCAGCATGTCCGCAATCTCCAGCGCTTGCTCACCCGTGTCAGGCTGGGACACCAGAAGATTGTCCGTATCGACACCCAAAAGACGTGCATATTCCGGATCAAGCGCGTGCTCAGCATCGATGAATGCCGCGATGCCGCCTTCCTTTTGTGCAGATGCGATGGCGTGGAGGGCCACAGTGGTTTTACCCGAGGACTCTGGTCCATAAATCTCCACGATGCGTCCGCGCGGGAAGCCACCCACACCCAATGCGATGTCGATCGCGGTGTTACCGGAGGAAATGGCTTGAATTGGCGGGCGTTCATCGTCCCCCAGACGCATGACCGCGCCTTTGCCGAAATCCTTTTCAATCATGGACATCGCGGCGTCAAGGGCCTTCTGACGATCGTCACCCTTGTTTGCTGCCGAGGACTTCTTCTTAGTAGCCATTTACTTCCTCACTATGTCGAGCGTTCTAACTGTGGTGTAATTCTTGCTTTTATCGGACCCGTGACGAATGCACGGGAGTTACTTATTTAGACTGCAGTGCGAGGGAATCGGTTCCCAGGCCTGTCAACAAGTGCGATTCCGCCCTTGTTCCAAGCCACGCCGAAACTCTATCGCCCCTGCCGGACTCCACCCACACAATACACACACATGTGTTCGATTTCCCACTTCCCCGATGGTGTGTCGAACGGCTACTGCTTCACCCAAGGGCCATCTTGTTCGGATCGCACAAAGGTCACCTGTTCATCCGCAGGAAGCACTGCCACAACGCCACCCATGGTCCCACACACATCGAGGTCTTTCTGCGAAGCCTGAGTCGTCACATATTTCGAAAAGCCTGGCTCGTTGACGTCACGATAGATTTCCACCTGGCCCCGCGATGGCGGACTCCATTTATCCTCGTCGTCGGAGCCACCCTGCCACGTGCCGCCACTTGCCTCATCTACATCCCATTCGGTGGCACCTGAGCAAATAAAGATGACACACTGATAGGACGAATCGAAGATATCGCCGACCGCCATTGACACCCTGCCAGGTTCCCCATCCTCTACGCCCGCAGCGGCGTCGATGTTATCGATAATGTTTGAAGAGTTGAACATGAAACAACCCGTCAACACGGTACTGGCAACGCAGGCAGCCACACCTTTCCCCAAAACTCTTAGCGGTTGAGCTTTATTCATGCCTCAAGACTACCCCTTTTGGGGTAGTTCCGTTTTCCGAAAGCAAAGCTTGAACAGTGTTCAAAAGTGTCCGTTTGCTGCACACTTATCACTCTGGATAAGCTTTGGTCCATGAAAAAGAATTCCGTCGCTCTCGACATTGCGTACGTCGCCGTCTTCACTGCGCTCATCATTGTCTTCGCCTTTGTCTCCATCCCAACGCCGACCGCCGGTGTGCCCATTGTTTTGCAGAATGCAGTAATCATCCTCGCGGGCCTCGTTTTGGGTGGGCGCCGAGGCCTTTTCGTGGGACTCCTCTTCATGGTGCTGGGCCTCGTCGGCCTGCCCATCCTTGCAGGTGGGCGTAGTGCACTGAGCGCCATTGCAGGACCGACGGTGGGTTACCTCGTGGGCTACATCATCTCCCCAGCGATCACCGGCCTCATCGCCTACCGCGCTCCGCGCAATAAAACGGGTATGACCGTCACGCTCGCCATCGCCGGTATCGTCGGCCTGGCCATCCAGTATTTCTGTGGCAGCATTGGACTTATGGTCCGCTCTGGGATGTCCTTCGGTGCGGCCATCCTGGCCCAAGTCCCCTTCATCGTCCCGGATCTCATCAAGGTCGTTGTCATGGTCGTTATCGCCATCGGTGTCCACGCCGCCTTCCCAGATCTCATGGGACGCCGCGCTCAGTCGACGCATCGCTAGAGCACTGCCGTGCCACAGATTGAGTTCCGCGACGTATCCGTCGCCTTCGATGAGAAGCAGATTCTTGACGGCATCTCGCTTACCCTGAACGAACAGCGAATTGGAATCATCGGCGCCAACGGCGGCGGCAAGTCCACGCTTGTGCGCCTCATCAATGGTCTCGGAGAGCCTACAACAGGGGAAGTCCTGGTAGATTCAATGGACGCCGCCAAGCACGGCAAAGACATACGCCGAAAAGTAGGCTTCGTTTTTTCCGATGCCGAGAACCAAATCGTTATGCCCAATGTGCGTGATGACGTGGACTTTTCTCTGCGCCGGCTCAAGCTACCTAAAGACGAACGCGCGGCGCGCGTTGACGCCGCGCTCGAGCGTTTTGGCCTCACCCCGCTCGCTGACCAATCGCCGCACACACTCTCCGGTGGACAAAAACAACTGCTCGCACTGGCCGCAGTTCTCGTCATGGAACCAACGGTCATCATTGCCGACGAACCCACCACGTTGCTTGATCTGCGCAACCGCGACCGTATTCGCCACGAATTCGCCCGACTTGAACAGCAGCTCATCGTGGTGACGCACGATCTTGATTTCCTCTCCGACTTCGACCGTGTCCTGTGCATCGATAACCACAAGGTCGCCGCCGATGGATCCCCAGAGGAGGTCATCCCCTTCTACACCGACCTCATGGCCTCCCGCCCGCTTTAGCATCATGCCAAGAAACATCCCCCTCGGCTTCTATGTCGACGCTGACACCGTCATTCACCGCCTCCCAGCAGCGGCGAAGTTCATCGCACTCGTCACATTCGTTCTTGTGACTACCTTCGGGGTGCGCACGATACCGTGGGCAGTAGTGAGCCTTGTTCTTCCCCTCCTGTTCGTCCCCATAGCGCGTATCCCCCTGCGCGTCGCAGCAGGACAACTTGCGCCCCCGCTTTACTTGCTCGTAGCACTCGCAGCTTTTCAGTGGTGGCAAAAGGATTTCACATCGGCGGCCATCATGTTTCTCACGGTCTACGCCGCTGTGACCGCAGCCATCCTCCTGACGCTTACCACGAAGGTTTCCGAAATGATGGATTCCTTTGACCGCGCCCTTGCCCCCTTAGGCCGGTGGGGAGTCCCCGTGGAGAACATCACCCTTGCAATGTCTCTGACCATTCGCCTACTCCCCCTCATGTTAGGCACGGTGCTCGAAGTGCTCGACGCACGAAAAGCCCGGGGCGCCACGGCCTCACTGACCGCATTCGGCACCCCGGTGATTATTCGTTCCATTCGCCGCGCCCGCGCCATGGGCGAGGCCCTCCAAGCACGCGGCGTAGGCGACTAGAACCTCAAGGCACCTTTATTCGCCGCGCAGCTCACGCAGACGAGCCTGGACAGCGTCATCCGCGGCGCTCGACTGTGCGTTGTTCCCGTTCGCACCGATAGCCTGCTGGGAGTTACCCTCCACGGCCTTCGGATTATTCATCTCCGCACGAATCTGCTCAAGACGTGAGTGGCCAGCTAGCTGCACACCAGCCTGCTCGATCTCCTGCATACGGTTCGACACAGAGTTCTCTGCCAGCTCAGCCTGGCCCAGAGCCTTGGAGTAGCGGCGCTCAATCTTGTCACGAACGGCATCGAGGGACGGAGTGTTTCCATTGGCCGTAAGCTCATTCATGGAGCTGAGGGACTCAGAAACCTTCTCCTGCATCTTTGCCTGCTCAAGCTGGGACAGCAGCTTCGAGCGCTCGTTGACCTTCTCGCGCAGAGCCATGCCGTTGCGCTCAACGGCCTTCTTGGCCTGCTCGGCCTGCTGCAGGGCTTGGTCATGCAGCTTCTTAGTGTCCTCCACGGACTGCTCAGCAGTCACAAGCTGAGCAGCGAAAGCCTCAGCGGCGTTCTCGTACTCAGTCGCCTTCTGTGCGTCACCTTCAGCACGAGCCTTGTCAGCCAAGTTCAGGGCATTGCGGGTGTTCTGCTGCAGCTTCTCAATTTCGCTAAGACGGCGGTTGAGCTGCATCTCCAGCTGGCGCTGGTTACCAATCACGGCGGCTGCCTGTTGGGAGAGTTCCTGGTGCTGGCGCTGCGCTTCCTCGATGGCCTGCTCAATCTGGACCTTCGGGTCGGCGTTCTCCTCGATCTTGGAATCGAAGAGAGCCATCAAGTACTTCCACGCCTTTACGAATGGGTTCGCCATGTCAGAAGGGGCCTTTCTCAGCAGTTGGGAATGTTCACATTAACGGTTAAACCACTCTGCACGAGTGTTTTCTACCCGCTCAATAGTAGCGAAGTGGAATGAATTACGTCAGAGTTTATGGTCGAGGCTGAGCCACAGCCCACTAAAGTTCGGATGCCGCAGGCGCCGTGGACGCCAGTTCCTCATCCATCGAGGGCAGCGCCATGAAGCCAGCGGCCTCAATGAGGACATCGGACACGCTCACGTCCAGCGCATGACATACGGATGCAAGAAGTTCGGAGGACACCTCTTTGCGGCCGCGCTCCAATTCCGAGAGGTATCCCGGGGACACACGCGCAACACCGGCGAGTTCACGCAAGGTCACGCCTTTGTCCGCGCGGAAGGCGCGGAGGGTGATCCCCAAGGCCTCACGCAGCAAAGGCTCTGGGGTCCGCTCTGCGGACCGCACGGTGGTCTGAGTGGGCTTGTCAAGAAGTGCAACTGAAGTGTTCATCACCCCGTATAACGCATGAGCAGCCGCGCTTGTTCCCGAGTTCTCCTACTTTTCTTGGATAGTTGATAGAAGTAGGCTCAAGGCTGCGTTAACGGCCGCCTCACGTACCACATTGCGCCCAGCATTCTCGAGTTCGAAAAGAACACCACGCTTCGCCCCGCCCCTCCGGCACATCCCCACAAAGACAGTTCCGGCCGGCTTCCCTTCCTGTAGATCGGGCCCAGCTACTCCTGTGAGGCTTATTCCCCAGTCAGCACCGGTCTCCTCACAAGCGGCCCGCGCCATCTCGATAGCCGTCTCTGCGGACACAACCCCCTGCTTCTCCAGGTGCTGAACACTGGTGCCGAGGAAGTGCGCTTTCACCTCAGTCGCATACGTCACCAATCCGCCCCGCAGGACCGTTGAGGCTCCAGGTACGCTCGCTACAGTGGCGGCTGCTAGACCTGCGGTCAGCGATTCGCAGAAAGCTACCGTCTCACCTCGATCTCGCAGGGCTGCGACAACCTGCGCCGCTAGACTCACTGATTTTCCTTGCGTCCATCGACGAGATACTGAACACCCGTCACCACAGTCACAATGACGGCCGCAAGCATCACGATGAAGCTAGGGATGTCCATCCAGCCCGGAAGCGGGCACAGGTAGAGAGCCACAGCCACAGTCTGCAGCGCAGTCTTAAGTTTCCCGCCCTGGGAAGCAGGTACCACCTTGCCCTGGCGCAGCAAAAAGAAGCGCCAGATGGTGATTCCAAACTCGCGGACGAGAATGAGAACGGTCACCCACACTGGCAAGGCCCCAGTGATATTGAGACAGACAAACGCTGCGGTCATCAAGGCCTTGTCTGCAATGGGATCAGCAATCTTGCCAAAGTCTGTGATGAGCCCCCGCGAACGCGCGATATCGCCGTCCAACTTATCCGTGATCATGAGAAGCACGAAGCAGCCGAACGCCCACCAGCCGTGCCCAGTAAGCACCAACCAAGCAAAGAGTGGGATGAAGAGAATTCGCAGACTCGTCAGGATATTCGGCAGGTTCCAATTAGACACCTCGGGGTTAACATCCGTGGCATGAGATTGGTTTCGCGCATCCTGAGACTTGTTCACACGGCTCATCTTACCGTGTACACCCGTCACGAAGGGCCGTGACGCCATGGCTCATGTCCCGCATCGCCCCTACGCTTTAAACAGACCACAGATCCCCGCACTGCGCACTAGCATTATCAGCATGAAGTACTTTGCAGTGTCCTACGACTACAATCCGTCCAACCCGATCATCGCCCAGGCCCGCCCCAAGCACCGCGAATTCATCGGCGCTCTTCATGCGAAGGGCCAGGTATGCGGTTCTGGCCCCTTCACTGATTCCAAGGGAGGCGCGCTCATTGTCCTGCAGTTTGAGGACGAGTCTGTCGAGGTTGCCCAGGTCATCGAAATTATGGATCAGGATCCCTTCTACACGGAAGGCGCGGTCACTGCCCGCGCCTTCCGTGAGTGGAACCCCGTCATCAACTCTTTCTAAAACACCCCCACCAGCTGCTTAGGTTTACGGCAGCTGGTTCTCTGGTAGTTCCTCCGCCTTACCGAGGAACTCACCCTTCTTGTTGCGGACGATCTTGTTGCCAAAGTCATCCCAGTCGTAGTGATTGTGGGAAATGACTACACCACCTTGCGCTTGGTCGCGCTTGTCTTTCCACAGGGAAAGCACAACCGTAATGACAAGCACACCCACAATGACGAGCAGCGACATCAGCGTGGAAATCTCCGGTATGGCGCTGACATCCTCACCACCATTGATGAATGGCAGATTGTTCTCGTGCAGGGCGTGGAAGAGCAACTTCACACCGATGAAGAGCAAGATAATGCCCAGTCCATAGGGCAGGTACACCAGGCGATCAAGCAGGCCGTCGATGAGGAAGAACATCTGGCGCAGACCCATCAGCGCGAAAGCATTCGTGGTAAAGACCAAGAACGGCTCCGAGGTAATGCCGTAGATGGCTGGGATGGAGTCGAACGCAAACATCACGTCGATGAGACCGATGGCAGCCAGCGCCACGAACAACGGCGTCAGCGCAAACTTTCCCTTTTTCTCACCAGATTCCTCACGGTGCGTGAGTTTGTCACCGTGGTAGCGCGGGGTCACGTGGACAACCTTGCGCAGCCACTTCACCACCACCATGTCGTTGGGGTCAGTCTCAGGAGCGTCATTGATCTCATCAATGAGCAGCTTCACCGCGGTGTAGATGAGGAAGATAGCGAAGAGATAGAACACATCAGACCAGGCTGCGATAATAGCCGCACCCAACATGATGAAGATGAGGCGGAACACCAGCGCTAGGACGATGCCGATAAGCAGTACTTTCTGCTGGTACTTGCGTGGAATCTTAAACGAGCCCATGATGAGCGAGAAGACGAACAGGTTGTCCACGCTCAAGGCTTGCTCAGTAATCCAACCCGTATAGAACTGTGCGGCATGTTCATGGTCCCACAACACCCACACGACACCACCGAACACGACGGCGATGGCCATGTAGAACAACGTCCAGCCACCGGACTCTTTGAGACTCGGCTCGTGGGGTGAGCGTACGTGGCTATAAAAATCGAAAATAAAAAAGCCCAGGATCACTGCAATGGTGATGACCCAGACCCATACAGGTACATGCATAGCGCACTATCCCTCCGGTCGGCATAACAACAAAGACCGGAGGTCTCCCCCGCTAGCTAAGCTCACTCATGACTCAGCTAGCCGGCGCGACCGGGAACTGTCGTGCAGTTGCCGTGTTGACGATCAGCGCCGAAACAATGGGGTACTCCCCTCCAGGACCTGTCCTATCCTACACGGAATCTAGAACGCGCCGGCGGAGGGGTTGGCGTTGATCTGGACGGTCCGGGTGTCGTCGCCAAGCACTGCCCCATCTCCCTCAGCAGTAGCGTCCGCGGATGCCTCAGCGCCCTCAGCGTCCTGGATTTCCTTCGGGGCCTCTGCAGGATCCGCGCCCTTAATCATCCAGATGATGGTGTCGAGCTCCTCCGGTTTCACCAGAACTTCACGCGCCTTTGATCCTTCGGAGGGACCCACGACGCCGCGCGATTCCATAAGGTCCATGAGGCGACCGGCCTTGGCGAAACCGATACGAAGCTTGCGCTGGAGCATCGATGTGGAGCCCAACTGGGAGGTAACGACAAGGTCAACGGCCTCAAGGAGGTCGTCCATGTCCTTACCGATCTCTTCGTCGATCTCCTTCTTCGCTTCGGACGTCTTATCGTCGGTAACGCCCTCGGTATAGTTCGGGGTGCCTTGGGCCTTTGCGGCGTCGACAACCGCCTGCACCTCGTCGTCGGACACGAACGCTCCCTGCATACGTACCGGGCGGCCACCCTGCGGGATAAAGAGACCATCACCCATACCAATGAGTTTCTCCGCACCGCCCTGGTCCAGGATGACGCGAGAGTCGGTCAAGGAGGACGTGGCGAATGCAAGACGGGACGGCACGTTAGTCTTGATGAGACCTGTGACGACGTCGACAGACGGGCGCTGGGTTGCCAGTACCAAGTGGATACCGGCCGCACGCGCCTTCTGCGTAATACGCACGATGGAGTCCTCAATTTCCTTCGGCGCCGTCATCATGAGATCGGCGAGCTCGTCGACGACACACACGATGTAGGGGTAAGGGCGCATCTCCCGCTGGGACCCTGCCGGAGCCTGGTACTCGCCGCTGCGGACCTTGCGGTTGAAGTCCTCAATCTTGCGCACGCGAGCAGCCTGCATATCCATGTAGCGCTGCTCCATCTCCTCCACAAGCCACTGCAAGGCGGCCGCAGCCTTCTTTGGCTGCGTGATAATGGGAGTGATGAGGTGCGGGATACCCTCGTAAGGGGTGAGCTCGACCATCTTCGGGTCAACCAAGATGAGGCGAACATCCTCCGGTGTTGCGCGCGTCAGCAGCGACACCAGCATGGAGTTCACAAATGCCGACTTACCAGAGCCGGTAGCACCAGCCACGAGCAGGTGCGGCATCTTCTTCACGGAGAAAGAGGTGTACTGGCCCTCGATGTCCTTGCCCAAACCGATGAGCATCGGGTCATTGTCCGCACGCAGCGCCGGGGAATCCAGCACATCACGCAAACGCACCATCTCACGGTCGGCATTGGGAACCTCAATACCCACAGCAGATTTGCCCGGAATCGGGGTCAGCAGGCGCAGGTTGTCCGTAGCGACGGCATACGCCAAGTTGGACTGCAGGTTCGTGATTTTCGAAACCTTGACACCTGGTCCTAGCTCAATCTCGTAGCGGGTCACTGTGGGGCCACGGCTAAAGCCAGTGACCTGGGCGTCAACCTTGAACTCCTCAAAGACATCAGTGATGGCTTCGATAATTCGGTCGTTGGCCTCAGTCCGAGCCTTTGCGGGCTTACCCGCGGTGAGAAGCTCCGTGGTCGGGACATCGTAGCCACCGCCCAGAGCGGTATCCTCCGCACCAGTAGGTTCCACGGGGGCTGTCTGCGCTTCGGTCCGGGCTGGCTCGTCCACCTTGGCACCGGTCGTCGCATCACGCCCGGAGCGCTGCTGGAACAAGCGCACGGCTTCGGAGTGCGCAGCGGAAACAACATCGTCGCTGGCTGCACCAGGTTGAGCTGCGCTTGCCGACGCCCCCGCTGCCGCCGCACCCAGTGCCGCACCAGCCGCCCCACCGACGTCGACACGCGCACGCTTAGGTTGAGGTTTGGGCTGTGGCTTGGGTTCTGGCTCTGGTGTGGGCTCGCGCTTTGCTTGGGGTTCGGTGGGTTCCGGCACGGCTGGGAACTCGTCAGTGTCACCAAGCTTGGTTGTCGGCTCACTGTCGAAGGACGGGCGTCCATGCTGCACCGGCTCGTGGTGAACAGGCTGAGCAGCAGCCGAGTCAAAAGACACCGTAGCGTTCTCACCGGGCTCCGCTACCGGGTAAGTCTTCGCTGGGCGCGGGCGGGGACGTGGAGTATAGGATTGACGGACCGGCCGCTCACGACCTTCAGCAATAGCATCGATATCATCGCTGACGTAGCCGTAATCGTCCTCCGAATCGCCGACAAGCAGCTCTTCTTCCCCGCCTCCCTTACGATCACGCAGGCCGCTTACCAAGGCGGAGAACTGTGCCGCCACAAAGTCATAAGCTTCACGCAGGGTAATTCCCGTAATGTTGAGCGCCCCGTAGACGATGAGAAGGAACAGCAATGGAACCGCGACATAACTGGAAAATGCCGCGACGAGCAACTCACCAATCGCAAAACCAATAGCGCCACCGGCCTCACCAGCAGCATTATCCTTCCAGGTCAAGTCCGGAAGTCCAGCAAAAATATGTATGAGGCTTAGCATGCACACCACAATGAGCGAGGTGCCGCCGACAACACGCGGCTTGAAATGCCCAGCTGGCCCGGAGAGATCCATCATGAGTGCAATGGCTACTACCAGCAACGCCACCGGAAGAACATAGGCGCCGGCGCCAATGACATAGCGCACGGCGTCAGTGAGGTATTCACCAATAATGCCGGCAATCTGGAACCAGGTAGCGCATGCCAAGATAATGGCGACGCCAATCAGAACGAGAGCAACCGCATCCGGATTGGATACCCGAATGCTCGCTTCCTGGCGGGAAGGGCGCTGCAGAACGGTCGTGGCGGCATCCTCATCGAAGCCCCGTGCGCGGGTCACCTTGCTCTTCTTCTGAGGGACCTTACCTGCAAGTTGCTCAGTTGTGGTGTGTGTAGCCTTCTTGTTCTTCGCGCGCCCAGAAATTTCCCCTGGCTCCCTCAACTCGTCGTAATCCTCGTACGCCTCTGCGTCATAGGCATCATAATCATCGTCGTAGACATCCTCGTCCCGACCGCCCTGCCCCACGGGCTTGAGCCCTGCAAGGCCATGCCCGACGCCCCGGGCCATACCGCCCATGCCGCGAGCAGTTGCGCCAAAAACCGCTCCAAACCCGCGCCCCACGGCACGAAAGGCGCTGCCGGTCCTCTCATCAGAGGTCTCGGCAGCGCGATGAGCAGACGTCAACGAGTAAGTGCTTCGGCCGGACGGCCGCGAACGATCAGCGGCACGACCTCGACCAGAAGCGCGAGACGGAGCGTTTTTGACAGACATGTCTGCCACTCTAGTAGCAAACACACCATTAACAACATAAGCCACACGCGTGTGGCGATCTTTTTGTCGAGTTCAGGCTATAGACTTGACCTAACGATCGCGGACTCATCACCCACAATCTGCACCTGTGCAGCATCGCGACCAAAAGCCCACAGCAGAACCTCGGACACCGTTCCGCGAACCCGCACCACTGCATCGCCTTTATCGGCCACACCGTGCTTATCCGCCGTCACGATGGGCGGGAAACCCTCTGCCTCCAGCACTACCGGCAGCGTCGACTTCGACAGAAAACTCGGCCCCATCATTTTCAAAGGAAGGTGAAGTTCGTTCTGTGTCGCGGCAGAAAAGTCCCGCGCTTCGGTGCGTCCATTTGCCCGACGAATGTCCTCGTGATGAACAAAGTGCTCTGCTGAATTAAGAACCTTATCTACATAGCGAAGTGGGTTGAACTTATGTGCGCCCTTCCCCCAGTCATCAACAACCTCATCGTAATCACGCTCGAGTACTTCCTCGGTCACCGTGTCCAAGCGTGGCTTCAGCGCCGGAATGAAGAGACCTGCAGAGGCATCCAGTCTGTTTTCGCGCACCCACAGGTGTGCGGCGAGGTCACGGGTAGTCCACCCCTCACACAATGTCGGCGCATCGGGGCCTAGCTCATGAAAGAGCGCCACCATCTTGGTGCGCTCAGCAGATGAAAACGACATGCACCCCAGCATACCTGCCTGGAGTAGGAACGCTGGGGTGCAGTCACAGACGCTTTAGAGCGACTCGCGGGAGGCTTCAACCTCGTCATCATCCGGGAGCAGGATATCCGAGTTGGTCGGGACAATCGTGGGCAAAATGACCGGCTCACGCTTGTACTTCGAGGACATCAGCTTGGCTACCTTGCGGCGGATCTTCTGGACCATGCGGTAGGTGTCATTCTCACCTTCAGCGGCGAGGTCATTCATGGAATTCTCGACCATCTCCGCAACCTCCGGTACGATGCCGCGGTCATCATCGGAGAAGCCCGTCGTGGAGACCGTCGGGTGCTCCAGCAGGCGGGACGTGCGGTTGTCAATGACACAGGTAATGGACACAACGCCACCGGCACCAAGGTTGGTGCGGTCTGCGAGGGTATCTGCGTCGACGTCACCCATGGACACACCATCAACGTAAAGATTGCCCACTGGCAATTGGCCGACTACCTCAGCGCGTCCATTGCGCAGATCGACCACAACACCGTTCTGTGCCAGGACTACGCGGTCACGGGCAACACCCGTGGAGATCGCGAGCTCCTTGTTGGCGCGCAAGTGACGCCACTCACCGTGAACCGGCATGGCGTTCTTTGGACGTGCTGCGTTGTAGAGGAACAGCAGCTCGCCGCCGTAGCCGTGACCAGAGGCGTGAACTTTAGCTTCCTTATTAGTGATGACCTCAGCACCAATCTGGGACAGCATGTTGATGACGCCAAACACGGCCTCCTCGTTACCCGGAATCAGGGAAGAGGAGAAGACGATGAGGTCACCATCACGTACCGTGATCTGACGGTGCTCGCGGCGTGCCATACGGGACAGCGCTGCCATCGGCTCTCCCTGAGTACCGGTAGTGATGAGCAGCACCTTGTGCGGAGCCATCTTGGCGGCTTCATCGATCGGGATGATCGTGCCGCGTGGAACCTTAAGGAAGCCCATCTTCTCCGCGATTTCCATGTTGCGCATCATCGAGCGACCGTTGAACGCAACCTTACGGCCGGCGGCGACGGCCGCGTCGATAGCCGCCTGTACGCGGTAGACGTTAGATGCAAAGGACGCGATAATCACACGCTGCTTAGCACCCGACACCAGACGACGGAAGGTTGCCGGAATATCGCCCTCAGAGGCCGACACGCCAGGAATATTGGCGTTAGTGGAATCACACAGCATGAGGTCAACGCCTTCATCGCCATAACGCGACAGTGCCGGAAGATCCGTCGGACGGTTGTCCAGCGGAGTCTGGTCCAGCTTAATGTCACCGGTGTGGATGATGTTGCCGGCTGGGGTGCCTAGCATGACACCGAGCGCATCCGGGACGGAGTGGTTAACGGCCCAGAAGCGGCAGCGGAATGGGCCATAATTCACGTCAGATTTCTCGTTGACCTCAACAAACTTCGGCTTCTGACGGTGTTCCTTACACTTCGCAGCGATGAGCGCGATGGTGAAACGCGAAGCGACAATCGGGATGTCAGGTCGCAGCTTGAGCAGCCACGGAATAGCACCAATGTGGTCCTCGTGCGCGTGGGTGACGACGAGGGCCTTGACCTTGTGAATCTTCTTCTCAATCGGGCCAAAGTCCGGCAGAATTAGGTCCACGCCCGGCTCTCCAGAGGATGGGAAGAGCACACCACAGTCAATAATGAGCAGCTCATCCTGGTACTCGAAGACGGTCATATTACGGCCGATCTCGGAGATACCGCCCAAGGCGTAGATGCGCAGGGCATCCTTCTGCTGCTTCGGCGGCTCCGGCAGGCGCTTAGTCAGGTCCGCGCCCTGCATGGACTTAGGCACATTGCGGCGACCACGGTTGTTATTGCGGTTGCGACCGTTGTTGCGGCCGCCGTTGTTGTTATTACCGTTGTTGTTATTGCCATTATGGTTGCCGCCATTGCCACCGCGGCCACGACCACGGCCACCGCGGGAACCACGGGAACGGGAGCGGCGATTGCCGTCTTCAGAGTTCGAATCGTTCGAGTTGCCGGATTCGTTTGCGGTGTTGCCAGAAGCAGCCGCATCATTCGGTGCTTGGAAAACCGGCGAAGCCGCCTCATTCGAGGCGGTCTCAGTCTCCGAAGGCGGACCCGCCTTACGGGTCACCTTGCGGGAACGGTTACGGGGTTCAGTCATTCTTAAAGGACTCCAGCCTTCTCCAAATCGTGGCGGAGGGCCTCGACCTCATCCGCGTCTGCCGCGGATACGGGGAGGCGAGGATCTCCTACTTCAATGCCCTGCAGGCGCAGGGCAGCCTTAACAAATGTTGCTCCGCCCAGTCGGCCTTGTGCCTGAATGAGCGGGGTTAAAGTTTTCGCGTTGATCTCACGTGCGCGTGCAATATCACCTTCATCGAAGGCGACGTAAAGATCAGCCAGGGCGCGCGGTGCGATGTGACCAATCACGGAGATGACACCTGAGGCACCGAGGGCAAGCCACGGCAGGTTCAGGCCGTCATCACCGGAGTACCACGCCAAACCGGTCTCCTGGATAAGCGGTGCGGCCGCAACAAGATCGCCTTTGGCGTCCTTAACGGCCTGGATGTTCGGCACCTCCGCGAGGCGAAGAAGTGTCTCCGTCTCAATTGGGATACCCGAGCGGCCAGGGATGTCATACAGACAAATGGGGAGGTCTACGGCGTCCGCTACGGCAGTGAAGTGCGCATACACACCAGCCTGGGAGGGCTTGGAGTAGTACGGGGTGACGACCAAGAGGCTGTCCGCCCCAGCATCTGCAAAAGCGCGGGCTGCCTCGATACTCGTAGCGGTGTTGTTGGTTCCTGCACCAGCGCACAGCTTGGCGCGGTCCCCCACCTCGTCCTTCACAACTGTAAACAGTTCCAGCTTCTCATCCAGTGACGTTGTCGGCGACTCACCCGTGGTACCTGCCAGGATGAGTGAATCGATGCCATTGTCAACGAGATGAGCTGCTAGGCGACGCCCCGCAGACACGTCCAGCGCACCAGCCTGGTCAAAGGGAGTGACCATGGCTACGCCCACGCGTCCGAAGATGTCGACGCCCGTCTGTACTGCCATACCTGTGCTCATAGGCGTCAAGATTACCCGCTTTGCGCCCTGTTAGCTGAATCGGGGCCGCGCGCGAGTCTCAAATTTCCTCTTAGGCGTATGGACTGGATGCCATTTCGGTGCCGTCAGCGAGGGTGGTGATAGTGAAATCGTCGAAAAGCACTGGCGATTGCTCCCGCAACAACTTCAGACACGTCACGGCAAGCTGGCGCAACTCGGTGTCTGCCTGTTCCGTTGCCCGTGCGCCAATGAAATGCCGCCACGCACGGTAGTTTCCGGTCACTACGATGCGCGATTCTGTGAGATTGGGCAGAACGGCTCGGGCAGCCTGCCGCGCTTGCTTCTTACGCAGAAGCGCGTTGGGCTCTTGATCGAGTTTGGACTCGAGGGCATCAAGAAGCTCTTCGTAGACGAAGCGCGCATCATCCGCGGCCTGCAAAGTCAGGCGAGTAAGCTGTTCATCCTCCGCGATGAGTTTCGGCAACACCACCTCGGTCTCCTCGGGGTGAACAAATCTCTGCGAGAGTTGTGAAAACGAGAAATGGCGGTGTCGAACCAGCTCGTGAGTAGCTGAACGCGACAGGCCGCGGATGTAGAGCGTAGCCGTCGCATGCTCCAGCAGTGCATCGTGACCGACTTCCAAGATGTGGTGCAGATAAGCCTGATTGGAGGCCGTCCGGGGGTTCGGCTTGTCAAAGGACTCGTAGCAGGCACGTCCGGAAAACTCGACAAGAGCCTCGCTGTCCGACGCCCCCTCATCCACCTCCCACTCCACTCCCCGTGGCGCGTGAAAGGATGTCGCCGCGATGAGCTGAACATCAAGCTCGGTAACTTTTGCCATTACAGCCCCAAGTACTGCTCAAGACCCACGGTCAGGCCCGGATGGGAGGCAATCTCACGCACGCCAACGAGTACGCCAGGCGTAAAGGAGGAACGGTCATAAGAATCTTGACGGATGGTCAGGGATTGGCCTTGAGTACCGAAAATAACCTCTTCGTGCGCCACCATTCCCTGCATACGCACTGCATGTACATGAACGCCGTCGACGTCTGCGCCACGCGCTCCGTCAAGCGACTGCTCAGTCTTGTCCGGCATGGCATCAAGGCCTGCTTCCTTGCGCGCATTCGCAATACCTTGGGCAGTGTGAACAGCGGTACCTGAAGGAGCATCAAGCTTATTGGGGTGGTGGTATTCCACAACCTCAGCGCTATCAAAGAACTTCGCAGCTTGGGCCGCGAAGACCATGGTCAGCACGGCCGAAATGGCAAAGTTGGGAGCGATGAGCACGTGCCCAGCGCCGTCCTTTTTCGTCCATGCCTCAACCTGAGCAAGACGCTCGGCATCGAAGCCCGTGGTGCCGACGACAGCATGAATACCGTGCTGAATACAGAACTCTAGGTTCTCCATGACAGTCGCCGGCTGGGTGAAGTCAACAGCCACTTGGGCGCCGGACTCAACCAGCTCTTCTAGCGAAGAGTCACGGTTAATCTCAGCGACGAGCTCTAGATCCTCTGCAGCAGTAACGCCTTCCACGATTGCCTGTCCCACGCGCCCCTTCGCGCCGAGAACGCCCACCTTGATAGTCATTCACAATCCCTTCATCCGTGTTCGTGCGGTCAATTGTGTCCAGTCTATCCCTGAAGATATGCAGCGCTCAGAAAGGGGCATGTGGCGCCATCTTTCTTCGATTGCACCATTCACCTACCCCCGTTGTTGTGTATCAGTAAAACCTATACCCCCAGCTCGACAAGAGTCGAACACACAACCTAAAGCATTACTCAACACCCCCATGCTTCTTGGTTTGTGAAGTTTATCCCCGCAGGCTATAGACCTTGGTTTGTGCCGGCACTAAGATTAGTTGTAGAACACTTCTTCTAACACTCTTTTCTCGGGGGATACGCCAATGAGCACCACCATCCTGCCGGACGCCTTCTTTAGCATCAGGACGCTTCAGTTGTCGATTTGGGGTAGTTGGTACCGGTGTTCCACGTACCCGGTACTGCATGGGGTTTTCTTTCATAGTTGATGTTGGCGACACCACAATCCGCTGGTGTTGCGTCAACTTCTACTTGGAAGGAGCTGGTCCTTGTGGCCAACTTCAAACAGATCATCGCGATGTGCCTTGATGGTGCTAGCTACGCGCAGATCACACACGCATTGGGATGTTCACGACGAGAAGTATCCCGAGCAAAGAAAGTCATCAACGATGAGGCACTAACTCCAGAGCGTTTCCGTCAACTCCCACCGGGATGGTTCGACGATCGATTCAGCGACGGCCGGAGTAAGCGGACGATGTCCTACGACCAGCCTGATTTTCATGCTCTTGCACACAAGCTGAAAAGTACGAAGCACGTGACCAGGCACAAGCTGTGGATGGACTACGTGTCGCAGCCGTGTCCGACGGACAAGACAAAGTACCAGTACTCCCAGTTCTGCAGTGGGCTCAATGAATTTCTCCGTGCCAACGATCTCGTCGAAGTTGTCACCCATGAGCCAGGGCAAGAGCTTTATGTCGACTGGGCCGGTGACAAAGTGCCTGTAGTAGATCAGGCCAGTGGTGATACCGCGTTCAAGGCGTCATTGTTTGTCGCGGTCAGCCCGTACTCAGGGTTGATGTACGTTACTGCTGCTGCGAATGAGAAGATGCCGGCGTGGATTGAGTGCCATGTTAAGGCGTTGAATTATCTTGGCAAAGTACCAGCGGTCATCGTGCCAGATAATGCTTCTACGGCGACGTATCGGCCGAAGAAGACCTCTACATACCGGATGGTCACTGACCGCTACGCAGCGTTTGCTGACTATTACGGCGTCACGATCGTGCCGACTAGGCCCGGCAGGCCTCGTGACAAGGCAGCAGTAGAGCGTGCCGTGAAAATCGCCTACACCAAAATCCTGGGCTACTTCAGCAATGAGGTCTTCTACAACCTCGATGAGCTTAATGAGGCGATCGCGGAGCGTCTTGCTGATATCAACGGCGCAATGACGCGGCCTGATGGCACAACACGGCAGATGCGCTTTGATCAAGAAGAAGCACCAATGATGCGGGATCTTCCGCCGACGCCGTTTACGGAAGTGTCTTATAAGCGGCTTAAAGTCGATCGCAACTGGCACATCACCTGTGACTACCAGTACTACTCAGTGCCATTTCAGCTGGTAGGAGAATCGGTAACAGTCAGACTCACCCCGCAACTGGTGAGCATCTTCAACGGGGAGCAGCTTGTTGCTGAACACACGCGCCTTCACGGATTCAAATACCGGTATTCCACCAACCCTCAGCATGCACCGCGTGGCGATGATGAAGGCCACAAGGCGCTTACCCGTGATGAGCTTTTGGCCTGGGCCTCGTCGTTTGGGGCAGCAACGCACGCAGTCATAGCGATGATCCTCGACCGCAATAGTGCCGCCGTACCCCGCGGACTCATCCAGGCACGCAACGTGCTGGCCAACCTGGGCAAAAAGCACAACAAAGCCACCCTCGAACCTGCCTGCCAGCAGGTCGTGGACAAGAAGCTGGCCCCCACGATGGCAGTGATCAAACGCATCCAGACTGACATTGCCCACGCCCAACAACATCCCGGGGCACCAGGGCCGAAAACACAGCCCGTGGCCAAGCGCCAACCACGCCCAAGCACCCCGCTTACCGGCGACGTGGCCGATGCCGTCTTTATCCGGCCTGCTGACCACTACGAAAACTAGAAGGAGTGTGAAAAATCATGAGCAGCATCGATGACGAGATTGTGCGGGCGAAAATGCGCAAGCTTCGCGTATCAACCTTCGCTGACATCTTCTACGAGGTTGTCAACGACGAGGCCTATGCGGATGCGCTACCAGAAGACATCTTCCTCGCCGCAGTCGAAGAAGCCTACACACAACGACAACAGCGCAACATTGCCAAGGCTATAACCCAGGCACAATTCCGATACCCAGATGCAAGCCTGGCTGAAATCACCCGGGCAGAACAACGCGGTATCAACATGCGCCAGCTGAAACGAATCGCAGCAACCAACTGGCGGGAAAACCCGACCAATATTCACATCCTCGCCCCGACCGGAACAGGCAAGACATACATTGCCTGCGCCATCGGCATCGCCGCATGCAAGGCCGGATATTCCGTGGCGTACTACCGGCTGGATCAACTTGTAGACATGCTGGCGGTCTTCTCACCGACTGACCAAAACTACCTCGATAAGATGCGGAAACTGATCAACGTCGATGTCCTTATCATCGACGACTTTATGACCATCAGCATCAACCAGCGCGGGCAAGAAGACCTAACCAAGATCATATTCGACCGCGACGGAAGGCTCCCAACACTGATCTCCTCCCAATCAGCTGCCGCCTACTGGGTTGAAACACTGCCAGACAGAGTCGGAGCCGATTCACTTGTAAGCCGCCTCAACAACGGCCACCGAATCCATATCGGAGACTTCGACATGCGCAAAGCCACCGCACCCACCACCCCAGACGACTAAGACAAACGGTCCGGGCCGACGCACCCCTCGGCCCGGTACCAACTACCCGGAACACGACAGTACCGAGTCCCCAGAATGTAAAGTGTCAGCACCTCGTGCACGGTGAGTGTCATCAGGTTGTGCACACTGGGTGTCAGGAGGTTGTGCACACTGTGTCCCATGGGTGTGTGCACAGTCCTGCGTGTTTAGTGGAGTTGGGGTTGCCCGCAAATCGTGGACACGTAGTGGAGCTACCTAGTGGTTAGGCAGCTATTTCTTTTCTACTGGTGGTTAGACCAATGTGGTTTTCGAAGTCGACGGGGCTGACCATCCCGAGTG
>NZ_JAMFTP010000036.1:0-1083 GCF_024586525.1 Corynebacterium sp. BF-R-2 | reverse complement strand
TAAAAAATAATGCTCCTTAGAAAGGAGGTGATCCACCCGCACCTTCCGGTACGGGTACCTTGTTACGACTTCGTCCCAATCGCCGATCCCACCTTAGACAGCTCCCTAACAAGTTTGAGCCACTGGCTTCGGGTGTTACCAACTTTCATGACGTGACGGGCGGTGTGTACAAGGCCCGGGAACGTATTCACCGCAGCATTGCTGATCTACGATTACTAGCGACTCCGACTTCATGGGGTCGAGTTGCAGACCCCAATCCGAACTAAGACCGGCTTTCAGCGATTCGCTCCACCTCACAGTGTCGCTGCGCGTTGTACCGACCATTGTAGCATGTGTGAAGCCCTGGACATAAGGGGCATGATGATTTGACGTCATCCCCACCTTCCTCCGAGTTAACCCCGGCAGTCTCTCATGAGTCCCCAACCAAATGCTGGCAACATAAGACAAGGGTTGCGCTCGTTGCGGGACTTAACCCAACATCTCACGACACGAGCTGACGACAACCATGCACCACCTGTACACCAACCACAAGGGAAACTACATCTCTGCAGCGATCTGGTGTATGTCAAGCCCAGGTAAGGTTCTTCGCGTTGCATCGAATTAATCCACATGCTCCGCCGCTTGTGCGGGCCCCCGTCAATTCCTTTGAGTTTTAGCCTTGCGGCCGTACTCCCCAGGCGGGGCGCTTAATGCGTTAGCTACGGCACAGAAGACGTGGAAGCCCCCTACACCTAGCGCCCACCGTTTACGGCATGGACTACCAGGGTATCTAATCCTGTTCGCTACCCATGCTTTCGCTCCTCAGCGTCAGTAACTGCCCAGAGACCTGCCTTCGCCATCGGTGTTCCTCCTGATATCTGCGCATTTCACCGCTACACCAGGAATTCCAGTCTCCCCTACAGCACTCAAGTTATGCCCGTATCGCCTGCACGCCCGGAGTTAAGCCCCGGAATTTCACAGACGACGCGACAAACCACCTACGAGCTCTTTACGCCCAGTAATTCCGGACAACGCTCGCACCCTACGTATTACCGCGGCTGCTGGCACGTAGTTAGCCGGTGCTTCTTATACAGGTACCGTCAC
>NZ_JAMFTP010000035.1:0-1099 GCF_024586525.1 Corynebacterium sp. BF-R-2 | reverse complement strand
ACTAAGTATTTAGGCTTACCGGGTGGTCCCGGCAGATTCACAGCAGATTCCACGAGCCCGCTGCTACTCGGGCACCCAACCACACAAATGCTGAAGTCTTCAACTACGGGACTATCACCCTCTTTGGCAGGTGTTTCCACACCACTTCGCCTAACAACAACACCCACGCAAACCAGTGGTAGCTAGCTTAAAATCGGGCCCCACAACACCGCACACACAACCCCTACCAAGTATCACATGCATACGGTTTAGCCTCATCCACGTTCGTTCGCCACTACTAGCAGAATCATAATTTTATTTTCTCCTCCTACGGGTACTGAGATGTTTCACTTCCCCGCGTAAACCCCCACAACAGCTATGAATTCACTGAAGGGTAACACCCCATAACAGGTGCCAGGTTTCCCCATTCGGACATCCTCGGATCAACGCTTTATTGACAACTCCCCGAGGCTTAACGCAGCCTTACACGTCCTTCATCGGCTCAGCATGCCAAGGCATCCACCATGCGCCCTAAATAACGAACACACAACCAACCACACACAACAACAATGCCACAAAGCACCATCACCACGTATGCGGCCGGCGTGAACTACACAAAACACAAAAGAACAGAAATCACACAAACCACACACCCACCACCACACGGTGACAAGCATGCAGTTTAATGCTCGCGTCCACTATACAGTTCTCACACAACACCCCACACCACAACCACCACCAAGCAACAAGGCTTCGACAGTGTGTTACCAGCATGGGTTACAACCAGGGGATAATGCCCCAGACACCCAACAATGCACCAACATACAAAAGAAAAAAGTAACTTGCGTCGATTAGATAAATTAAGACTCTGGTTAAGGTGTATCTCCACCCGATTAAAAAAATTGGTGGCAGCAGAACACGCGTCTACATCAACCACCACAACCACCACACCCACAAAAAGAAAGGGGGTTTGGATGGTTAAACACCAACTGGTGCCTAAAAAATAATGCTCCTTAGAAAGGAGGTGATCCACCCGCACCTTCCGGTACGGGTACCTTGTTACGACTTCGTCCCAATCGCCGATCCCACCTTAGACAGCTCCCTAACAAGTTTGAGCCAC
>NZ_JAMFTP010000034.1:0-1105 GCF_024586525.1 Corynebacterium sp. BF-R-2 | reverse complement strand
GGCCCTTCCGGTTTTAGAGTGCGTTGATTTTGTCCTGTAGCTGTCCGGAGTGGATTAGGCATCGCAAGATGTAGTGGTTGAGGTTTTTAAATCCTAAGGCGATGCCGCGTAGGTGCTCGAGTCGGCCGTTGATTGCCTCGACGGGGCCGTTGGAGGCGCCGATTTCAAAGTAGGCGAGCACATCTTTGCGTCTTCGCCACAGGGTGCGGCCCAGTTGGGCGAGCTCTTCTAAGCCTTTCGGTAATCCTTTACGCAGGGTGTGGATGATGCGTTCCATGAGCTTTTTGCCTTCCGATTTCTTCGGATGCGCGTACGCTGCGATCATGTCTTGGTAGAGCAGCCACGTTACTTCTAGGGCCACGTAGTCGTCATCGGTGGCCCACAACATTTCTAAGCGTTGCTTTTGCCGCTCGGTGAGATAGTTCGTCCTGGTTAACAGGGTGCGCCGGTGCTTGTATAGTGGGTCATCTTTGCGTCCGCGGCGCCCGGTGGTCTCACGTTGGAGTCGTTGTCGGCATGTGGTGAGTTTGTCGGCTGCTAGATGCACCACATGGAAAGGGTCCATGACTTTATTCGCCTGTGGTAGTTGTTCTTCGACTGCGGTGGCATAACCGGTGAACCCGTCCATTGTTACTACCTGTATCTGCTCCCGGAAGCTGGGGTCGCGCTCTTTCAGCCACCCGCTGAGCACGTCTGCGGAGCGTCCTGGTCGCATGTCTAACAAGCGGGCAGGACCACGCCCGTCTACCAGCGGGGTGAGGTCAACAAGTATGGTCACCAGGTTTGATGGCTGACCTGGTTTGCGGGTGTGTTTCCATACATGTTCATCGACTCCGAGGATGCGAACCCCGTCTAGGTGACAGGGGTCGCCGTAGACAAGCTGGCGGCAGGCATCCAGCGCGACTTGGTTGACCAGGTCCCATCCCACACCGAGTGCTTTGGCGGTAGCTGACACACTCATCCGATCAATAGCAAGACGCTGCAAGATCCAGCGGGTGACCCGATAAGTCAGCTTGGAGCCGTCATCCGCGCAAGCCAAGGAAGCCTGGAAGATCTTCCTTGGGCACGACGTGGCTGTGCACAAGAATCTGGGGACTGTTACGTG
>NZ_JAMFTP010000033.1:0-1220 GCF_024586525.1 Corynebacterium sp. BF-R-2 | reverse complement strand
AGGCCTCAGCATTTTATTATGGTGATCCCCTGGGCGAAATGCGCCTGGTAAGCAGAGTTTTTGAAATGTAAGGCCTTTGAATAAGACAAAAGGCTGCCTCATCGCTAACTTTGCAACAGTGCCCGCTCAGATCGACACCACGACTGCGTCCGGTCGCATGGTGTTCGGAATCTTCGCCACCTTGGCCGAGTTCGAGCGAGATCTGATCCGAGAGCGCACCATGGCGGGTCTCGCCTCCGCGAGAGCGCGCGGTCGCAAGGGCGGACGAAAATTCGCGCTCACCAAAGCTCAGGTGCGTCTCGCGCAAGCCGCCATGGCCCAGCGCGATACTTCAGTTTCCGATCTCTGCAAGGAACTCGGCATCGAGCGCGTCACTCTCTACCGATATGTCGGTCCCAAAGGCGAGCTCAGAGACCATGGAAAGCATGTTCTCGGACTTACGTAGCAACTCGTTTCTTTTCGCAGGTTGAGCCACCTCCGCGCTTCATCAGAAAACTGAAGGAACCTCCATTGAATCGAACTAATATTTTTTTTGGTGAATCGCATTCTGACTGGTTGCCTGTCAGAGGCGGAGAATCTGGTGATTTTGTTTTTCGACGTGGTGACGGGCATGCCTTCGCGAAAATCGCACCTGCTTCCCGCCGCGGTGAGCTCGCTGGAGAGCGTGACCGCCTCATTTGGCTCAAAGGTCGAGGTGTGGCTTGCCCCGAGGTGATCAACTGGCAGGAGGAACAGGAGGGTGCATGCTTGGTGATAACGGCAATTCCGGGAGTACCGGCGGCTGATCTGTCTGGAGCGGATTTGCTCAAAGCGTGGCCGTCAATGGGGCAGCAACTTGGCGCTGTTCACAGCCTATCGGTTGATCAATGTCCGTTTGAGCGCAGGCTGTCGCGAATGTTCGGACGCGCCGTTGATGTGGTGTCCCGCAATGCCGTCAATCCCGACTTCTTACCGGACGAGGACAAGAGTACGCCGCAGCTCGATCTTTTGGCTCGTGTCGAACGAGAGCTACCGGTGCGGCTCGACCAAGAGCGCACCGATATGGTTGTTTGCCATGGTGATCCCTGCATGCCGAACTTCATGGTGGACCCTAAAACGGCCCTTCCGGTTTTAGAGTGCGTTGATTTTGTCCTGTAGTTGTCCGGAGTGGATTAGGCATCGCAAGATGTAGTGGTTGAGGTTTTTGAATCCTAGGGCGATGCCGCGTAGGTGTTCGAGTC
>NZ_JAMFTP010000032.1:0-1323 GCF_024586525.1 Corynebacterium sp. BF-R-2 | reverse complement strand
TGGGGTTGCCCGCAAATCGTGGACACGTAGTGGAGCTACCTAGTGGTTAGGCAGCTATTTCTTTTCTACTGGTGGTTAGACCAATGTGGTTTTCGAAGTCGACGGGGCTGACCATCCCGAGTGCAGAGTGCCGGCGTCGGCGGTTGTAGACGACTTCAATCCAGTAGGCAACGGCCTTGCGTGCAGCATCACGGGTCGCCCAGCGCTGCCGGTCATAGAATTCAGTCTTTAGCGTCGACCAGAACGACTCAGCCATCGCGTTATCGAAGCACACACCAGTACGCCCCACAGACTGGGCAATGCCCAGGTTGCGGCAGACCTCCCAGAGCTTCTCACTGGTAAATTGCGTTCCGCGGTCAGCGTGAAACACCAGCCCATCAGGAACATCACCGCGTAGCGTATGCGCCATCCGCAGGGCCCGTTCAACCAGGTGTGTGTCTTGAACGCTATCCATAGCCCAGCCCAGTACCCTGCGGGAATGACCATCGCGGACCGCGCACAAGTACAACCAGCCCTCACCGGTGCGCAGGTAGGTAATATCTGACATCCACACTCGGTTGAGCTGACCAGTATCAAACATGCGCTTGACCAGGTCAGGAAGAGTTGACTTACGCTTGGCTTGAATCGTTGTCACCGGGACAAAGGCACGCGGTGAAATCCCTTCAATGCCCATCATGCGCATCCGTTTAGCCACAGTCTTGCGATTCAAGGTGATCTGGTAGCGCTCGGCAAGCTCTGCGGTGATCCGCGGAGCACCATAAACCTCATCGGAGTCTTTCCAAATCTGATGAATCTTTCGGTCAACATCATCGTAAAATGCTGCCCGATCATCTTCGCCGGATAGTCGTTTCTGCTGCGCATGGGCCCATTTGTAGTATCCAGACCGAGATACTTTTAATAGTCGTGCCATGCGCTTGATGCTGTAGTTCGCCTTCTCCTGCTGCATTAGTTCGAACTTTTCTGCTCGCGTTGCTTCGCGGCGAAGAAGGCTGTCGCTTTTGACAAAAACTCGTTATCCATCTTGGCTTCTGCCAGCTCCCGGCGCAGACGAGCATTCTCAGCTCGGAGGTCAGCCTCGCTCATCCCATCGGAGGATCCTCGGCGTTCACGTTCGAGTTTGACCCACCGGCCCAAAAGCCCGGCGGAAACACCGATTTCCTTAGCCACATGAGCGATCGGTCGCTCTGACTCGATTACCAGGTTCGCGGCTTCACGCCGGTACTCCGGCGTGTACTTCTTGCGCTGTTGACTCACAATGAACATCCTCTCTTACGGACACAAGATCCGTACAAATAGGGTGTCCACTAAACGAGGGTAACCTCA
>NZ_JAMFTP010000031.1:0-1517 GCF_024586525.1 Corynebacterium sp. BF-R-2 | reverse complement strand
TACTCATTATCCGATTGTGTCCGACACACAGCATAAAAGGTCACGAAACTGTGCACAATGTCATGACATTAGGTGTAAACAATGTCATGACCTTAAGCGCGCAAAAGGTAGTGACACATAACACCGAGTCCCCAGAACACCGGTACCAAAAACTCGCATCTGACATCAGTCCGGTAGGGATAAAAAATCCGGATAATAACAGCACCTAGCATCCACCTTTTACCTATCGATAGCATCTACCGGGTGGTGGTTTCTTTTACTGAGATGCTTACCGGTCCTGGGCCTTTATCACTCGCTCGCTTACGACCGTGTGCGCATAAATTGACCAGGATAGAGCTGAATCCATAACCAAAAGCGTGTGTGCCAGGGTTCCACCCGCGCTAAAGCGAGGAGGCTTGAAATCCCCGACAACATTTCCTTTATCAGTAATGTGCGTCCATCTACTGTGCCTGCAGCCTTTGCTGGTGATGGTGAGAATGCTGGGGAAGCCCGTGAAAACGCTTTTATCGTCAATGAACCCTTTGTCCCGGAGCAATCGAAGACGCTTACAAGCTCCCGAATCGTAAATTCCCCACAGCCTGGCAACGTGGTCGCGCGCCATAGCTTCAAACGCAACCAAACAGTCAAGAGGAACCGATCTCGCTCAGTTAACTCAAATTGCTTGGCCGTACGAAACGGTCGTAACCTCTGGCCTGAAACATGAATAATCTTCACCATGTAGTAATGGTCGCATTAGAGTGTGCAAACCCTAATGCGCCAACGAAACGACAGATTATCACGCGCTTTGAAGGAGCATGACGAGTATCCTTCTCCCGCCTCGCCTACGGCTCGTTGGACATCAGGTCATGAAGGCTTCGCAATCATAACCCGGAAGATCCCGCACGAAATTTCTAAAACGACAAAGAAGCCCTAGATTCGTATAAACGGTTCTAGGGCTTCTAACCTTTGCTGGCTCTTCCGGTTTCGGAGTGCGTAGCGGGGTGAAGTTGGCCACGACGGGTTCAGCGGGTCACCACAACATATAGGGGTCCCTGGTGTGAAGATGAAAGCTCCTAAACAACCATCTACACCCACCAGGGACCCGTACTGTGAAGCCTACTGGAAACCTCGTTGCCGACACCATCTGCCGTACCGCGGAAATCGGGCTTGCTATCACCGGTGCCGCTGATGCCGGAGCGCTGACCATCATTGAGGCCACACCAGTAGCCGTTTCCGGCGTGTGCCCGGACTGTGGGCAGCCTGGCAAGCTTCGTGACCACATCACTCGTCGACTCGTTGATCTTCCTGTCGTCGGATTCCCCACTAGGCTGCACGTAACAGGCTCTTCCGGTTTCGGAGTGCGTAGCGGGGTGAAGTTGGCCACGACGGGTTCAGCGGGTCACCACAACATATAGGGGTCCCTGGTGTGAAGATGAAAGCTCCTAAACAACCATCTACACCCACCAGGGACCCGTACTGTGAAGCCTACTGGAAACCTCGTTGCCGACACCATCTGCCGTACCGCGGAAATCGGGCTT
>NZ_JAMFTP010000030.1:0-1602 GCF_024586525.1 Corynebacterium sp. BF-R-2 | reverse complement strand
TTCGCGGCTTCACGCCGGTACTCCGGCGTGTACTTCTTGCGCTGTTGACTCACAATGAACATCCTCTCTTACGGACACAAGATCCGTACAAATAGGGTGTCCACTAAACGAGGGTAACCTCACCCAACAACCGTGCTTTCTATAGCACTTATCTTTTCCCCGCCCGCTCTAGCCGATTCTTCTCCTTTGGACGAAGGAACCACCAACGATAGTTTTACCTTTACATTCGGTGACGAGGATACGAGTTCCCGCACAGCTTATGGTGCATTCGGGACAGGAGCTTGCACAGGTACGTTTGCAGGTCCGCGAGTCGAAGCCGGTAACAAGCTTACTTATGGTTTGCATGTCAAATGCGTTGGAAGTGGTTTTCTGCCATTAAGCGCTAAGATTCGTCTTCAAGAAGAGCATGCCGGATTTTTCTACCAAAATGTAGATGAAATGGAAAAGAATCTCACTGAGGGCGGCTATGGATTTGTTCGAGGGGAAGTAGATTGCGGATACTCTAAATCAGGTCATGACTACCGTATAGACGGAAAAATTCAAGCAGGGGAACATACAGGGTCTGACATTTCTAAGGAAGTACATCTCCCCTGCGATGTTTAGGAGTCCTGTAAAAGCCAGGCAGTAAGTTCTTTTACTGCTTGGCTTTTTCCTCCTGGATAATTAGCGTTCAATTCTGCGGACACAGATTCAAATATTTTGTTGGAGAGTTTCTCAGCCCTATCGGAGCTGATGTTTCCGCGTAGATCATCTAGCGGTACAGAGAGCATGCCATCATTACTCGGACGCATCCAATACGAGTGCATATCATCAGCGTAGATTTTTGGGAATGTTCCTGACGCCTGGGACTCAAGAACAACATTGCCAAAATATAATGAGGACAGTCGTTTTTCTTCCATGAAGCCCATTCTATAGGAATGCCCTTGGACTGTGCAGAGACGATAAGCAAGCCTGGAGTCCGAAGCTACATTTGTCACAGTCGAGCCTTGGGGAACGTCGCTCAGCTGATTCCGTGCGGTTCTCCTGAGATGTGGTAGAAAACTCGAAGGGGCTTTTATACAAGACACAAGGTAAATAGGTTCTGCCCTTCGGTGTGGGGCGCCAGTCATTTCAGGCCGTATTGAAGCGCCTCGGACAGCATGACCCTGTCCGCCGAATCTCGTAGCCCCTCAGAATTCCACGAAAGCGATCGCGTTTCCCAGTTGGCCACGTCTTGACTAGATTCTCCAATCCATTAGGAGCATAGGATTGCTTTGTTCTTCTAGAAATATACCGACCAGATCGAAGTTTCGGTGAGGACCTCGTTATAGGAACATGATTGTGGTTGAGAAAACGGTGAAGAGACCGTTGGAACTGGTGGTGTTTCAACGGTCTCTCTTTGTTGTGTATTGAGTTTTGTTTTGTTGTTTGGTGTCGGCGGTTTCTTACTCTCCCACAACCTCCCGGTTGCAGTACCATCAGCGCGGGCAGGCTTAGCTTCCTGACTTAGGCCAATTTAGTGCGGAAGTTCGTGGCCGGTGATTGCTTGAATGGTGGCGGTGAGGTCGGGCGGGAGTGGTACGGCGGCGTGAATGGTTTCGTCACCAATGTTGAGTTCGAAGC
>NZ_JAMFTP010000003.1:0-208503 GCF_024586525.1 Corynebacterium sp. BF-R-2 | reverse complement strand
GTCGATCGGATTAAAGGCCCGGCCGCTGGCCCCGACAAGGCCAGCTGCCCGGCCCTACCACCTAGTCGGAATCCAGCCCTACCACCGTTCCGCAACACCCCTACCAACAAGCCGCTCTCAGCACTTTGAACACCGAGGAACCCAGTTAGTTAAAAAGTTTTTCAATTTTCGGGAACCGAGAAACCATCGCCTCCGACTACTAGTGCAGTTGATATCAGCGCCTGTCCATCGCCCCTACTGAGCGTCCCGCGAACGTTTAGCAGGGGCCCTTTACCCCTAGACCCTGAAAGAGCACTACATATGAGTCGGACGGCTCTGCGATCCTTCATTCAGCGCATTCACTTTTATGGCGGCATGTTCGTCGGCCCCTTCATCCTCATCGCGGCCCTGACCGGCTGTCTTTATGCCGTGGCACCTTCCCTGGAGAAGGTGGTGTACCGCGACGTCATGACCGTTCCGGCGGTCGAGCACCCCGTGAGCTTGGAGGAGCAAATCCAGGCCGCACAGCACAAGCACCCAGACATGCCAGTCACGCAGGTATGGCCAGCCACGACACCGACAGATTCCACGCGCGTTCTGGTGTCCGATGACAGCATCGATGAGAGCCTCCAGCGCACCGTCTTCATCGACCCCGCAACCGCCAAGGTCATAGGGGACTACCCCACTTACTCCGGTCTGGGTGAGATGCCGCTGCGCCGCTGGATTTCCTCCCTGCACGAAAGCTTCCACCTGGGCAAGGTGGGTAAGCTCTACTCCGAGCTGGCCGCCTCCTGGCTGTGGGTCATGGCTTGCGGCGGGCTCTACATGTGGTGGATTCGCCGCCGCCCCAAGAACAAGGCAACCGCGAAGTCCACACCACAGCAGCCGAAGCGCTCCGCACGCTCGAAGGCTACGCGCCTACACTCCACCATCGGAGCCTGGATATTTATCGGTCTCATTGGTCTTTCCGCCACCGGTATCACGTGGTCGCAGCTGGCCGGCGACAATGTCAACTCCCTCGTGGAACGTATGCACTGGAAAGCCACCCCCATCGAGACCACCGTGCCCGGTACAACCCCCGAAGCACATGAGCACACCGGACACGAAGGTCATGAGGGACATGGCGGCCATGCGGGAGGGGCGTCGGAAAGCGCTGGCGTGGCTGCTGAAGCTGAGCGAGTCCTCCGCACCGGCCGTGCCGAAGGCCTCACCGGTCCGCTGCGCCTGTACCCACCGGAAGACGCCCACTCCGCCTGGCAGGTCAGCGAACGCTGGGTCGAGTGGCGCACAACCTCCGACGAGGTGTCCGTCGACGGCTCCACCGGTGAGGTCATCGACCGCCAGCCCTTCTCCAGCCTGCCGTTGTTTAGCAAGCTCAGCAGCTGGGGAATCTACCTGCACACGGGCATCATGTTCGGCCTGCCGCTGCAGATTGCATTGTTCGCGCTGGGGCTGGCTATCGCCGCCCTCGTGATCTTGGGCTATTACATGTGGTTCAAGCGCCGCCCACGCTTTGTTCCAACATCACACTTCTCCTGGGCCACCACGGCACTAGGTGCGCTGTTCGCAGCCACCGTCGGTGTCTTCCTGCCGCTGCTGGGTATCACGTTGGCCGCGTTCCTCGTTCTTGATGTCATCCTTATACATCGCAAGCCAGCGTCACGACACAGCGATTTAGTGAAAACCGTCACACGAGTGGGGTAGATTGGTCACTTATGACTAACCCACTTTTGAGCCCTTCCCCGCTGCCCTACCAACTGCCGCCCTTCGCGGACATCACCGTCGAGCACTACCGCCCGGCCTTCGACGAGGCGCTAGCGCGTCACCGCGCGGAAATCGCCGCCATCACCGACAACCCCGCCGACCCCACATGGGAGAATACCGTCGAGGCCCTCGAGCGCTCCGGCCAAGACTTGGACCGCGTCATGGCTGTCTTCGGCAACCTCTCCGGCACAGACGTCACAGAGGAGATGGAGGATATCGCTGCCGAGCTCTACCCGCGCCTCGCCGCGCACTATGACGCGATGTACCAGAACGAGGTGCTCTACGCGCGCATCAAGGAGGCAACGCCGCTTGCCGACGACCCCGAGGGCCACCACCTCCACGACCACCTCCTGCGCACCTTCAAACGCAAGGGAGCCGACCTCGACGCTGCCGGCAAGGCCCGCCTGTCCGAGATCAACCAGCGCCTGTCCGCGCTCTCGGAGGAATTTGGCCGCAACCTCATGGCGTCCACGCGCGAGCGCGCGGTGTCCTTCACCGAAGAAGAGCTGGAGGGCCTGCCCGCCGAGCGCATCGCCTCCGCCAAGGCCGATGCCGAAGCACTCGGACGCGACGGCTTTGTCATCCCACTGGAGCTGCCCACCGTCCAGTCGGAGCTCAGCCGCTTGGCACGGGAGGATGCGAGGGGGAGGTTGTATGGGGCGTCGGCAAGCAGGGGCTCTGAGAACAACATCCCGGGGCTCATCGAGGCCGTGCAGCTGCGCTCCGAGCGCGCCGAGCTTTTGGGATACGCCACACATGCCGACTACGTCATCGCTGAAGAGACCGCCGCGACTGCCGACGCCGCCCACTCCATGCTCCACGACCTCGCCCCCGCCGCCGCAGCCAACGCAGCCGGTGAACAGAAACTCCTCGCCGAAGAAGCCGAGCTCAACGGCCAAGGCTTCACCGCCGCCGACTGGCCCTATTGGGAATCCAAGGTCCGCGCCCGCGACTTCTCCCTCGATGAAGAGGAACTGCGCACGTACTTCCCCCTCGACCAGGTCCTGGAAAAAGGCGTCTTCGCCGCCGCCGAGCGCCTCTACGGCATCACCGTGACCCCGCGCGATGACCTCGACGGCTACGCGGAGGGCGTCCGCGTGTGGGAGGTGATTGACGGAAACGTCAATCACGGGG
Organism: Corynebacterium sp. BF-R-2; assembly: GCF_024586525.1. NCBI lineage: Bacteria > Bacillati > Actinomycetota > Actinomycetes > Mycobacteriales > Corynebacteriaceae > Corynebacterium > Corynebacterium sp. BF-R-2. Next base: position 205,626 of record NZ_JAMFTP010000003.1, on the reverse strand, counting down.
AAAAGGGGATTGGTCTCCTCCTCACCGACTACTTTGGCCGACCCACCAAGCGCGGTGGCGCCTGGATGAGCGAGTTCGTCGGCCAGTCCGGGCTGCTGGAGCGCAAGCCGGTCATTGTTAACGTCATGGGCATCACCAAGCCCGCCGACGGTTCGCAGCCGCTGCTCAGCATGGACGAGGTGCGCACCGTCTTCCACGAGTTCGGTCACGCTCTGCATGGCCTGCTTTCCGACGTCCGCTACCCCACCTTCGCCGGCACCAACGTCCCCCGTGACTGGGTGGAGTTCCCCTCGCAGATCAACGAGAACTGGGCCCTCGATCCTCAGTTGGTCAAGGAGTACGCGCGCCACGTAGAGACCGGCGAGCCCATCCCCGACGAGCTGCTCGATGCCATCACCGCGGCTTCCGAGTTCGGCCAAGGTTTTGCCACCACGGAGTACCTGGGTGCTTCCATCATCGACTTAGCCTGGCATTCGCTCAGCGCCGCCGAGGCCGCCAAGCTGGAGGCGACCCCGGAGGCTGTCGCCGAGTTCGAGGCTGAGGCTCTGCGCGCGGCTGGTTTGGACAACCCGCTCATCGCTCCGCGCTACCGGTCGACGTACTTTAATCACATCTTTGCGGGTGGTTATTCCGCGGGCTACTACTCCTATCTCTGGGCCGAGGCTCTCGACGCCGACGGTTTCGAATGGTTCAAGGAGCAGTCGGATATGCGCGCGGCAGGCCAGAAGTTCCGCGAGGTCATCCTGTCAAAGGGAGCCTCCCGCGACTTCACCGAGGCTTACCGCGAGTTCCGCGGCCGCGACAAGGATGTCACACCGCTGCTCAAGCGCCGCGGTCTGGCGGGCGCTTAGTCGGGACTAGTTATCCACAGTTTTCGCCACCGGCGGTAGCTAGCCCTTGTTGGCTCGGTGGAGCGCTTTTAGGCTGAGGTTCATGAGAGTTCAGACCTTCTTCGCCGCACTCGGCCGGGCCATTGACTTGGTGGCCGAGTGCGCGGGCCTGTCTGAATCCGACCTGGTTTCCTTCGGTGCCACGCCTGCCGACGCCTCCCTCCTCCTCTCCCTCCACCACACCTACTTCGGACACACTAACTCCACCCGCAAGCAGCGCATTGCCGCCGACGCCGCCCGCCGCCGCGGGCATGGCCTAGTGACCTTGCAACGCATCGAGTCTTTCGTGGCCAAAGTCCGGGACCACAATAAGGCTTGGGACCTGCGCGTGGAGCTGTGCCAGACCAGTGCGGAGCTGGTGGACAACGTTGCCCGCAAGCGCCTGCGCGAGATGCGTAAGCCCCGCACGTATGCCGAGCGCGCGAAGATTACCCAGCACGATAATGGCCTTGCCACGCTGACCGTGACGGCAGATTCACGCGAGCTTACGGACCTGTTTAAGGGCATCGACCAAGAGCGCCCCGGCGCGAGCTTCTTAGAACAACTCGAAGGCGGCGGCGTGAAAACTGAGGTGACTGCTATGGCGGTCATGCAGCTTGATGACTACGCCGAGCTGCTCAAGGGCAACACTGAGAAGGATGGCGAGGAATTTATCGTCCGCACCACCGATGGTGCGACGATGACCGGTTCGCAGTTAGTCGAGCAAGTCATGCTGGATAAAGGCATCATTGTGGCGGTCAGCCGCGAACACGGCCCGCTCGATGTCTTCCGTTCGCAGCGTTTCGCCACCGAGAAACAGCGCCTTGCGCTGGCCGCGGAGAATCCCTGCTGCGCGTGGAAGGGCTGCAAGGTGCCCTTCGAGAAGTGCCAGATTCACCATATTGTGGCCTGGGCCCGCGGCGGGCCGACCAACATCCTCAACCTGGTGCCGCTCTGCCCGTACCACAACGGCGTCAACGACGACGACCCCGATTCCCCGCCTACGCGCGGTCGGATGGATCGCATCGGTGGGCGCACCGCGTGGCTGCCGCCTTACGACGCCTCCCCCGTCTTCACCAGCCCCTTCAACTAACCCTCCCACCGCTCAACGCCGACGCCCCCGCAGGAACCTTCTCCTGACGGGGACATCGGCGCGCGTGATGAAAGCGGACGCGTTTGACCTGGGCGTGTTTACTCTGGGCTTGATCAAGTAGAACTAAGTCAAGCTGGGCTGGGTCAAGTTGGGCTTGGTTAGCCGGCGTTGCGCAGCGCGGTGGCTAGACCGTTCATCGTGACCTGGATGGTCTTGGACACGAGGAACTGGTCATCGCCGCGCCGGTAGCGGCGCAGCAGCTCGAGCTGGACCGCGTTGAGCGGCAGCAGGTACGGGTAGCGGCGCTTGAGCGAGCGCGCCTGGCGCTGGTTCTCACTAACCAGGTCCGCGTTGCCGGTAACCGTGAGATATACCTCGCGGGTGCGCTCGAATTCCTCCGAGATGAGGGCAAAAATGCGGTCGGCGGTGGCTTTATCATCGACGAGGTTGGCGTACAGGCGCGCCAGCTGCATCTCCGCCTTCGCCATGACCTGGGCCATGTTGGCGAACACGGATCGGAAGAAGGGCCATGTGCGATAGAGCTCGCGCAGTTCCTCCCAGCGTGCCTCCTCGTCACCCGTAACCCCGTCGCCCGCAACCTCGCCGTTAGCCGCTGTGCTGTCGCCGCCGGTGTTAGCAGCGCCTTGAGACACCCATGAGGTCACCGCACTGCCCACGCCGAACCATCCCGGAATGTTCGTGCGGGACTGCGACCACGACAGCACCCACGGAATCGCGCGCAGGTCCGTAATCGCGGTGGTCTGCTTGCGCGAGGTCGGGCGTGAGCCGAGGTTCAACTCGCCAATCTCATGCAGAGGCGTGGACTGGGTGAAATAGGAGATGAAGCCGGGGTCGTCGACAAGCTGGCGGTACGCCCCACCGCTCAGGCTCGCGAGCTCGCGCATGATCTCGTACGCTCGCTCCGGGTCTGCGATAGGTTCGGTGTCCAAAAGCGAGGCCTCCAGCGCACCGGAGACGAAAGCCTCAAGGTGGCGGCGCGCGGTCTCTGGCGCACCATACTTAGCCGAGATAACCTCGCCCTGCTCGGTGATGCGCACCGAGCCGGTCACCGCACCTTTGGGCTGCGCCAAAATCGCGTCATACGTCGGGCCACCACCGCGGCCGACCGCACCACCGCGACCGTGCGCCAGGCGCAGTTCCACACCGTGGCGTTGGCACACATCCACGAGGGCCAGTTCGGCGTCGTACAGCGCCCAGTTCGCCTGCAGGTAGCCGCCGTCCTTGTTGGAATCGGAGTAGCCCAGCATGACCTCCTGCACATCGCCCCGCGAGCGCAGGTGATCGCGGTACACCGGCACCGCCCACAGCTTCTCCAGGATGCCTGCGCCGGCCTTGAGGTCATCGATGGTCTCAAACAGCGGCACCACATCGACCTGCTTCAGCCCGACTTCCTTGAGCAGCACCATCGGCTCAAGAATGTCGGAGACCGTCCCCGTCATGGAGATGATGCAGTGCGACACCGACTCCGGCCCCAGGTCGCGCACAGCACGTGCGGCCGCACGGAAAATGCCAAGCTCTTTAGCGGTTTCCACGCTAAATTCCGCATCCGGGAAGAGCAGCGGGCGATTGGTCTGCAGCTCCTTGACCAACAGCGCAACCTTCTCTTCCTCTCCCAGCGCGCGGTACTCCCCAGCAATATTTGCCTCCGCGAAAATCTCCGTGAGCACGTTCTCAAAGGACTCCGAGTTCTGGCGCATGTCCAGCGAATACAGGTGGAAGCCGAACGTCGTTACGGCGGAGCGCAGGCGCGCGAGGCGGTCGTCGGCGATGATGTCATCATTGAATTGGCGCAGCGAGCGGTCAATGACGTCGAGGTCACGTGTGAGCTCGTCCGGTGAGGCATACGCGCTTGCCGACGTCTCCCCCTTCACCACCTTGAGCGTCTCCTTCACGCGGTGCCGGATGCCGTAGATGGCGCGGCGGTAAGGTTCGTCGACGCGGGATTGGTCGTTGTTATTTGCGGCGTCGGCAAGCGCGCCGAGCTCCTTCGAGCTCGAGGAATAGCGATCAGAGAGGGACAGCTCGCGCTCCAGCTCCGCGAGCTGCTCTTCGTAGTAGCGCAGGACGGTCTTCGCGGCCTTGCGGGTGGCGTAGGTGAGGGTGTGCTCGGTGACATAGGGATTGCCGTCGTGGTCGCCGCCGATCCAGGAACCGGGGCGCACGACCGGGGAGTCCGGCAGCTGCTGGCCGAAGGTCTCACGCATAGCGTGGCGGATGGCGCGGTTAAGCGCAGGGACCTGGTCCAGGAGGGAAAGCTTGTAGTAGCGCAGGCCGACGTCCACCTCGTCCTCCAAGGTCGGGCGCGCGATACGGATGAGCGCGGTCTGCCACAGCAGCGTCATGCGCAGGTACATCTCTTTTTCGATCGCCGCCATGTCCCCGCCGCGGTGCGATTCCTTCAACAGGTCCTTGATGCGGGTCTGGGTATCGAAAACGGTGCGGCGGCGGGTTTCGGTGGGGTGCGCGGTGAGCACGGGGGCGACGTGGGCGCCGCGGACGGTGGAAGCGGCGTCGGCAGCAGCGACGCCTTCGGCTTTGAGCTTGGCAAAGGTCTTTCGCAGCGAGACCGGCGCGTCGACGGACTCATCGTCCAAGTCTTCCGCCAGGTTGGCAATGAGCGCGAAGTAGCTGAAGGCGCGGGCCACAAGGTTGACCTTGGTGATATCGAGGTCGCGGAAGATGGCGACGAGGTCCTCCGGCTTGGCATCGCCGTGAGCGACGTCGAAGGCCATGCGGCGAGTCGATTCGACAAGATCAAAGACGTCCTCGCCCTCCTGCTGGGCGATGACCCGGCCGAGCACCCGGCCGAGGAAACGGATATCTTCGCGGACGACTTCTGGGGCGGGTGTGCTCACGGCGAGCCTTTCTGGGCGTGATCTGTTCAGCGTTCAGCCTTCAATGTAGCCCAGTTCACTTTTCCACGATAGTTAAATTGCGAAATCAGCTAACCACGCGGCGTGAAGGCGGCGGTCCCCATTCTCCTCCGGATGGAAGCTCAGGGCTGTAACGTTGCCCTGCTGTACGCCCACCACCGCCTCGCCATCTTCCCGCGGCACGGTGGCAATAACCTCCACGCCTTCACCCACGCGCGTAACGATGGGCGCGCGGATGAAGCTCGCCTCAACGTCGAGCGTCTGGCCACCCAGCGTCACGGGAACGGTACGCTCCTCGGAGAAACGTTGGTTGCCGAAGGCGTTGCGGCGCACGGTGACGTCGATAAGCGCAAGCGTCTGCTGCCCCGGCGCGGGGTTCTCCAGTTCGCGGGCACTGTAGATGAGCCCCGCACACGTGGCGAGCACCGGCAGCTCAGTCTGGCGCAGTGGCTCGGCCACCCCGAACGATCGCGCGAGCTTGTCAATGGCGCTCGATTCGCCGCCGGGCAAGACGAGCCCGTCGAGCCCGTCGAGGTCCTGGGGCAGGCGCACCCGGCGCGTGGCGACGCCAAGCTCGTCGAGGATACGCAGGTGCTCCTCGACCCCGCCCTGCAGCGCCAGGACGCCGATCGTTTTTACCATCCGCGCTCCGCCAGGCGGTGCGGTGCCGGCACGTCGTTGACGTTGATGCCCACCATGGCCTCACCCAGGCCACGGGAAATCTTGGCCAGCTCAGCCGGCTGATCGTAGAGGGTCGCTGCCTTCACAATGGCCTCCGCGCGCGCTGCCGGATTACCGGACTTGAAGATGCCGGAACCGACGAAGACACCTTCGGCGCCCATCTGGCGGACGAGGGCGGCGTCGGCAGGCGTGGCCACGCCGCCAGCAACAAAGAGGACGACCGGCAGCTTGCCGGTCTCCGCAACCTCAGCAACGAGGTCGTACGGCGCCTGCAGCTCCTTGGCTGCAACGTAGAGCTCATCGCGGTCGAGGTTCTTCAGGCGCGCGATTTCAGCATTAATGGTGCGCAGGTGCTTGACGGCCTCGGAGACGTCGCCAGTACCGGCCTCGCCCTTGGAACGGATCATGGCCGCGCCTTCGGTGATGCGGCGCAGGGCCTCACCGAGGTTGGTGGCACCGCAGACGAAGGGCACGTCGAAGTCCCACTTGTTGATGTGGTTGACGTAGTCGGCCGGGCTGAGCACCTCGGACTCGTCGATGAAGTCCACGCCGAGCTCGCCGAGGATCTGCGCCTCCACGAAGTGGCCGATGCGAGCCTTGGCCATGACCGGGATGTCGACGGCCTCGACGATGCCCTCGATAAGCTCCGGATCGGACATACGAGCCACACCACCTTGGGCGCGGATATCGGCCGGCACGCGCTCGAGCGCCATAACTGCCGACGCACCCGCATCCTCCGCAATTCGTGCCTGCTCCGGGGTGACAACGTCCATGATGACGCCACCCTTGAGCATGTCAGCCAGTCCACGCTTGACGCGCGTGGTGGCGCGTCCCTGTTCATTCTTCTGTTCAGTCATAGCTCACATCATGGCCCTAAAAATTGGTCCAAGACAAGAGCCATTTTCCGAGTGTTGGATTAGACCACTTATGATGGGTGGGTGTCTTTACGCCTCGACCCATCTGATACGCGTGCGCTCCCGGTGCAGATTGCCGAGGCCCTCCGCACCCAGGTTGCCGCCGGAATTCTGCTACCCGGGGAGCAGGTACCCTCAACGCGCGCGCTGGCCGCTGAACTCGGCATTTCCCGAGGCAGCGTGGTCACCGCCTACGAGCAGCTCACTGCGGAGGGCTACCTTACCGCGGCGGTGGGTTCGGGCACTGTCATCAACCCGCACCTGCCACATGCCCACGCTCCGCAGCCTCATTCTGCCCCGCGGCCGCAGCCGACGCCGCCCCGTGTCGAGCTCACGCCGGGTCTTCCCGACACCGCCGGCATCCTCACCCCCGAATGGAGGGCGGCATGGCGCAAGGCCGCGGTGGATCCCTCCGGCGATCTCCCCCGCGAGGTGGCTGCTCATCTGCGCCACATGCGCGGGCTCACCGTCGATCCTGCTTATGTCGTGGTGACCGCCGGCGCCCGCGATGGCCTGTCGGTGCTGTTGCGCGCGCTCGGCGGCCAGCTGCGCGTGGGCGTGGAATCGCCGGGTTATCCCAGCCTGCGCCGCGTGCCCCAGGCTTTGGGCCATACGCTTATCGACGTCCCTACCGACACCCACGGCGTCACCGTCCCCACCGAAGACCTCGACGTTCTCATCGTCACGCCGTCCCACCAGCACCCGTATGGCGGTTCCCTGCCGGCGGCTCGGCGCGGCGAGCTCGTCGAGTGGGCGCGAAGAAATGACGTGCTGATTGTCGAGGATGACTTTGATTCCGAGCTGCGCTACGTCGGCCAGCCCCTGCCCGCCCTAGCGGCGCTCGCCCCGGAGCACACGGTGCTGTTGGGCACATTTTCTTCGGTGATTTCACCGTCGATTGCTTGTGGCTATCTCGTCGTACCGCCGAGCTTGCGCTCGACGGTTGAGAGGGTGCGGGAGGTCTTTGGCCAACCCGTCGGCGCCATTCCGCAGGCGGCCTTGGCGAATTACCTGGCCAGCGGCGCGTTACGGCGCCACACGGGGCGAATGCGCCGCGCGTACAAGCGCCGCCGCGACCTAGTACAGGCAGCCCTGGCGGATTCCCCCGCTACGCTGCTGCCCATCCACGGCGGCCTCCACGCGGTCTTGCTGTGCGATAACGCCGTGGTCGAGCGTGCGGCGTCTCTGGGCCTTACGCTCACCCCACTACGCGACTATTGGGGCGGGGCCACCGCCGAGGAGGGCGTGGTCTTAGGTTTCGGCCATTTGAGCGACGTCGAATTGGCCGCCGCCCTAGAGCTCGTCAAGAAAGCTCTCGTGCCCTGATGCCTCGTGGCCCTAGCCGACGCTAGCCAAGATCACGGTGGCGAGTGTGCGGCCGGTGGGCTGCACGCTACCGCCGACGGGTTCCTCGGTGACCATAACCTTCACAGCAGCACCGTCGAAAGGCATCCACACCCCATCGTGCGGATCCTGCCCGATAACCCCCGCTGAGGCCATATCGCCGTCAGCACTGACAGCCCACACCTGAGCTCCCATGCCGTCAGCGAGATGGGGCTGGCCATCCACCATCGCACCGGATTGCGCCATCGAGGCGGAGGAAACGATATCCAGCTGCGCGCCCGATGCATCAGCGTTGCCCTGCATGAGGTCGTCGGCGCCCATGATCTCGTGCATCGATTTCTCGCCGGGCGATTCGGCTTCTACTCGCGCGCTGTCGGTGGTATCGGATGAGCTTGACTGCAGAAGTTGCGGCGCAGCAACCACGCCTACCACAAGCACCGCCGCAGCAGCAGGTACCGCTACGAAGGCCTTCCAGCGGCGGCGAGGAAGCTCGACGACCTCGGCATCGTCAGCACCAGCGGCGTCAATGTCTGCAAAGACAGCATCTTTCATTCGCGCCGGCGGTTCCACTTCGGGGAGGCAATCGAGGAAATCGTCAAAGGTCGAGTCGGAAAACTCGTGCGTATTACTCATTGCCCCTCCTTTCCGAGGACCGCTTTTAACTTCTTAATGCCATCGCGCACGCGCGTCTTTGCCGTGCCCAGTGGTACTCCCGTCGATTCTGCCAGTTCAGCATGCGTCAAGCCATCCAAAAACGTGAGGGCAACCGCGGTCGCGTGCGGTTCTCCAATCGCGCCAATAGCCGAGCGCAGCCGCTGCGCCTCAACGTTGCTCAGGGCTTGGTCTTCGAGGGAGGCAGCGGAGCCGCCGACAAGCCGGGCATCACGGTCATCGCGCTGTACTGCGGCAACGTGGCTACGCAGCTTATCGACGGCCCTCCCATGCGCCAACCTGCCCACCCACGAGCGAGCATTTCCCCGTTGCGGGTCAAATTTCGCCGCGGAAGTCCATACTTCAACGAAGATGTCTTGAGCGACTTCCTCCGCCAGCGCATGATTGCGCAGAACGCTCAGGCACACGCTGTACACGGTGGGCGAGAGGGCGTCGTACAGCGCGCTGAAGGCATGCTTGTTTGCGGCGGCGGTCTGAACGAGTAGGTGGTTCAGCCGCGCATGTTCATCAGGTGACAACGCAGGCACAGGTGTAGAGCTTACCTCCAGCAGCGGGGCGGGCATGGCAGTTTTACTTGCTCATTTCTTCGCTCATCATGGCGTCAGAGCTGGGAGCCATCATCTCCGAGCTGGGCCTCATGTCTATCTCTTCCTTTTTATCGTTGCAGGCAACCAGCCCACTGGCAGCAACGGCAAGTGCAGCGGCTGCAGTAACAAGCTTCTTCATTTCGGTGCTCCTTTTCAAGCGTTCGGGTCCGGCCTTTCCGGGCCCTGTATCTCACCATTCGGAGCCACCCGAGCGAGTGGATTGGATGGATCTAAAAAAGTTTGTGCCAATCCGTTTATCGCTTGTGTTCCGAACTGGTTGCATACCCGCACCGCACCACAAGCGAAGGAGTACAGCATGTTATCAACGCTATTCATCGGGTTTACCGGTGGTCTTATCACCGGCATTTCGCCCTGCATTCTGCCGGTCTTACCCCTCGTCCTCGCAGTCAGCGGCGGCTCACGGTGGAGACCGTGGCAGGTCGTGGGCGGGCTGGTGACGAGCTTTAGCCTCGTCACGCTCTTTGCCACAACGTTAATCAGTGCTCTCGGTCTGCCTGCCGACATCGTGTGGAAAGTAGGAATCGCACTGCTAGTTCTCGTTGGCTTGGGCATGGTGTTCCCGCGCATGCAAGAAATCCTCGAGTGGCCTTTCCAGAAACTCCCAAAGGCGGGACGCTTGCAAGCCCACACCCGCGACAAAGGCGGCTTCGTCGTCGGCCTCGTCATGGGCGTCGTCTTCGTGCCCTGCGCAGGCCCCGTATTGGCGGCGATTTCGGTGGCGGGCGCCACCGGGACTATCGACGCCCACATCCTCACCCTCTGCTTGTCCTTCGCCCTTGGAGTGGCGATCCCGCTGCTGGCTTTCGCTCTAGGCGGCAACGAAGTGGGCAACCGCGTCGATGCCTTCCGCTCCCACCAGCGCGGCGTGCGCATCACCGCCGGAATTGTGGTGATCGCCATGGCCGGCGCTATCTCCCTCGGCGTGCCCTCGTGGCTGCAACAAAAACTCCCCAGCATCAACGTCGATGCCACCCCCGTTGAGCAGGCAGCCCTCACTGCGGATGGGACCCCAGTGCCCGCATTCGCCGGGTTGACGGGCTGGTTCAACACGGATGCCCCCATCGATCCGCGCACCTCCGGCAAGGTCACACTCATTGACTTCTGGGCCTACGCCTGTATCAATTGCCTGCGCAACAACACGCACCTGACCAAGCTTTATGCGCACTACAAGGACTACGGCTTTGACATCATCGGCATCCATGCACCGGAGTATGCCTTCGAGCACGAGGCCGACAATGTACGCCGTGCAGCCCGCGAACAGGGAATCGACTATCCGGTGGCGCAGGACAATGTTTTCGCTACGTGGAAAAACTTTGAGAATCGGTACTGGCCGGCGCACTATCTCGTCGATAAGCACGGTACGGTACGTCAGTCCCACCACGGCGAGGGTGGCTACGCCGAGACCGAGCGCCTCATTCGGGAGCTTCTCATCGAGCGCGATCCCTCCGTGGCTCTACCCGAACCGATTGAGGCTGCCGATGCTCACAACGCGCCGCGCTCACCGGAGACCTACCTCGGTACCGCCCGTGCGCAATTCTTCGCCCATGCCGACTACCGCAACGGCACGCACCAGTTCACCCTGGGTAATCCTCTGCTGGAACAGTATTCACTGGGCGGCACATGGACACTGGCTGAGCAGCCCATTATTGCCGGCCCCAACGCACGCCTGCGCCTCAACTACCGCGCCGCATGGGTACAGCTGGTCACTTCTGGGCGCGGAACCATCCGCCTGCATCGCGCCGATGGTTCGGTTCGTACCTTCGACGTCACCCACGACGGCACGGTAGATCTCATCCGGGATCCCGAGAACCACACCGAAACCATCGAGCTGGAGGTTAGCGAAGGGCTCTCGCTGTATTCCTTTACTTCTGTCTAGCGTGGGCAGCATCGTCATCGACCCGTGGCCCTTCTCCGACCTGAGCTGCCTCGAGGGCGCCGGGACGGTGTTGCTCAAGCACGCGCACGGAGAGCATCGCGACGTCGATGCCGCGCGCGCCACGGGCCTGCCGGCGTGGGGCACGCAGGAAACTATGGCCATCCTCGGCGCCGGCACCGCAGTTCACACCGAAGAAGAATTCGAGGTACTGGGCCTGAAAATCCTCGCGGTCGGCGAGCCCATTCCGGTGTAGCCAAATTTAGGCTCGCCGGCGGCTGGCAAGCCCGCCGAGAAGGGTACCGACCAAAGTGCCTGGCAGGTAAATGGCGAACCAATAAAGAACAAAGGCCACCGCGTCCAATCCGGTTCCATCGCCCTTGTCAGCTACCGAATAAATGACGAGCCCTGCGACAACCACCGCCGAGGCAGCGCAGGTCTCCACCATCGAATGTGCTATAGAAGGACGACGTAGCGCACCCACCAAAGCCGCAATCATCACAAGGAAAAGCGGTACTAGGTATTCCCACCAGGAACCGCTCACAGATTCGGGAGCAAATACAATCCACAACGCAATCCCTAGCCCTGCTAAGGCTCCAATCCAGGGGATTCGGAGCGCAAAGTTCTGTGAATTAGCCACAACGAACCATGTCAGCCCGATTACAGCGCATAGTGGCAAAACTCCAAAAAGCAGGCCTAGCATTGTCACACTCCTCTTTACTTCATCGCTCTTAACTTTTTAGCAGCCCGGCCGACAGACTCGGGCTCCCTTAATTGCCAGAATTGCAGCTTCAATATATACGCGATCAGCGCCGCGGTAGCTTCCCTTGACCTTGTTCATCCCGTCAATGAATTGGTTATCACACGCGATCTCTGCTGCCCTCTGATTTCCTGCATTAGCTAGGCATAAATCGTGACGCTTACACACTCCATCCGCACTATTTAGTACGTTCCCTCCAGTCCGGTACTTTCCACACCAGTTCCACCTATCGGCTAGAGAAGCACGGTCTCTGGGCCCGCTACCGTAATCATGCGAGACGATATCGTTGTAATAGATTGCTACTTGAATTGCCTCGCTAGATAGCCCATCTTCTTTTGCTCTCTCCACATCGATCAGGGGCATCTCTGCGCCAATCGAATACTTGTAAGGCTCAAGCTCAGCTTCAAAATTGGACTCGTACCCATTGCCATTGACCTGCAGCAGCTGCTCAACGGAAACTTCGTGAGGTCGCTCCTGCGCAACTGCGACTGACTGCTGCATGGCGATCACCCCACTAAACACGACAGCGCCCAAGGCAAGCTTCTTCATTTCAGGATTCCCTTCTTTCGATAACTGACAGGCACAGTATCTGTGGCGCCATTAACTCCCTGCAAGAGTTTTCGTCCTTTCACCGACGAAAGTAGGCAATTCGGCCGAGGGGCTTGATAACCTCCGCCGGAGGAAGAAAAATAGGAAAAGGCCCTAAATCAGAACAAGGGTCCCACCCACTGCCGCTTCGGGACCAAGAATCCCCAACCCTCAGCGCAAAAGTCCAAGAGGGACACCCTGGAGCCGGGCAATAAGTTTGGTTCTCGAGGTCACACCAAAGTGATCGAACAGCACGCGTACCTTTTGTTTAATCGTTGATTCCGCGTAGTGGAGCTGATGAGCAATTTCGGAGTTTGAGTGCCCCTCTACCAGCAGGCGTAGAACCCTCTGATCTTCGGTTTTTAATCGTCGAACCATTTTTTGAGTATGTTGCACTCTCGGTGAGCCAAAACTGTTCGCAAGAATCCGCTGTGCCACATCGGCCTCGATGGTCTTTTTACCCACAGCCGCATTAACAACGCTAGAAACGAAAGCTTCGGGGCCAGCCGTCTTGGGAACATATCCCATTGCCCCAAGTGAATAGCTTTCAAGCAGCGCTTCATCGGTGTCAAAGGAGGTCATTACGACGAACGGAGGCGCCTTCTCGCTCTTGTCTTGAGAGCACATCAATTCAAAGCCATCAGCCCCTGGAAGGCGAAAATCTGTAAGCACAACGTCGTAGGTTGACTCCCTCAGCTTTTCGGCGGCAGTCTCAGCATCATGGACTGTCTCTACATGTGAAATATCGGGGTGGTTCCAAAAAATCGACTGGAGAAGCGCAGCGTACTTCTTTTCATCTTCCACGATAAGCAGTGATATTCCCATACCCGATTTCACCGCTTTCTTCATGTTCAAGCCGGATCTCACTGACCCATTGATGTGCTTCCCTCTTCACTACCATTGTTCCGCCGTGCGCGCGTACAACCTTCTCGAGATTGTCTAAGCCAATTCCCATCCCACTGACACCCGCAGGGTGCCCCAATGATGAAAGCTCGTTAGAGACAGTTAAAGCATGGGTCGACCGATTCGATTCAAGCCTGAGTGAAACTACGGCTCCCTTTTCGGAATTCCTTATCACGTTAGAGCACAGCTCATCCATTGCTCTGAGAAGAACTGCTTTGTGCACTTCAGAAATTCCCGCGCTACTCTCCACCGACACTGACGGGGACAATCCACATGCTTGCATCTTGTCAGCCCATTCCATCGCCGCGCCTCGAACAGTGCGTCTACGGCCTTTCCCCGCTTGGCTTGCGACATGTGATAATGCCTCAGCAGCCCGTTGAACTTCCTGCATAACAAGATTTAACTGCCCCGAATCACCATGCTGAGCTGCCGCCAATTGCGCACCCAACGTGGCAATGCTTAATGGATTACCCACATTGTCATGCAAGTACTCCCGCAGTGATTCCTCTTGTTCACGCCGGACATCGGTGCTTCGTTTCACCGTTGCCTGCAAGCCAAATCCTAGTACCCATAAGAGCCCAGCAATTCCCATCACTGTTGTTGACGCCGCAAAAAGGGACGTAGAAAATGGTTCTCCTGGTTCTGCCCAGGAAGGAAAAAGAACAAACACCAGCGGAACATATCCAACGAGAAAGATTCCTACAAGCCCCGTTCGCACAAAACCGAGAACAGCTAAGCAACAAATGAACAATGCACTGACCGCGTTCAACGCGTATCCATTGAGTCCTTGAGCGTTAAGGATAAGAAACAGAGCAAAAACAATCGCTATGGAAACTCGTGGACGAATACTAGAGATAGCCATCCCCAAGGCCAGCAGCAGCCAAAGAAAACTCATGGCACTCCACTCGGCAAGCGCCGCCCCGCAGGACACTATGACTGCCAAGCCGACCACGAACCTATGTATCAGCAGCACTCCGCGATCAACAGTAGACACCATAAAGACGCTCCTCCGGTTTTCTAGATTTTATCGCCTACGTGCTTATCCGACCACGAAACTGGAAAAGATCTATCAACTCCGTTAGGGTGCTTCGAACACGATGAGACGATCATCAACCAACCGCTCGGTCTATTTTTATTCCGCCGCTCGCCTGCATTTTCCGGTAGGCCACTTACAGTTCTGAACCGCTTGGTCTACCGTTGCCAAGCATGAGCACCAAATACGACAATTCCGCAGTAAACGAGTGGTCTTTTGCCACCCGCTCCCTCCATGCCGGCCAGAACCTGGATGGCTCCACCAACGCACGTAACGTGCCGATTTACCAGACCACGTCGTACGTCTTCAACGATGCCGAGCACGCCGCCAACCGCTTCAACCTCTCGGATGCCGGCCCGATTTATACCCGCCTGACCAACCCCACCCAGGATGCCTTGGAGGCCCGCCTGGCATCGCTGGAGGGCGGTGTTGCCGCCGTAGCTTTTGCTTCCGGCCAGGCCGCCGAGACCGCCGCCATTTTTAATCTGGCCTCCGCGGGCGACCACATCGTCACCTCCCCGCGCCTCTACGGCGGAACCTCTACCCTATTCACCGTCACTCTCAAGCGCCTCGGCATCGACGTCACCCTTGTGGAGAACCCGGATGACCCAGCCTCGTGGCAGGACGCCGTTCAGCCGAACACCAAAGCCTTCTACGGCGAGACCTTTGGCAACCCGGTCGCTGACGTCCTCGATATCCCAGCCATCGCCGAGGTCGCCCACGCAAACCAGATTCCGCTCATCGTGGACAACACCATCGCCACCGGCGCCCTGGCCCGCCCGCTGGAGCTGGGCGCAGACATCGTCGTGGTCTCCACCACGAAGTTCTACACCGGCAATGGTTCCGCCATCGGCGGCGCGATTATTGACGGCGGCTCCTTCGACTGGACCGTCACCCGCGACGGCGAGCCGGTCTTCCCCTACTTCGTCACCCCGGACGAGGCCTACCACGGCCTCAAGTACGCCGACCTCGGCGCACCGGCCTTCGCCGTCAAAGCCCGCGCGGGCCTCCTGCGCGATACGGGTGCCGCCATTTCCCCGTTTAATGCCTGGCTGACGTTGAATGGCATTGAGACGTTGCAGTTGCGCGTCGATAAGCACAATGCCAACGCCCAGGCCGTGGCTGAGTACCTGGAGGGCCACGCCAAGGTCACGAAGGTCAACTACGCGGGCCTGGATTCCTCGCCGTACAAGGCCACCAAGGAGAAGCTGGGTTATGCCTACACCGGTTCCGTGCTCTCCTTCGACATCGACGGCGGCCGTGAGGAGGCCTGGGCGTTTATCGACGCCCTGAAGCTGCACTCCAACCTGGCCAACATCGGTGACACGCGTTCCCTCGTGGTGCACCCGGCCACCACGACGCACTCCCAGTCCGACGAGGCAGCGCTGAAGGCTGCGGGCATTACCCAGGCCACGGTGCGTTTGTCCGTGGGCATCGAGGATGTCCAGGACATCATTGCTGACCTCGAGCGCGGGTTCCAGGCCATTGGCTAGCACCGTTCCCGAACTCGCGCCCGAGGGCGAGCTGGCCCAGGTCCCCATCGGAGATTTCACCACCGAGGCGGGCGCCGTGCTTGCCGACGCCTCCCTGGCCTACCAACGCTGGGGCGCCTTCGCCGGCGACCCCGACGGGGTTAACAACGTGCTGCTGGTGGAACATGCCCTCACCGGAGACTCCAACGTGGCGGAGTGGTGGTCTGACCTGGTCGGCCCCGGCAAGGCCCTGGACACCACGCGGTGGTGCGTTATCGCTACCAACGCCCTGGGCGGTTGCAATGGCTCCACGGGTCCAAGCAGCCTGCACCCGGATGGCGAGCCGTGGGGCGGACGCTTCCCCGCGTTGTCCATCAGGGATTTGGTTGAGGCGGAACACGCCTGCTTGAAGGAGCTGGGCATCTCGCGCGTCCATGCCGTGCTAGGCGGCTCGATGGGAGGGGCTCGCACGCTGGAGTGGAGCCTCATGCACCCGGAGAGCGTGTCAGCGGTGTGCGTGATTGCGGTCTCAGCCCGAGCGTCGGGCTGGCAGATCGGCATTCAGACCGCCCAGATTTCCGCGATTGAGCGCGATCCGTTCTGGCACGGCGGCAATTACTACCTCACGGACAAGACCCCGCGCGATGGCCTAGCCGCCGCGCGCCGCATCGCGCACCTGACGTACCGCGGCGAGCAGGAAATCGACGAACGTTTTGGTGCCTCACCGCAGCAGGGCGAAAACCCCTTGGGTCCGTACCGCCGACTCAACCAGCGCTTCGCGGTGAACTCCTACCTGGACTACCAGGGCGGCAGGCTTACTGATCGTTTCGATGCCGGTTCCTACGTCGTGCTTACCGAGGCCCTCAACCGTCACGACGTCGGCCGCGGACGTGGCGGGCTTATCAAGGCGCTGGCCGCCTCGCAGGTGCCGACAATGGTCGTGGGCGTGGACACGGACATCCTGTATCCCTATCACCAGCAGGAGCACATCTCCCGCAACGTCAACCAGTTACTGGCCATGGCCAAGATTGTCTCCCCCGTCGGCCACGATGCCTTCCTCACCGAAACACGCCAAATGAACCGCATCCTGCGCAACTTCTTGTTGCTCTCCGCCCCGAACGGCCTCGACGTCGGCCCAGCCTACGTGGGAGATGAGTATTACATCTAGGAGCCGAGCGCGTCGATGGAAAAGGCCATAAACGCCATCGCCGCGCCGAGGATGCCGGTGAAACAGGCGTCGAAGCGCCGCGAGCGCACGGCCAACACGCCGACCCGCGAGGAGTCACAGGTCAGGCGCACCACGGTGAGCCACATCAGTGCCCCTCCCAGCAGCATGGTGGCGCGGCGCCAGTGCTCGGAAATCGCATAGACGCCCGATACCGCCACCGCCGCCACGAACAACCCGATGGCTACCCACTGCACCGCCGGCGGCAGCGGCGAGGGCTTGAGGTGGGCATCATGTGGGTTCGCCAACGACACCGGCGGCTTGGCCGGTGCTGCTGGCGCTATCTGCGGACGCTCCCGGGGGCTCTGCGTGGGCATGGAACTGCTGCTAGCTACTGAGCTGCCAGCTTCTCGGCGCGCTCAACGATGTTGCTCACCAGGAACGCGCGCGTCAACGGGCCCACACCACCCGGGTTCGGGGAGACGAAGCCGGCCTTCTCCCACACGTCCTCAGCCACGTCGCCGGCGAGCTTGCCATCGACGCGGGAGACGCCGACGTCGAGAACCGCGGCGCCTTCCTTAACCATATCGGCGGTGAGCATGTGCGCCTTGCCGGCGGCAGCGATGATGACGTCGGCCGCACGAGTCTCCGCGGCCAGATCCTTGGTGCCGGTGTGACACAGCGTCACCGTGGAATTCTCGCTGCGGCGGGTGAGCATGAGGCCAATCGGGCGGCCCACGGTCACACCGCGGCCGATAACCACGACCTTCGCACCGTTCAGCTCCACACCGAAGCGACGCAGCAGGTGGATGCAACCGTTCGGGGTGCACGGAAGCGGGGCGTCCTCGTTGAGCACCAGCTTGCCCAGGTTAATCGGGTGCAGGCCGTCGGCGTCCTTAGCTGGGTCGATAAGCTCCAGCACGCGGTTTTCATCCAGGTGCTTCGGCAGCGGCAACTGAACGATGTAGCCAGTGCAGGCCTCATCATTGTTGAGTTCCGTGATGACGCGCTCGAGTTCCTCCTGGCTAACGTCAGCAGGCAGGTCTTTGCGAATCGAATTGATGCCGAGCTTCTCGCAGTCGCGGTGCTTCATCTTCACATAGGAGTGCGAGCCCGGGTCATCACCCACCAGGACCGTGGCCAGGCCCGGGGTAATCCCCTTCTCTTTGAGGGCGGCCACGCGCTGGGCCAGGTCCTCAAAAATCTCGTCGCGGTACAGGTTTCCATCTAGTTTGGTAGCGCTCATGCCCACCATCCTAGACTGATGCCTATGAGCAGCCTGCACATCGTCTTCGACAACCCCGTGATCCCCACCAACACCGGCAACGCCATCCGCACCGCCGCCGTCACGGGCGCGAGCCTGCACCTCATCGAGCCACTCGGCTTCAACTTCGAGGACAAGCACCTCAAGCGCGCCGGCCTGGACTACCACGACCTGGCAGATCTCAAGATCCACAAAGATTTCGACACCTGTATGGAGGCCCTCCCCGGCGCGCGGGTCTTCGCCTTCACCACCCACACGGATAAGTGGTTCACGGACGTCGAATACCAGGAGGGTGACGTCCTCCTCTTCGGCACCGAACCGACCGGACTGCCGGAGGAACACGCCTTCCACCCGCGCGTGACTGAACGGGTGCGCATTCCCATGATGCCGGCGCGGCGCTCGATGAATTTGTCCAACGCGGCGTCGACAGCCGTGTACGAGGCCTGGCGGCAGCTCGGCTTCCGTGGCGCGATCTAAACGGTCGCAAGGAACATGGAGCGTGCCGTACACTGCCATTAGCTGTGAACAGCCTGCTTGTATCCTGTCCTCGCTACCGAAAGTGTCTGTATGGCTCTCCACACCACCACTGCTTCTCTGGGCCGCAACCGTCTTCTCGCGGCCCTCAGCGCCGCGGTACTGCTTACTAGTTGTTCTAACACCGATGCCGGGTCCGCATCTGACTCCCAAACCACCACTGAAAACTCGGCTGGGGCCGAAATTTCGGAGATTCTCGCTGCCCCCACAACGCCTACTGCGACGTTGAAAAACACAACTTCGGCCAGCACTTCAACGAATCGCCAGCAGCAAAACTCAGCTGAGCCGCCAGTGAGGCGGTCCGTAATCGACCCAGGAAACGATGCTTCCGGCCAAAGGGGGCGCGACGACAACCGAGGCATCTACTATCACAACTCTGTTGACTGGGAATGGCTAAAACAGCCAGGTGGAATCGTCCCTGGCGGAAGAATTGTCAACGAGACCAGAAATGGCACGTGCTCAACAGGTTTTCTCGCTTCCAAGGGAGAGCGCTTATTCATCATTATCGCAGGCCATTGCGGTGATCGCGGGGACCAGTTTTATGTGAGCGATGCACAGAACAATTGGTCTTACGTGGGAGAGATGGTCGAGTCTTACCTTCAAGAGTCTGCCGACGGAGGCATCTACGGCACTGATATCGGCCTCATCGAAATTACGGGCGACGCCCGCTATAGATCTACCCTCCCGCTCGATCTGCCCATGCAGGGATGGATCACACCGCAGGAAGCACAGCAAAGAAACATGATGATTTGTCGGCTCGGTGCAACGACCGGGTACTCGTGCGGTGAGTTTGAAAGTATTGGCAACGGCGGCCTTTTCTACTTTCGAAATATCTCTGATCGCGGCGATTCGGGCGGCGCGATCTTCGCGGTGGATGACTCCGGAGTGTGGGCGCTAGGAGTCAGTTCCAACGTCTCCGATAGCAACAAGACTCTTCTCGGTGCCATGGAGATCGGCAGCGCCATTAATCACTGGGGGCTGACCATCCACGGATAGCTCTAGCGCTTCCGTGGCGCGATCTAGTAAGTAGCGGCACAATAAGGGTGATATCCACCAGGAAGGAGCCCACCATGTCGAGTTTGCGCCCGCGTCTTGATGCCCTGATTGACCGCGTCGAGA
The DNA here is from genome assembly GCF_024586525.1 of Corynebacterium sp. BF-R-2. Lineage (NCBI taxonomy): Bacteria > Bacillati > Actinomycetota > Actinomycetes > Mycobacteriales > Corynebacteriaceae > Corynebacterium > Corynebacterium sp. BF-R-2. The sequence continues at coordinate 185,840 of NZ_JAMFTP010000003.1, read as the reverse complement.
AGGCCACCGCCGAATACACCGAACCTATTGCCAAGGTTGCGCCCAATCACCGCCCCGGCGCGGTCAACTTGGTGCGCTATATGGCACTGCGTTCCCAGGATGCGGTGGAGGTCCAAGAAGGCCTCAGTGCGCTGGGCGCGACGAGCCTGAGCCACCCGGAGCCGGCGGTGCTGGAGCGCCTGCATGCGGCGCGCAACGTGCTCGATGCTTTCGACGGCCAGGCTCCGACCTACCCCATGCAGGCCATCGCCACCGCCTATGCGGATGCTGACGACATCCTCGACGCGAACACCGAGGCGCTCCTCGGCCCGACACAGGAGGGCACCCATGCCCGCATCATGGTGACTCTTCCGTCCGAAGCCGCCGAGGATTACGACCTTGTTCTGGGGTTTGCCCGCGCGGGCATGGAGCTGGCCCGCATCAACTGTGCCCACGACGGTGAGGCCGCCTGGGAGAAGATGGTCGAGCACGTCCACCGCGCCGCCGCGGAGGTGGGTCGCGAGATTCTCATTTCCTGCGATATTGCCGGCCCCAAGGTGCGCACCGGCGCCATCGAGCCGGGGCCGCGAGTGGTTCGGGTGCGCGGCGAGCGCTCCGCGGCGGGTGAATTGTTATCCCCGCCGACGCTGGTGCTTTACGACGTCCCCCAGGCCGAGAAAGCCCAGGAGGTGGCGAAGGGGGCGTCGGCAAGCGTGGCTCGCCCGGCCATCGCCGTAGAGGTTGACGGCGCGTGGCTGACCGATCTGGAACCGGGCAGCGAGGTGCGTTTTACCGAGGCTCGCGGCCGTTCGCGGTCCTTCACCGTGGAGTCTGTAGAGGAGGACGTGGCGGTGCTGCGCGGCGAGCGCAATTGCTACCTAGCGGAGGGTACGGTGCTCAGCCACGGTGCCGAGACGACACAGGTGCGCGGGGTTCCCGCACTAGAGCAGAAAATTCGCCTCCACCGCGGCGATGAACTGGTGCTAAGCACCTCGCAGGAGCCGGCGCGGATTGCGGAAGGCGAAGTGACAACGATTGGCTGCACCATCCCGGAGGTCGTCACCGCGCTCGAGGTGGGGCATGCCGTGATTTTCGATGACGGCGCCATTTCGGGCCGCGTTACCGAAATCCGCACTCAGGGCGAGGACCGCGAGGCCGTCATTGCTATTGAGCACGCTGGGCCTAACGGCACCAACCTGGCAGCGTATAAGGGCATCAACCTTCCGGAGACCGACATCCCGCTGCCCAGCCTCACCGAGGAGGACATTGCGGCGCTGCGTTTCGTCGCCACGCACTGCGACATCGCAGCGGTGTCCTTCATCCGCACACCTGCTGACGTTTCCTTCCTCTACGACACCCTCGACGACATCGCCGCCGCACAGGAGTCCGAGGACATGGCGCAACGCGTGCGCAACCTGGGCGTCGTGCTCAAGATCGAGACGGTGCCCGCATATGAACAGCTGGGTACTGTGCTGCTGGAGGGCATGCGCCACGAGAAGTTCGGCATCATGATTGCGCGCGGTGACCTCGCCGTGGAGCTGGGCTTTGAGCGCATGGTGCAGGTTCCGGGGCGCATCATGAAGCTTGCTGAGGCCGCGCACATCCCGGTCATCATGGCCACGCAGGTGCTGGAGACCTTGGCTAAGACCGGCCTTCCCTCACGTGCCGAAATCACCGACGCCGGCTACGCCCTGCGTGCGGAGTGCGTCATGCTCAACAAGGGCCCGCACATCACGGAGGCCATCCAAATTCTTGACCGGATGTCTCGCAAGCTCGGCCGCTCGCGTCTGAAGAACCGCCAGATGCTGCGCCAGGTGGGCAGCTGGACTAACTAGTGCAACGCCACGCGGCACAGTCGCGCCGCGTGGTGAGGATCACCTAAGAAGTGCACTTCAGGAGTAGGTAGTTTCTTCTTTACTTAGGGTAACCTATATAGGAATACACGATAGGAAGAGAGCCGACCATATGTTGTCTGGGTGCCCACGGCAGACTGCCGACGCCATCCCCACCGGATGCACCGTAACCTTGGGTAGCGAATGTATTTCCTGCACGTGCGATGCCGCTTTGGCGGTGCGCCTTGGCGAGCTGGGGATCCGTCCCGGCGCCACGCTGACAATGGGTCCACGCGTGGCCGGTGGCGCGCGAGTTGTATCGGTGGGCAACTGCCGCTACGCCATCGATAAAGCAACGCTTAAGGCCATCGAGGTCTAGCTTATCCATGGCCTCCTCCCCTAGCTGCCACGGCGATCCGGGCGGCGCGCTCGCCCCTGCTGGCGCACCCATCCTCGCCCTTGTCGGCTCCCCCAACTCTGGTAAATCCACCCTGTTCAACGCCCTGACCGGTGCGAAAGCGCAGACCGGCAACTGGCCGGGAACCACGGTGGAGGTCAGCCGCGGCGCATGGAAACTTGGTGAGTCTACCGCCGATCTCATTGATTTTCCCGGCACCTATTCGCTCGATCCGCTCAGCCCGGATGAGGCGCTGACCCGCGCCATGCTCATTGAGTGTGCTGAGGACGAGCGCCCCGACGCCGTCGTGGTGGTCGTCGATGCCACCGCGGTGGCCCGCGGCCTCAACGTCGCGCTCCAGCTGGCAGAGCAGCCGTACCGCCTCATCATCGCCCTGACCAAGACCGACGTGGCCCTTAACCAAGGCCAGGCGGTTGATGCCGCAGCGCTCGCCGAGGCGACCTCCATCCCGGTGGTGGTGGTTGATGGGCGTAGGAGGGAAGGCGTCGAGAAGCTGCGCGAGGTCGTGCTCGAGTCTTTGGCTCACCACCCGGTGCAGCTGCGTGAGGATACCGGGCTGGAGGGGCGCTTCGCGGAGCTTGATGCGGCGGCGAAGGCCTCGGTGAGCGAGGTCGAGCACGCCACTCCGCTTTCGCACCGACTCGATGCCGTGGCACTCCACCCGGTTGTAGGACCCCTACTGTTTTTGGCCGTGATGTGGCTGGTTTTCCAGATCACCACGACGGTGGCAGCGCCCCTGCAGGACGGATTGGAGGCGTTGGTCTCTGGGCCGCTGAGCGATTGGGCCTGGGCGGGGCTTGAGGCCATCGGCCTGGGTCACCCGCTCATTACGGGCCTGCTTGTCGACGGCCTCATTGGCGGCGTCGGCATGGTCCTCACCTTTGCCCCGCTCATGGCGCTGATGTTCTTGTGCCTGGCGGTGCTGGAAGATTCCGGCTACATGGCACGCGCGGCGGTGGTGACGGATCGCCTGATGCGGGCCATTGGCCTGCCGGGCAAGGCCTTTATCCCGATCGTCGTGGGCTTTGGCTGTAATGTGCCGGCGATTTCGGCCACGCGCGTGCTGGGCAGCCCGCGCCACCGCATCATGACTGCGCTGCTCATCCCGTTTACGTCATGCTCGGCACGCTTGGTGGTGTTCGTGATGCTCTCGGCCACGTTCTTCCCCGACCATGCCGGCAGCGTGGTGTTTCTTATGTACGTCATCTCGATTGCGCTACTCGTACTCGTGGGCTTGGCGCTGCGCAAGACTCTGTGGCGCGCGGTTCCGGAGGAAGCGCTGGTCATTGACTTGCCGACATATCAGCTGCCCACCGCGCGGTTGGCGCTGAGCGTCATGTGGACGCGCTTGAAGGGGTTCTTGAACACTGCCGGCGGCATCATCGTGAGCACGGTGGTCGTGGTGTGGCTACTCATGGCCATCCCCGTCGGCGCGGCCGTACACGACACCACCTTGGGCGAGCCCCCGGCCCCGGAGGATTCTGCTTACGGCGCAGTTGCCCACGCCATCGCTCCGGCCTTTGCTCCGGCAGGCTTCGATTCCTGGTCCCTGGCCGGCCCGCTGGTCACCGGTTTCGTGGCCAAGGAGGCACTGATTTCGACATGGGCACAGACTTACGCCGTCGACGATGTCACCGATGCTTCCGCCGAAGAGCAATCCCACAGCGCGCTCAGTGACCACGTGCGTCAAGATTTCGAGCAGGCGTCCGGCGGCCATACCCTGGCAGCGGTGTGGGCGTACATGCTCTTCCTACTGGCCTACACGCCGTGCGTGGCCACGATTGCGGCGCAGCGTCGTGAGATTGGCTGGCGGTGGACGCTCTTCGGGTTCGGCATGCAGCTAGTCACCGCGTGGGTACTGGCCGTAGCGGCCTTCCAGATTCTGAAGGTGTTTGTGCAGTGAAGGTGTTTATCTAATGCCCGCCTCCCCCATTCAGGCCGTGCAAGGAGCTATCGAATCTGGCGTGCGCTCGCGTGCCGCCATCGCCGCGAAGACGGGGCTGGAGCCCGGCACGGTGGATCTCATCCTTGACCATCTCACCGCTTCCGGTGTGCTCGACATGGAGCCGCTGGGCTCGTGCCCCGCGGGCGGGTGCGGGTCCTGTTCCGCGGCCTCTGCCTGCGCGGGCCCCAGCAGCACCCGCGGGCCGGTGCTGCTTAAGCTTCGCCGCCCTGCGGACCGCTAATCGGCCCCTCCAGAGCCGGCAAGCGGCGGGTGCGCAGGCGTGTGAGAAGCTCGGAAGCGTCGGCAGGTGTGAGGTCCTGACCCGCCATCCTGACTGGGCCCGCGACGAGGTCAAAGCGCACGGTGCGCACGCCGGCGAGGTGGCTCAACGGCCCCACTTTCAGCGTGAGCTCCTGGATATGCGGGGTGCCAATCACCATGACGCGGCGGTTGATGCGTCCGCGGTGGACGATGGCGACCGGCTGGGGTTCATCCACCAACGTCACCGACTGCTGCGCGCGGTCAACGGGGCTGACCCACGTCGCGCGCCGCGGCGAGGTGTACGTGGGCTGCGTGTGTCCTTCGGGTCGGGCGTAGTCCTCAATCTGTGTGCGGTCCAAATCAGAAACGAGCGCCAGCAGCTCCAGTGCCTGCTCGCGGGTACCTACCGGCAGGATGCGCGTAGAACCTGACTGTTTGCCGCTGCTCTTCGCGCCATAGCCTGCGACCGACACGTGCACCTCGTACCAGCCAAACATTCGCCACAACAAAGGCTGGCTGACCCGAACACCGTGGATGCGATTGATGCGGATGGTCTGACGGCGACGATCCGCTAAGCCATAGGAGATGTTGAGGGAGTTAGAGGGGGCGTCGTGAAGCGCGGTGAACGTCCACGAGGAATCCACCAGGCTCCACACGCGGCCTAGGTAGCCCACGATGACCGGCAGAAGCGCCGTCCACATGCCAGGAATGAAGAGCAACCCACCGATGAAGATCGCGGTCACGAGCGTGGGAAGACGAAACAGCTCCGCAAGAAGCGTGCGCAGGATAGGAATCTCCGGAATCAAGGCATCCGCGGCGGGTTCTTCCTCTACCTCCACGCTCGGTGCAGTTGCCGAGCCCCCTCCGTGCGTGCGGCGCAGCAATTCTTCACGCAGCTCTTCCGCCTTCGCCTTGGACAGGTACTCGATCTTGATGACGGATGACCTACCGCCAGCGGTCTCCACGCGCACCGTAGCCAATCCCAGCAAGCGTGCAATGACGGATTCCACCACATCCACAGCCTGAATGCGCTCATAGCGCGCGGAGCGGAATGACGTGGAAATAACACCATGCCGTAGTGCAATTTCATCCTCGGTGAGCTTGTAGCCCAACTTGCGCCACCAGATGCTGGACACCAGCCAGATGACCGCGCACAATAGCACGAAGCCACCGATACCGAGCAGCGTTCCGCGTCCAACCTCGCCTAGGTGACCACCTTGCAGGTAGGACAGAACGTCGGAGAGCATCGAGGCGTTGATATTGAGAACAAAGACGGCCACCAGGGCTAGAATCAGCGACCAAAAGCGCAGCAGCGGGGTGAGGCGATGGACGCGGGTGTAGCCGTCGACGTCGACAAGCGCGCGATCCTTCACAGTCCGCTCATCCTCTCACGTGCCTTGATGGCGAGGCGTTCGCGCAATGCGTCGGCGTCAACTGCGGGTAGGCCGGGGATGGTGGCATCGCTGCTTGGCGACGCCGTATGCAGCTTCACCTTTTTCAGTCCCATCGCCCGTTCCACGGGGCCGGCGGTGACGTCGACGAACTGGATACGGCCATAGGGAACGACGGTGAAGGTGTGCCAGATTTTGCCGCGGGTGACTAAGAGTTCGTCTGCGGTCTCCTGCCAACCTAGGTTTTTCACCTGCGCGGGAATGAGCCAGAGCTCATACAGCGCCCACACAACGAGTGCGCCGGCCACCCAGTAGAGCCAGTCCCAGAAGAAATATGCAGCGGCTGCTGCGAGGGCGGCGAGGATAATATCCCAGCTCAAATTCGTGATGTAGCGGGCCTTGGTGAGCTTAGGCGATACCGGATTCATGCCACCATTTTAACACGGACCCTTGACAAGTCGTTGGGTTTATACAACACTGTGATGCATGTCCCCAAAGAAAAAGCCCACACGCCCATTATTTAACCGGGTGCGCGTGCTCCGCGTTGAACGGGACATGACGCGTGCGCAGCTTGCCGAGATGATTGGGGTCAACCCCCAAACCATCGGCGCGCTCGAACGCGGCGACCACTCCCCCAGTTTGGATCTCGCTTTCAACATCTGCGAAGTCTTCAACCTGCCTGTGGAAGCCGTGTTCTCCCGGACCGAATTCACCCCTATGTCCTCCGAAATCTATCGCAAAGGATAAACCACACATGTCCGCCTCTATTCCCGATTCCGTAAAGACCCGCAAGCGCTACATCACCCTGGCCGACTTATCCGCCGGCCTCATCATCCTTTCCCTCCCCCTGCAGTTCTGGGACCTGTTCACCTCACTGATGGTGGCCGCCCTCGGAACGCTGCTGTGCGCACTGATGACCGCGCGCCTGCGCACAACTATCAACTCGGCAGACCTGCCCACAGCGGAGCTCGATGAGTACCAGATGCAGCAGCACGTCGAAGCGCGCGACGACGGCCTCAAGTACTCCCTCGCCGCACTTGTCATTCTGCTGCTGCTCACGGGCATCATTAGCTGGGGAGCAAGGACCATGCCCATCATGGATGGCGTGTTCGTATCCCTGCTCTACTTCAAGCTCATCCTGCTCTTGCTGGTGTGGCTGCCCTTCTCGGTGGCGCGCTCCCTCGCCGGAAAGATGAACCGCGACGAGCTCATCTCAAAGGAGTAGACCACTTAGCGGAAGTCCCGCGAGCCGCGCGAGAGTGCCTCACCAAAGGCCAGCGGCTCCAGCTGGTCCGCGGCAATGGTGACCGCGCCAGAGGCATTCTGCACGATGCCACGCACGATGAGCGCGGGCGCGGTACGGGCGGTGACCTTGTCCCGGGCCCACAAACCGGGCGTGACCATGACGTTCATCAACCCGGTCTCATCCTCCAATCCAAAGAACACCACACCGCCTGCAGTCTGCGGGCGCTGGCGGTGCGTGACCACCCCGGCAATGCGCACGCGAGTGCCGTCCTCCACGCCTGGCAAGTCCGCGGCACACAGTATCCCGCGGTCTCGCAGCGCCCCGCGCGCCTGCTCCATCGGCTGCTGGTTGTGGGTCACGCCGGTGCTCGCCACATCCGCCGCCATGAGCTCAAACGCACTCATCCCGGGAAGCGCGGGCGCCGCGATGGCCGACAGCCCCGGCAGCATCCCCTCTCGCTCCGTCGCGGCAACCCCCGCTTGCCACAGCGCTTGACGCCGCTCCACCCCAAAGACATCCAGGGCCCCCGCCACCGCGAGGGCCTCCACGTGATCGACGGTGAGGTCGGCGCGGCGGGAGAGATCCGGGACGCTAGCAAACGGCGCGGCCGCCTCAATGCGATCGGCGGCCTTATCGCCCAACCCCTTGATGAGGTTGAGCCCCAAACGAATACGCACCTGGCCATCCTCCCCCACCACGGCGCGGGCCTCACGGCCTGAATCATTGACGGTGGCCGGTAGCACCTTCACGCCGTGGCGGCGGGCATCCTGGATAAGAGACTGCGGCGAGTAGAAACCCATCGGCTGCGCACGCAACAGGCCCACACAAAACTGCGCCGGGTAGTAGCGTTTAAACCACGCCGAAAAGTACACCAAGGAGGCAAAGGACTGCGAGTGAGACTCCGGGAAACCATAGGCGGCAAAAGCCACGATCTTGGCCCACAGCTTGTCCGCGATTTCCCCGGTAATCCCGTTGGTTTCCTTGAGGCCGTCGTAGAAGCGCTGCTTGAGCGCGGCCATCCTCTCCGGGGAGCGCTTCGACCCCATCGCACGGCGCAGGTCATCAGCCTCCGCGCCGCTGAACCCAGCCGCATCGACCGCAATCTGCATGAGCTGCTCCTGAAAGAGCGGAATGCCCAGCGTCTTGCCTAAGGACTTCTCCAGCACCGGGTGGTCATACTCCACCGGCTCTTTACCATCGCGGCGGCGCAGGTACGGGTGCACCGACCCACCTTGAATGGGGCCCGGCCGGATGAGCGCGACTTCCACGACGAGGTCGAAGAAGACTCGCGGCTTCAGCCTGGGCAGCGTACTCAGCTGCGCGCGCGATTCCACCTGGAACACGCCCACCGCATCCGCGCGGCAGAGCATGTCGTAGACTTCCGGATCCGCCAGGTCCAGCTCCCACAGGTTGACCTTCCGGCCCGTGGTCTCTTCCACCAAATCCATCATGTGATGCAGGGCCTCGAGCATGCCCAAGCCCAGCATGTCGAACTTCACCAGGCCAGCTGCAGCACAATCGTCCTTATCCCACTGCAGCACCGAACGGTTCTCCATGCGCGCCCATTCCACGGGCACGACATCCGCAATCGGCCGGTCACACAGCACCATGCCACCAGAGTGAATACCCAGGTGGCGCGGCTGGCCGAGGAACTGCTCGGCTAAGGATTCGACGTCGCCAGGCGCGGGCGCAATCCCCTTCGACCACGCATCGGCCGAGCCTTGCGGATAGCCCAACGCACGGGCAGCATCCCGCAGCGCGCCTTTGCGACGGTAGGTGATCACGTTGGCCACCTGCGCGGCACGCTCGCGGCCATGCTTGGCGTAGACGTACTGGATAACCTCCTCGCGCCGCCCGGATTCAATATCGATATCAATATCCGGCGGGCCATCACGGTCCGGGGACAAGAAGCGCTCAAAAAGCAGGCCGGCGGAGATCGGCTCCGCGTTCGTAATCCCCAGCGCGAAACACACCGCCGAATTCGCCGCCGAGCCGCGCCCCTGGCACAGGATGTTCTCCCGCCGGCAAAAATCCACGAAGTCACACACAATAAGGAAGTAACCCGGAAAACCAAGCTGCTTGATAACGCCCAGCTCGTACCTCATCTGCTCCCAGGCCCTGCGCCGAATTTCCTCGGGACGCGAGGCATAGCGCGCCGCCGCGCGCTCGAAGGTGAGATGCTCGAGCCACGACATCTCGCTGTGCCCCTCCGGCACGTCGAAATCCGGCAGGTTGGGCGCCAAAGCCTCCCACGTGAAGCTGCACTCTTCGAGGACCCGTATGGTTTCCGCGATGAGTTCTGGCCCGTCTGGAAGCAATTGCGCCATCTGCTCCCCAGAGCGCAGCCAGGGAGCACCCATGGGGTGGGAGTTGGGGGAGGCGTCGGCAAGCGCGAGGCGCCGGGACAAGGCGTGTTTGGCTCCGGCCAGCCTGGCACGGTCCCGCGTAGCCGCAGCCGGGCGGGCCGTGACGATAGCTCGCGGAACGGGGAGATTATCCAGCGCCGCGTGGTGGTCGGCGTCCTCCGGAGTTTGGGTACAGGAGTACTCCAAAACCATGCTGTCTATTTTAATTCTTTCGATCAAAAGATCGAAATTCTCCGCCCATTCCCACCCCACAAGGAAGAGACAGTCATCCTGAAGTTCCGCGGCAACCTCCGCCAACGGCGGATAGGACACCGCGCCCTTCTCCCCCGCCTCCATGCGCGCGCGGGAGATAAGCCGCGACAAACGGCGATAGCCCTCCGGGGTGCGCGCTAGGACGGTCAGCGGAGCCGGTTCAAGACTCAGCTCCGCGCCGAAAACTGCGGGCAAGCCAACCTTGGCGGCAGCCTCCGCAAACTTCATAAGCCCATAGAAGCCATCCCTATCTACCAGCGCCATTCCCTGCAAACCCAGCTCGACGGCGCGCGCTACAAGCTCTTCCGGCTCGGACGCGCCCCGCAGGAAGCTATAGGAGCTCACCGCATGCAACTCCGCGAAGGGCACAGTAGAGTGCCCCACCCTCGGCTCATCCGTGGGCTGCGGCAGATGGTCCACCGACACCGGAATGGGCCCCGGGCGGCCGGACAGAATCCGCTCCACGCGGGACCACGGCAGCGCTGCACCCCCGTTGAACCTCATAGCCCCACACCCTAAATTAGAACAATAGTTCGCGTCAAGGTTTTCGTTGAACAATCACCGAAATAGACAAAGCGGTTCAATCATTGCTAGTTTTCGAGCAGTGTAATCACCTGCGGCATCCCTGCATGCCGCACAAACAATGAAGAAGGGACACTAGACCCATCATGAGCATCCGTCGCGCACTCGCTGCCACCTCCGCAGCCGTCATCGCCGCCACCGGCCTGGTTGCCTGCTCCTCCGACTCCTCGGACTCCGCTGAGTCCAAGGACTCCGGCGAGGCCATCACCAAGGACTCCACCATCACCATCGGCACCACCGATGCCAACATGGAAGAGTGGGCTGTCTTCCAGGACCTGGCCAAGGAGGCCGGCTACGACGTAAAGCTGGAGAACTTCGCGGACTACAACACCCCGAACCAGGCTCTGGATCAGGGTCAGCTGACCGCTAACAAGTTCCAGCACCTGCAGTTCCTCGCTAAGTACAACCAGGGCAACGGCACCGACCTCGTTCCGCTGGCATCCACCGAGATTTACCCGCTGGCCATCTACTGGAAGGACCACGAGGATCTCTCTGACGCCGAGGGCCAGGAAGTTGCCATCCCGAATGACTCCACCAACCAGGGCCGCGCTATCGGCCTGCTGGCTCAGGAGGGACTGGTTACCCTCAAGGAGGACAGCCCGCTGATCCCGACTCCGCTCGACATCGACGAGAAGAAGTCCAAGGTCACCGTCACCCCGGTCGACGCCGCCCAGACTCCGGCCGCGTACGGCGAGGGCAAGCCGGCCGTCATCAATAACTCCTTCCTGGAGCGCGCCGGCATTGACCCGAAGTCCGCTGTTGCGCAGGATGACCCGAACTCCACCGAGGCCGAGCCGTACATCAACGTATGGGCCGTACGTGCAGAGGACGCAGACAACGAGACCCTCCACGAGCTGGCCAAGCTGTGGAAGGATCCGAAGGTCACCGAAGCTGTCCTGAAGTCCTCCGGTGAGACCGCCGTGGCTGTGGACCGCCCGCAGGAGGAGCTCCAGGAGATTCTGGACCGCCTCGAAGAAGAAGCCTAAGCTCCCCGCTACTCCACATGTCCCCCCGCGTTCACGCTGAAGTGCGTGGCCGGGGGATTTGGCCGTTACACACGATTCACATAACCCCACAAGGACACCCACGTGACTGACTACTCTGGCGCCCACCGCGGCACCCGGATTGAGTTCCACAACATCACCAAGGTCTTTAAGAACAAAAAGACCACTACTAAAGCACTCGACAATGTCTCCCTGACCGTCGAGTCCGGCGAAATTGTCGGTATCATCGGCTTCTCCGGCGCAGGTAAGTCCACGCTGGTGCGCATGATCAACGGCCTCGATACCCCAACGTCGGGAGAGCTGCTTCTCGACGGCACCAATGTCGTCGGTATGCCCGAAAAGCAACTGCGCGGCATCCGCCGCAACATCGGCATGATCTTTCAGCAGTTCAACCTCATGTCCTCACGCACCGCGGCGGGCAATATTGAATACCCGTTGAAGCTGCAGGGCGTCGACAAGCAGGAGCGTAAAAAGCGCGTCCAGGAGCTGCTCGACTTCGTCGGCTTGTCCGACAAGGGCGATAACTACCCGGAGCAGCTCTCCGGTGGCCAGAAGCAGCGTGTTGGCATTGCCCGCGCATTGGCGACGCAGCCTTCGCTGTTGCTTGCGGACGAAGCCACCTCCGCCCTCGACCCCACTACCACACACGAGGTTCTCGACTTGCTGCGCAAGGTCAACCGCGACCTCGGCATCACCATCGTGGTCATTACCCACGAGATGGACGTCGTGCGTTCCATCGCCGACAAGGTCGCCGTGATGGAAAATGGCCGCGTCATTGAGGACGGCAGCGTCTACGAGGTCTTCTCTCACCCGAAGACGAGCGTGGCCGAGAAGTTCGTGGCGACGTCGCTGCGCAACACTCCGGACATCGTCGAGGCCGATGACCTCCTCGCCCACGAGGGCCGACTGTTCACCATCAACCTGACCGAGAAGTCCGGCTTCTTCGACGCTGCCGGCAAGCTCAGCGACAAGGGCGTATCCATCGCCGTCGTCCACGGCGGTATTACGACCCTGCAGAAGCATTCCTTCGGCAAGCTCACCGTGCGCCTCAACGGCCCGGCAGAGGCCATCGAAGAATTCTACGCCCACATGCAACGCACCACCGAGATTGAGGAGATTCAACGATGACCGTCACTTACCTCGCGGAGGCCAACTGGGACCGTCTAAGTGGCACGCTTGTCGACGCCATCAAAGACACCCTCATCATGGTCGCCACCACCATGGTGCTCGCCGGCCTCATCGGCCTCGTTCTGGGTATCTTGCTCTACACCACCCGCCCAGGCGGCATCCTGCAGAACAAGGTTATTTACTTCATCATCAATATCCTGGTGAACTTCATCCGCCCGATTCCGTTCATTATCTTGCTGGCCTTCGTCCAGCCCCTCACGGTGGCAGCGTTGGGCAGTTCCATTGGCCGCGGACCAGCAACGTTCGTCATGGTTATCGCGGCAACCTTTGCGGTGGCGCGCATCGTGGAGCAAAACCTCGTGGCGCTGGATCCGGGCGTCATTGAGGCGGCCCGCGCCATGGGCGCCTCACCGTGGAAGATCATCACCACAGTCATCGTGCCCGAGGCTCTCGGACCGCTGGTGTTGGGCTACACCTTCCTGTTCATCGGCATCGTCGATATGTCCGCCATGGCCGGTTACGTCGGCGGCGGCGGCTTGGGTGACTTCGCCATCGTTTACGGTTACCGCGCCTTCGAGTGGGAAGTCACCGTGGTGGCTACCCTCATCATCATCGTGCTCGTGCAGGCAGCTCAGTTCTTCGGCAACTGGCTGTCAGCGAAGATTATGCGCCGCTAGCCGCGCGCCAGTTACGCGCCGCGTCCTACCTACGTGTCGCGTCTTTCGACGCGACACGCGACATAAAAGCGAGAGGTCTTCGGCTCGTCTCCACAGGAGGAGACGACGCCGGAGGCCTCTTTTTCTTCCAGCTCCACAACCCACGCGCGGCCATCAGCATGCCGCACGGTGATGCAATCCCCCGCAGCAGCCTCAGCTGCTGCGTCGACATGGAGGTCGCCGTAGTGGAGGGTTTCGGAGGCGTCGAGAAGCTCACGCGCCACGGCGAGTTCCGCCACCTGACCCTTCGGCGTGTGCAGGCCCGAGCCGCGGTTGGCCGGGTAGAAATACTCGCCGCGCAGGGCCTTGCCCACGAGCTCGCGGCCGGCCTCCACGTTGAGGCGGCCGAAGGAATAGCCCCACGGCATGAGCAGCACCGAGGGTGCGAAGCGGTGGCCCTTGGTGTGGGAGGTCTCCCACACCGTCTCCTCGTATTCACAGGCCAGCGAGGCTGCCAGCGGGCGGCCCTTCACCGCGCAGCAGGCATCGCGTTTAGCGTGCGTGCACACCAGTACCAGCGGCAGGCACGTGCCGCGCGGGTGCTCCAAGTCGAGGTCGAGGATTTCCTCCGGGCCGTTGAGGATGTAATCCTGCACCAGACCCTCGCGAGCCCAGACCACGAAGCAGCGGAAATGACCCGTTCCGCGCTCCCGCCCGGCGCGTCCAGGGCGGCGGATGAGCTGCAGGCCGGCCACGCCCTTAAGCTTGGCCTTGAGCTTTTCGGTCAAGCCGGGGCCGAACGTGTGGCCGTCAAGCACATCGCGGGACCAGGCCGCGGGCCACTCGAAGAGAACATAGACGGATTCTTGCTTAGCGGTACCAGCCAGGGGTTCGACCTGGATGTCAGAGCAGAAGGTCATGGCGCCAGTTTAACTGTCATCACTTCTTTCACAACAATGTGGTTACGATGTTCACTTCGGTGCTAGGAATTTCTCTACCGGCAGCTACGCTCGGGGGTATGCCGAAACACACTCTCTCGCGCGCAGCTGCCTCCGTGGCAGCACTCGCTGTATCGAGTGCGCTCGTGCTGCAGGGCTGCTCCGCGTCCTCTGACGACGCCTCCGCCCCCACCGCCACGCTCGACGCCTCCTTGTCTGGAGCCTCCACCTCAACCGCCACCGTCACCGCCGCTCCAGCCCAGAACGCCACGGCCCCAGCCGGACTAACCCCACTGGGCGATGCCAACTTGGAGATGAAAACCCTCCGCCCGCCGGCACCCTCCGAGCTGGTCGTGACGGATGTGCGCGTGGGCAAGCACGATAACTTTGAGCGCGTCGTCTTCGAATTCGTCGGCAATGGCTCACCGGGCTGGCACATCGATTACACCGACTCCCCCGCCCAGCAGGGATCTGGCAACCCCATCTCGTATGAGGGCTCAACGGCTCTCGACGTCAGCATCGACGGCACCGCGTACCCATTCCAGCTCGACATGGAAGACCCGAACATCGGCACCGTCAAGGGCGCTGGCGGCATGGTCACCCAAGTTGTCAGCGGCGGCACCTTTGAGGCGCGTTCGCAGTTCGTCGTCGGGCTCGACGGGCGCCACCCCTACTCCGTCCAGGTGCTCAAGGCGCCAACACGTCTGGTTATCGATATCCAGAATTAGGTATACGTCGCCTCCACGGACCAGCGCCCGCCTGCCCACACAAGAAGCCAGGCGCGCTGGCCGTTCTCGTTGTCACCGACCACTTGCAGGCGCGCGCAGCGCTGCGCCTCGTTGGGGTCCCACCACCCGGTGTCCACTGGCCAAGGCCCGGCCCACCCGGTGACGCGGTAGCGGTTTCGTCCCCAGCCCAGGCCCGCGGGCTCGCCGGAGAGGAGGGCCTCGGCGGTGACGATGATGTCGCGCGCGGAGGCGTCGATAAGCCGAATGCGCGCGGCTGGGTGCGCCAGGCTCGCCGGCAGCGGTGCGGGGATGCGCCCTGGCCACGTTCCCTCCGGGGCAGGGTCACGCTGCTCGCCGTAGGGCACCAGCTCGATGCGCTCGGCCACCCCGCGCCCGGCCGCCGGCCGCGGCTGCAGCACACGGTCCACCCCCAGCTGGGACTGCACCCGCGCAATGACCCGCTTTGCCTGCTCAGTCGATTCACCCGCGCCCCACAGCACGCCATCCCCGGGCGGGGCGACTTCCACCGGCTCCAGCACCAGCTTCTCCACACCCCCACCCTCGCCCGCCCGCGCACTACTCAACCACCCATCGAGCTGCCAGCGCACGCGGTCTGCCGTGGCGGCTTCACTCAGCGCTTCCTGGGTGCGCCAGATACGCTCCAGGCGCGTGCCGCCCTCGAATTCGGCGATGACCCGCAGACGCACACAGATAAGCCCCGCATCATCCAATGCCGCGTGCAGTCGCGCCGCCAGCTGGCGCGCGGCGAAGGCCGCGGCATCCACGCGCTCAAGCGGTTCCTCGAAGGCCTGCTCCACGCCGAGGTCAGGCCGCTGAAGCTCCGGAGCTACTCGCCTATCCGGCGCGGCGGAGGCCACCGCGTGGCAGCGCCGCCCCGCCTCACCGAAACGCGTGGTGACCTGCCGCAGTGGCAGGCGCGCCAGATCACCCAACGTGCGCACGCCGAGACGATGAAGAGTATGGACCACCTCGGGCGGGCAGCCGAGCGAGACTTCCGCAGCCAGCAACCCCACCGGTTGCTCCGCCAGAAACTCCCGCGACCCACCTTCCGGCACCACCGCACCGAGGTTCTCGTGGCGCGCGGCAATGAGCGCGGTGGCAATCTCGTCGGCGACGCCGACGGTGACGTCGAGGTGGGCTCTGGAGGAGGCGTCGACAAGCATCTCCACTGCCCTATCTTCGCTTCCGTGGAAACGCCCCGCCGCGCACGCATCCACAATAACCAGGCCGGGGCGCAGGACCTCCACCGAGGACGCCACCGCATCAAGCCCCGCGGCAATCCCTGCGAAGACTGCGCCATCGCGGTCCGGGTTAGCCTCCTCCACGCGCACATCCGGCAGCACCGCCTGGGCCTGGCGCACGCGCATGCCGCGGCGCACCCCGGCCCGGCGCGCCGCCGCGTTACACACCGCCACGTGGTACTGGGAGGCAATCACACACGCTGCCCTGTCGGCGTCCTGCAGCGCCTGGATGGGCCAATCCGGGAACCACAGGGCCGCGACTCTCATACCACCTCCAAGCGTGGCCGCTCAGCGCGTTCGCCGCAGGTGAGGATCCCACGACGCGGGCGCGTGCTTTTCGACGCCACCCGCACCTCAATGTCCACTCCCCTAATACGCCCCACGCCGCGGCCCACGCCGCGCACCGCCACGACGTCCGCACCAATCTCCGTGGCCGTGCCCGGCAGCCGCACCCCGACGGTCAGCAGCGCCGCCTGCCCGCCGCGCACCTTGGCCAGCACTGGGCGTGCCCGCGTGGGGCTCAGCTCGCCGAGACCTTTGTGCACGACGAGGTCCAACCCCTCACACAACACACCGGTCACCGCCCACGGCTCCGCCCCCGGATCGGGCACAACGATGACCCGGGAGGCATCCCCTTCCTCGGCCACCTGTGCGAGTGAAAGGTCTGGCCAGCCGACGACGCCGACATGTCCGCCCGCCGCACTAACATGACTTACGAGATCCACCACTAGGGCCGCGCATTCCGCGCATGCCGTAGCCTGCTTTCGAGGAAGCCCACCCCCTGGGAGCAGCTCAGATAGACCTTCAGGGACATTGAGAATGTCCACGTCCGGCTGGACATCCGCCGCCACGTCTGGCGTTTCTAGGCGCTGAATCTGGGCGCGCAAAGCCGCAACCTGGTCAGCCCGTGACCCACCCGCTAAGCGAACACCTGTTTGATTCATGGCTCCATTATGAACCTCCCACCGGACACGCGCAATTGCGCTGGTAGCGTTAGGCGGCATGAACCCCCTCCACGCGCACACCACCCCCATCCCCACTCCGCTGTGGGTACGCCTCGGCGCCTCGCTGCTGGCCGGTGCCGCCGTGGCGGTCGGTACAAGCCGCATCCACTTCGGCCTCGCGCTGGGGCTGAGCTTGGTCTTCATCCTCGCTGCCTGCGCGCTGACGATTCTGCACCCCTACCGCGTGCGCATGCGCGAGTTCGCCGAGGACCACAACGTCACCATGGTGCCTTCCATAGCGCAGCTTCTACCACTCATGGTGCTGTGGTTAGCCATCATGGTCGCCCCGCTCATCGCCTTGCCGGTGTGGGGCAGCGTGCTCGTGGGAGTCCTTGTCGGCGGGGCCGCGTTCGTGCTTTTCCCGCACGTGGACGGCTCTCGCAAGCTCGCTTATGCGCCCCCGGCTTAGACTCGCCCTGCCGCCGAAACCAGTCTCTATCTAGCCGTACTAACCGAGGACGTTGATTGACCTAGGGAGACCTCTATGTGTTGTGCAGTTATTCCTGCACGATTATAGTGCAGGTATTACTGCACGACTATTGGAGGTTCGATGACACCCCGCACATATGAGCACCCCCCTGCCGCCGACATAAGCTTGCCCCGGGTTTTGGCAGCGTTGAGCGATCCGACGCGGCTGGAGATGGTCCGTCGGCTGGCTGACGGCGAGGAGCATGACAGCCTGGAACTGGCGGAAGACCTGCCTCGCTCAACGCTCACGTACCACACCCGAATGCTGCGCGAAGCAGGCGTGACGTGGACCCGAGGCGAAGGCCGAGCGTGTCTGATTCGGTTGCGCCACGATGACCTTGAGTCCCTATTTCCGGGGGTCCTGGGCGCTGTGATTGCGAATGCCGCACCACAGGAGCACTCGTGATCCGGCGTCTGTGGCCCTTCATTATGGGCAGTGTCGCTTTGGGGCTCGACGCCTACGTGATCGCTGGCCTTCTGCCAGCGATCTCTACGTCTCTGGCATCCCGGGAAGCGACCGTCGGATTGGGTGTGGCTGCCTTCACGGGCGCCTATGCGCTCGTTGGCCCAGTCTTGGCGGGGAGTGCAGGGCGCCATCCCTCGCGGAGTCTCGCGATCGCCTTGACGATCTTCACGGTGGCAAACATCGCCACGGCACTGTCGCCCACGGTGTGGGTATTCCTCGTGGCTCGGGTGGTCGCTGGGGCCGCGGCCGGGGTGTACTCCCCGCTGTCCTCGGCTGTCGCTGCTGCTCTGGTCGGTGCGGAGCAGCGTGGCCGGGCTTTGTCGCTCGTCCTGGCTGGGCTAGCTGGAGGCACCGTGTTCGGTGTGCCAGTCGGGCTCATGCTGTCCGAGCGGTGGGGCTGGAGATCGGCAATCACCCTCATCGTCATCACGGGAGCCTTGGCCATGGTAGGCATCGTGTGTCGAGACAGGAATCTGCCGGAGGTGCCAGCGTCCAGTCTGCGGCAACGCCTTAGGGCTATCACGCGTACCGACAATCTCGTCACGGTCACCGTCACGTTGTTGACCGGTGTCGCGTCGCTGGGTCTGTACACCTACCTCGCGCTCGTGCTCGGCCAGTCGAGTCTGTCCTCTCATCAGACGTTGGCGATCTGGGTGTGGGGCATCGGTGGGGCGATCGGGGCGTTGGGTATCGGGCGAGTCGTGGACCGCGGCCACCCGCTGAGGCTCAGCCTCATCCTGCTGGTCGGTTTGGCGTGTGCGCTGGCTGGCATGACCGCCAGCGAGATGCCTGCCGTGTTGCTGGTCAGCTTGCTCATCTGGGGGGTGTGTGGCTGGGCTTCACTGACACCGCAGCAGCACATTCTAATTGCCTCCAACCCGGAGGACGGAGCCACGGCTGTGGCCGCCAATGCATCGGCTAACTACCTCGGCTCAGCCCTCGGGGCAGTCTGCGGGTCCGTTCTGGTCGGGCAGGACTGGTCGGCTGGCGCCCTCTGCCTCGCAGCAGCCGCGGTCGCCGCCGGCGCTGTGCTCCTTCAGTTGGCACGCACGCGTATGGACCACCGCCTTGGGTAGCCCATCCGAACGCCGCGCTGACGCCCCGCCACCGGCTGATCGTGGCGCACCTAGTCGTCGAGGACGGTTGTCCGGTCAGCAAGGTCGCCACACGGTTTCAGGTCTCCTGGCCCATGGTTAAGCGCTGAGCCGACCGCTCATGCACGGGTCAGTCCATGCATAACCACTCCTCGCGGCCGCACCACTCTCCGAATAAGACCGCTGCGAAGACGGCCAAGCGTTGCATCCAGCTACGGCTTTGCCTTCGCGAGGGCCCAGTGCGACTCGCATGCCGGCTCGGCGTTGCACCGTCAACGGTTCATCGGAGCCTGACTGACGCGCATATGAACCGGCTGTCCCACGTTGACCGAACGTCAGGAGAGCCGGTTCGCCGCTACGAGCATGACCATCCTGGCGCGATGCTGCACGTCGATGTGAAGAAGCTCCGCAACATCCCTGACGGCGGAGACTGGCGCTATGTCGGCTGACGGCAGGGCGAGAAGAACAGCGCCGCCACACCCCGACAGGCCCAGAGACAAATACCGGGATCCGTTGATGGGCAAGGCCTATGTCCACACCATCTTTAACGACCATTCCCGCGTCGCCTACCCCGAGATCCATGACGACGAAACCGCGATCACCGCCACCGCTGTCCGGGTGAGGGTGGTCGAGTGGCTCAACGCCTGCGGCGAGCTCGAGGGCTGGTTGCACTACTACAACCACCAACGTCCCCGGTCAGCACATCTAGCCGGCTCCCGCCTCCATCGGTAACTTGTCACCGCCGCCCCCTAACTGGCCGACGTCCTCTCTAATCTAGGTCATGCGAAGCGGCCCAGCGGGTGAGCTGGTGGCGGTTGGATTGCTGCGTCTTGCGCAGAATGTTGGACGCGTGCGTTTCCACCGTCTTCACCGAAATGAACAGCTGCTTGCCAATTTCGCGGTACGTATAGCCGCGAGCGAGCAGCCTCAAGACCTCCAGCTCGCGCCGCGTGAGCGCATCCACTGCTGGATCCTGCCCCTCCTCAGGCTCTGGCGCAGGAGCACCGGAAGCAAAAGCGTCGAGGACAAAGCCCGCCAGCCGCGGAGAGAAATACGCGTCCCCGCTGTTGACCTGCACTATTGCTCGGGCCAGGTCCGAGCCGGAAATATTTTTGGTGACATAGCCACGCGCGCCCGCCCGAATCAGCGCAATCACATCCTCCGCCGCATCCGACACACTCAGCGCCAGATACACCGGCCCCGAGGGCTGGTTGGCCGTCGCGTTAATGACGGCAAGGCCGCCGCCGTCGGGCATGTGGACGTCGAGAAGCACCACGTCCGGGGCAGTGCGTGCAATGCCCTCCAGCGCCTCGGCGACGGTCCCGGCGTCGCCCACGATCTCAATCTCCTCCGACGCCGCCAACTCGGCGCGCACGCCCGCACGGAAAACGGAGTGATCATCAACCAGAAAGACCTTCACCATGCTCATAACGCTACCGCCAGCTCCACCTCGGTGCCTTCCCCCGGGGTCGAGGAAATCCGCACGCGCCCACCGACGCTCTCTACGCGCGCGCGAATACTGTCACGAATGCCGTGTCTATCAGCGGGAATCTCCTCTACGTCAAAACCCACCCCGCGGTCGCGCACAAAGATGCTCAGCTCGCCCGCCAGCAGCTCCGCATACACATCCACCGCATTCACCCCAGCGTGTTTCCCGGCGTTGACCATCGCCTCGCGTGCTGCCTGAATAAGCAGCTTCGCAGACTCCGTCAGCTCCGCATCCTCGCCCACCGTCACGGGAGAGACCCGCAGGTCGAAAAGGTCCTCTACCTCCCCACACGCCGCCTCGAGGGCGCCGAAGCAAGTGGTGGGGGCGGCGGAGGGGGCGTCGAAAAGCCAGGCCCGCAGCTCGCGTTCTTGGGCACGTGCCAAGCGAGTCACCTCACGAGGTTCCTCCGCCCGCTTCTGAATCAGCGCCAGCGTCTGCAGCACCGAGTCGTGCAAGCGGGCGGCAATCTCCGCGCGCTCTTCCGATACCGCCTTCGCCGCCTGTTCCTGCGACAGCGACCGCCACAGCTTCAGCACCAGCGGCACCACCAGCGCGCCAAAGCCCACCAGCGTCAGCGCCGTGGCCACAATCGCCGAGCCCGATCCGCTCTCCCACGTCACCGCCGCCACCACGACGCCACCGAGCACCAAGGCGGCACCGGCTGCCACGGCGACCAACCCCACCGGTGTGTTCAGCCCTCGGTCGTAGGCCAACCACGCCAACACCGCGCCGATGGCCACCACCGCCAACGGCACCGCCGCGCTTGGCGACGCCCCCGACACCCCCAGCACGCCCACCGCACTGCCCGCCAGCGCCAGGGCCACCAACCCGAGGGAGAGGGGGCTGCGGCGGGAGGAGGGGGCGTCGTCAAGCGCGGGCGTGAATATCCACAGCCCCGCATAGGCCAACGCCCCTACCCCACCCAGCAGGGACAACGCAGTCAAGGCGATGCGTACGGAGAGCACCGGAACCTGCAGATGCCGCGCAAGCCCCGCAGCCACGCCGGCCACCACGCGGCCAGACTGGGGGCGCGCCATCACGGGATAGGGCGCCGCGTTCTCTGCGGGCACATAGGGCGAAGTCATACTAGCTATAGTCCCACGCTCCACCCCTCGGGCACATCGGGGACAACCCTGAGGTCGAAAAATCAGGGCGATTACCGATACCGCCGCGAGGCCCCACGCGGCACCATAAAAGTATGACGAAGAACAACACACTCAACCAGATGTGGGCGACCCGCCCCGTCCGCCTTCCCAAAAAGCAGGGCGGCGACGCTCACATCGCGGGTGTCTGCGAAGGCATCGCGGTGCGCTACCAGGTCGATCCCACGCTCGTGCGCGTGGCCTTCGTGGTCGCCGCGCTCGCCTTCGGCGGTGGCATCGCCGCCTACCTCACCGCGTGGGCGCTCATGCCGCGCTTTGGCTCACCCTACTGCCCGCTCGATGCGGCCCTGGGCAAGGACGGCGTTAAGGAGGAGCAAGAGCTCGGCTGGATCCTCATCGTCGGTGTCCTTCTTACTTTTAGCTCCGGCCCGCTGCTCCTCAGCGGACAATCCCTCGCAGGCCTTCCACCCGCTGTGCTGACCTTCGGGCTGCTGGCGCTGGCATGGTACGCCCTTCATCAGCGCGAACCGCTACCGCCCGGCGGGCTGTTAGCCACTGAGCAGCCGGTGCGCGAGGAGCCAGTCGACCTCACGTCTTATACTCCGGCAGACGGCCACCCCTTCCCGCCAGGCCGCGCGGCCCCGCCGTCGTGGGATCCTCTCGGCGTGGTACCCGAAGCTTGGGACCTGCCGGAGCCGGGCCCGCGGGAGGAACCGACAAAGAAGCGCGGTTCACAGTGGGCTGAGGGCGCAATTGCGCTAGGTGCCGTCGGCGTCGCTTTGATGATTGCTTTCCTGGGAGTCACCTTCGTCACCGAGGCTGACGACGAATCCGGTTTCAGCGCCCGCTTCAACGTCGGTTCTCAACACATCGCGCCCACCCATGAAGATGAGCTCGAGGACTACTACGACCTGGGTATTGGCACCTCAACAGTGGATTTGAGCCAGATTAAAGAGCTTAAGACCAAGCATGATGTCACCATCGATATCGGCATCGGCAGCGTCGAGGTCATCCTCCCGAAGGACATCCCCGTCGCGCTGACCTGTGATAACGGCTTGGGAGAAAGCAACTGCACCGACCGCCATGACCCCGGCGCGCTGCTGAATATCCGCATCGACCAGGGCATCGGCGAGCTCACGGTCACTGGCTAGACTTGCCTGCATGATTCACTTCGGCACCCTGCGTTCTGACGTCAGCACGAGGTAGTGAAAGCCACAAGGTGTGTACTGCGATTTCTTCTCTTAAGTAGCGGGGTTTGCCAAACTGGTTTAGGCTGTGGGCTATGCAACTGGGGGGTTACATTCAGGCACTAGCGCGCGGACTCGACGTGGTCGAGCAGTGCGCCGATGTCTCGCGCGCGCAGCTGGTGCAGATGGGCGCGCGGCCGGACTTCGCGGAGAAGCTGCTGCACCTGCACGCGGTGTATTTCGGCGACACTATGTTCCGCTCTCGGCAACGCAAGGCGCGCCGCACGCGGCACGACGTCTTCACGCTGCTCGATATTGAGCGCTATTGTTCTCGCCTCAAGGCGCGCAAGGCCTGGGAGCTGCGCCAGCTGCTCGCCGCTACCCCGCGGGAGAAAATCCCCATGGTGGCGAAGGCAAAGCTCAAGGAATGGCGCCCGCCGAAGGACCCGGAACCGGGCGTGCGGGTGACGCGCCGGGAGGGTCGCAACCACACGCTAAGCATTACGGATTCCTCGTTGAGCATCTCCAGGATGCTGGCCGTGCTCAAAACCACCGATAAGGATTTGCTTACCGCGGCGCATACGGTCTTCCGCGGCGGGGGCGGTTCGGGCCAGAAGCTCCAGTCCAACGTCATCGTGCGCCTCGATGAGCTGGACCGCATCGTCGACGGCGATGGCGAGGAGATTGAGCTGCAGCTCACCAACGGCGCCACGATGACCGGCGCGGACTTTGTGCGCGAGGCGCTTGCCGACGTCGGCCTCATCACCCTCGTCCATCCCCACGCCGGCCCCGTCAACTTGTACATGGCGAGCCGCTTCGCCAGCCCGAAGCAGCGACTTGCCTTGTCCGCGGAGCATCCCACGTGCGCGTGGCCGGGATGTAACGCGCCTGCTGACGAGTCCCAGATCCACCACCTCATCCGCTTCCAGGACGGCGGGCCGACCAATATGGCCAATATGGTGCCGCTGTGTGCGTATCACAATGCGGTCAATGACGATGACCCCGAGCGCCCCACCGGCCGCGGACGCCTCGATCGCATTGACGGCCGCGTGCACTACCTGCCGCCGTGGGCCGGACCGCCGATCCCGATTCCCAGCCCCGCGCATCCGCCTCCCGACTCTTCGCCTGAAGCTATGGCTAGCTCGCGGCCGCATGACAGTGGGGCGCCCCCTGACCCGCCGCCGGATTCAGGAGAACCGCCCACGGGCTAGCCGCCCCGTTCCCCGTAGTGTCGAGCCCCGCGGTGTTAACCTGCGCTGGACTCCAGCCGCTCGCTGAGAAATCTTCTCGGCGTGCGGCTACTCGTGCGCGCCTTCAACGCGGGTATGCCTGCACACTGGCCCGCCTCAGGCTGCCGAGTGCCCTAGTGTGGGGAAGCATGACCCGTTTATCGTTGTTTCCTTGGCTCCTGCACGTCGCGATGTTGACCGCATGCACCACGCCGGTGCCCGAAACACCGAAAGACTCTACCGCGGCGTGTGAGACGGAGAATGCGTTTTACCACCAGCGCTACGGCCTCGGCGCGGAAGGCGTCACGGCACTGCGAAGCAACGCCGTACCGCGCTTCTACTTCACCGTCACCGAAGGCGGTTTTGACCCCTGTGCACCGCTGAGTTACTCGGTGCTCACCGGTTCCTATGGCGACCTCGAGAAACCGAACGGGATTGTGGCGTCAACAGCCCAGGGTCTCATCGTCTGGGATGGCCCAAACCCCTTGGCTAACACGGGCGTAACAGCAGCAAGCATCGAAGATGTACAGGTGATTGGCGCCGACACCCTCCGCGCCACCTTCGGCCGCCGCGCCGGCGCTACCGCTGAAGGTGTCACCGAGCGCGCCACCGTGCAGCTCCGCATTCAGGGCGACCAGCTCGTCCCTGTCGGTGGTGATGTCGAACTCTATGTCAGCATCATCGCTGAGACCCCCACCATCATCCCCTAACAAAGGAACGAAAACGCACAACGCGGCCGAGCCCCATTCCTCAAGGGCCCGGCCGCGCACCGTCGCGAGGGAGTTTTACTCCCGCGCGTTTACTCCCACTCGATAGTTCCCGGCGGCTTCGAGGTCACATCGAGCACCACTCGGTTAACGTCCTTGACCTCGTTGGTGATGCGGGTGGAGATCTTCTCCAGCACATCATATGGCAGGCGGGTCCAGTCCGCGGTCATGGCGTCCTCAGAAGACACTGGGCGCAGCACGATTGGGTGGCCGTAGGTGCGGCCATCGCCTTGGACGCCGACGGAGTGGACGTCGGCAAGCAGCACCACCGGGCACTGCCAAATCTCGCCATCCAAACCGGCATTGGTCAGCTCGGTACGCGCGATGAGGTCCGCCTGGCGCAGGGTCTCGAGGCGTTCCTCGGTCACCTCACCGATGATGCGGATACCCAGGCCCGGGCCCGGGAAAGGCTGGCGCCCCACGATTTCCTCCGGCAGGCCGAGTTCGCGGCCAACGGCGCGAACCTCGTCCTTGAAGAGCAGGCGCAGCGGCTCGACGAGCTCAAATTCGACGTCGTCAGGCAGGCCGCCCACGTTGTGGTGGGACTTAATGTTGGCGGTGCCGTCGCCGCCGCCGGACTCCACCACGTCCGGGTAGAGCGTGCCCTGCACCAGGAAGGCGGCATCCTGGCCGTCCAGCGCTTGGTCGACAACGCGCTCGAAGGAGCGGATAAACTCCGCACCGATAGCCTTGCGCTTGGCCTCCGGCTCGGTCACGCCGGCCAGCTTGTTAAGGAAGGCCTCGCGTTCGTCAGCGGTGATGAGCTTCGCGCCCGTCGACGCCACGAAGTCCTTCTCCACCTGCTCGCGCTCCCCCGCGCGTAGCAGGCCGTGGTCCACGAAGACACACGTCAAGCGTTCACCGATAGCGCGCTGCACCAGGGCTGCAGCCACCGCGGAATCCACGCCGCCGGACAAGGCACAGATAGCGCGGCCGTCCTCGCCGATTTGCTCACGCACATCCTCGATGAGGCGCTCCGCAATGTTCTCCGCGGTCCAGTTCTGCTCCAGGCCAGCCACCTCGGTGAGGAAGCGGGTCAGCACTTCCTGACCGTGTGGGGAGTGCAGAACCTCCGGGTGGTACTGCACGCCGGCCATCTTCTTGGACAGACACTCAAAGGCCGCGACAGGCGCGCCGTCGGAGGAGGCCGTCACCTCGAAGCCCTCCGGGGCCTCGGAGACGGAATCGCCGTGGGACATCCACACCTTGTGGGTTTCCTCTAGGCCCTTATGCAGCACGCCGCCGGACACGGTCATGTCCGTGCGGCCGTACTCACGAGCACCAGTGGCAGCCACGGTGCCGCCGAGGACGCGAGTCATGGACTGGAAGCCATAGCAGATGCCGAAGACCGGGATGCCAAGTTCGAGCAGTTCAGGCTTGAGCTCCGGGGCTCCGTCAGCGTACACAGAAGACGGTCCACCGGAGAGGATCAGAGCGGCCGGGTTCTTGGCCTTAATCTCCTCGACCGACGCAGAGTTGGGGACGACCTCGGAGTAGATGTTGGCCTCACGCACGCGGCGGGCAATGAGCTGCGCGTACTGGGCGCCAAAGTCCACCACGAGGACAGGACGCGGGGTTGTATTTGGGGTAGTCACGGCCACCAGTTTAACGCAGTACCCCCGTGCCAGTGAATGTTGGACAATAGTCCGCATGACCAATCCGCTCGCCATTCTTTGTGTCATCGGCTCGTGCATCTCGCTCCAGCTCGGCGCAAGCCTGGCCATCCAGCTATTTCCCCACGCGGGCACGTGGGGCACGGCATCGATGCGTTTGCTTGTGGCCTCGGCAATCCTGCTTCTCATCTCGCGCCCGAAGGTCCACACATGGGGACGCGAGAAGTGGATGTCAGCCACCATTTTTGGTGTGTCACTGGGGTTGATGAACGGCTTCTTCTACGCGGGCATCGACCTCGTTCCGCTGGGTCCGGCGGTCACCATCGAGTTCCTCGGTCCGTTGCTGTTGGCGGCGGTGTTATCGCGCTCGCTTCGCGACGCCACCTGCGTCACCCTCGCCCTTATCGGTATGGCCCTACTGGGCGTGGACTCGCTGACCGGAGAACCACTTGCCCCGCGCGGCGTAGTTTTTCTGATACTCGCGGGCGCGTGCTGGGCGGCCTATATCTTGGCCAGTAAGAAGGCCGGGGCGCTGTTCAGTGGGCAAGACGGCCTCGCAGTGGCGCTGTGTATCGGAGGGATCACGCTCCTCCCCCTCGGCGGCAGCGGCGCGGCGAAGCTGGTGAGCGATCCGCAGCTGTTCGCCTTGGCCTGCGGCACGGGCGTGCTGGCCTCGCTTATCCCCTACTCGCTCGAGTTCATCGCCCTCAAGCGCCTTGCCCCCAATGTCTTTTCCATCCTCATCGCATTGGAGCCGGTGTTCGCAGCCTTCTTCGGCTGGCTGCTCCTAGCCCAAGGCGTGACCGCGCTCAAGCTCACGGCCATTGCCTTGGTCGTTGCAGCGTCGGTCGTTCAGACGATGGTGCCGGCACGCGGGCGCATTATCTTCCGCAAAATTGCACTGCGCCCGCGCCGGACCCGAACCCCATGGCGTTTCCGCTGCCCTAAAAGCTAGCGGACGGCTAGGCCGACCTTCTGGAAGGACTTCAAGTCCGTGTAGCCGCACTTAGCCATGGCCCGCTTGAGGCCACCCACGAGGTTAAGCTCACCCAGCGGCTCGTTCGACGGGCCGTGGAGAACCACTTCGAGGGAGGGGACCTCGCCCAGCTCGGCGTCGATAACGCCAACCGGCTCAATGATGCCGCGCGGGAAACGCGGGTGGCCAGCGGTGGACGGCCAGTACCAGCCCTTGCCGCCAGCCTCCGCTGCGCGTGCGAGGACCGGTCCCAGCACGACGCCATCAGCGCCGCACGCGATGGCCTTGGCGATGTCTGCGGAGGTGTGAATGTCGCCGTCGGCAAGCACATGCACGTAGCGGCCCCCAGTCTCATCAAGGTAATCGCGACGTGCGGCCGCAACATCCGCGATGGTCGTCGCCATCGGGATATCAATGCCCAGCGTCTCCGGGTTCGTGTTCACGCCCGAGCCGACGATGATGCCTGCCGCACCCGCACGCATGAGGTGCAGGGCCGTCGTATAGTCCGCCACACCACCAGCGATGACCGGGGTATCGAGCGAACCGATGAACTCCTTGAGATTCAGCGGCTCGCCACCAGTCTGCACGTGCTCAGCAGAAATGAGCGTGCCGTGGATAAACAGCAGCTCCGCACCGGCCTTGATGACCACCGGAGCCAGCTCGCGGGCATGCTGCGGCGACACGCGCACGGCCACGGTCACACCGGAATCGCGGACCTGGGCGATGCGCTCAGCCAGCAGCTCCTCGTTGAGCGGCGCCGCATGCAGTTCCTGCAGCGTAGACAGATCCCCGAAGTTCTCCGTCACGCGGGCAATCGCGCCCTCGAGATCCTCGTGGCGGCCCCACAGGCCCTCAGCGTTAATGACGCCAAGGCCGCCCTGCTTGCCCATCTCGATGACAAACTCCGGGGTTGCCAGTGCATCGGTGGGTTGAGAGACCAGCGGAACGTCGAAGGTATACGCGTCAATGTTCCACGAGGTGTCGACGTCCTTGGAGGAACGCGTACGGCGGGTCGGCACCAGGGAAACCTGGTTGAGGTCATAAGTACGGCGAGCCTCACGGCCGACGCCGATTTCTACGTAATCGCGCATGATGAGTCCTTAGCGGTAGTTCGGAGCTTCGACGATCTGCTGCAGGTGGTGCGGGTGAGACTCCTTAAGCCCCGCAGCGGTGATCTGGACAAACTGCTTGGTCTTCAGCTCAGCCAAGGTGGCGGAACCGGTATAGCCCATGGAGGCGCGCAGGCCGCCGACAATCTGGTGGACGATGGCGTCGATATCGCCGCGGAAAGGCACGCGGCCTTCTACGCCTTCCGGCACGAGCTTGTCTTCGCTGCGCACATCCGCCTGGAAGTAGCGGTCCTTGGAGTAGGAGCGCTTCTCGCCCGACAGGCCACGGCCCTGCATAGCCCCCATGGAGCCCATGCCGCGGTAGCGCTTGTACTGCTTGCCCTGGACCACAACGATGTCACCGGGCGACTCCGTGGTGCCCGCCAGCATCGAGCCCAGCATGACGGCGTCCGCGCCGGCTGCCAGCGCCTTGGCGATGTCACCGGAGTACTGCATGCCGCCGTCACCAATGACAGGCACGCCAGCGGGGCCAGCGACGGAAGCTGCTTCCATGATGGCGGTAATCTGCGGCGCGCCCACACCGGCCACGACACGAGTGGTGCAGATGGAGCCCGGACCAATACCCACCTTGATGGCATCCGCGCCGGCCTCAATCATGTCGCGTGCGGCCTGACGGGTGGCCAGGTTGCCGCCGATCACGTCGATGCGGTCGCCGAAGTCCTTCTGGACGCGGGAAACCATCTCCAGCACGCGGTTGTTGTGGGCGTGGGCGGAGTCGACGACGAGGACATCCACGCCGGCGTCGACAAGCATGCCTGCGCGCTCGTAGGACTCCTCACCCGTACCGATACCCGCGGCCACGAGCAGACGTCCGGAGGAATCCTTGGACGCGTTAGGGAACTGCTCAGTCTTCACAAAGTCCTTGACGGTGATGAGGCCGACGAGCTTGTTCTCGTCATCAACAATAGGCAGCTTCTCCACCTTGTTGGCGGACAGCAGCGCCAGCGCCTCCTCCTTGCTGACGCCTTCCTTGGCCACGACCAGCGGCATCGGGGTCATGATCTCAGAAACCTTGCGGGAGAAATCCGGCTCGAAGCGCATGTCACGGTTGGTGCAGATACCCACGAGGACGCCCTGCTTATCGACGACCGGCAGGCCCGAAATCCTAAACCGCGCGCACAGCGTATCAACTTCATCGATGGTCATGTCCGGGGTGGCGGTGACCGGGTCGGTGACCATGCCGGACTCAGAGCGCTTCACAATCTCAACCTGCTGGGCTTGATCCTCGGCGGACAGGTTGCGATGCAGCACGCCGATGCCGCCTTGGCGGGCCATGCCGATGGCCATGCGGGCCTCGGTCACCGTGTCCATCGCGGCGGACGCCAGCGGCACGCCGAGGCGAATGTTGCGGGTGAACTGCGCCGAGGTGTCCACCTCGGAGGGAACGACGTTGGATTCTGCTGGCAATAGCAGAACATCATCAAACGTGAGGCCGTACAGTGCAATCTTGTCGGGGTTGTCTCCGCCGGTGTGGACGTGGCTCATGAGGGTAAAGCTCTCCTAAACTGACCGAATAGTTGTATGCGGTGATCCTCACTGTAGTGCGTGAGCAGCCCCTAGTGGTAGCCGTGGGTAGGCTCAATAAAATTGCCATGTGAGCGCGGAGTCAATAGGCTCGCAGGCGTGAACTTTTTCGCCAACATGCCCCGCGATCCCTTCGCGGACGATCCGAACGACCCGGCTTCCTTCCTCGGGGAGGAGGAACACGTCGATCCGCTGTCCGAGGAGGACCGCCTCGGCGTTATTCATGACCTCGCCATGGTCCAGGAGTTTGCGCGCGTGCTGAGCCCGCGCGGCATCGACGGAATATTCTTCTTCTGCGAGGACTGCGAGGAAAACCACTTCTATGAGTGGCACATCCTGGCCGCCAATATGCAGGCCACTCTGCAGGGCCAATTGGCGCCGGTCCATGAGCCAGGCGCCGAACCGGATCCCGCGCGCTATGTGCCGTGGGATTATGCCGTGGGCTACCTCGATGGCATGGATTCACGCTACTAGCGCACGGCCAACGTGCTGCACCTCAAAAAAGAACCTCTCCCTGGGATTCAGGGAGAGGTTCTTTCTTGTAGTACTACTGCTGGAACTGCGCCGGCGCAAGGCCGTTATTCTCCGCAGCGCCCTCTGTGTCGCCGTTCGGAGCTGGGGCTGGCTGCTGCGGAACCTGCTCGCCGCCACCTTGTTCAACGGGCTCAGGGTAGTTCTGCACCGGCGGACTCAGCGGGTTACCAACCGAGACGGTGCTCGTCACCACAACGGTGGACACTGCAGTCTCGAACTGCGTCACGGTGACCGGCTCCCGCGGTTGCTGCTCTTCTTCTTTCGCTGGGGCGGGCTTCTCCACGGTCTGGGTCTGCGTCACGGTGGTACGGGTCTGCTGCTTTGCTGGGCGCTCAGCCTGCTCTGCGCGGTCCTTCTTGGCCTGATCCACCATCTTTCGGGCTTCCTCAAGCAGCTGGCGGGTACCATCCATGTCCCCCTGTGCCGAGCGCTTTTCCATCTCCTCCAGCGTGCCGGCCAGCTCAACCACGGAGACGTCTTGGTCATCGGCACCGAAGAGAGACTGGTTGAGGCCGTACAGCGGGGAGCCGGGGCCCGCGTTGACGATCACGGCGCCGGAGCCTGCAATGAGCAACGTGGCCGCGGCAGCACCAATAAGGCCGTGCATGAGCGGCTTACCGCGACGGCGACGACGTGCCGCCGCCAAGGAAATAACCTCAGGTTCCTCGTCTGCGCCTTCAATGAGCGGAGCCGGGGGCATGTGCTGTTCAACATCCCTGCGAAGCTCCAACAGGAGACCCGCTAGCTCATCACCGCCATCAGAGGGGTCAGTGCCTTCGGAGAGACTGGTGAGGAATGCATCATCGTCAACCAAAGGCTGCAGCTGCTCAGCGACGCTCGGCTGAGCCTGATCCTTTTGTGCCATGATGTCCTCCCTTCCTTGATAGAGAATGCTTTAAATTATCCGTGCCAAGTGCCGATGACTTACTGAGTCTCGGTCGCGCGCGAATCGAGAGACTTACGCAGTTGCGCCAGCGCACGATGCTGTGCCACGCGGACTGCGCCAGGGGTAGACTCCACAATCTCCGCAGTCTCCTCTGCCGACAGCCCCACGAATACACGCAAGATGATGATGTCCCGGGCCTTGTCACTTAACGTATCGAGCAACGCACGTACTCTGTTACTACCGTCCATGACCAGCGCAGATTCTTCGGGAGTGACGTCGTCAGCAGCGTCCTCCGGAACCTCATCTGTGGGATGGGTCTGGTCACGGCTGAGCGCACGGTGCGCGTCGGTAACCTTGTGGGAGGCAATACCGTAGACATAGGCCATGAAGGGGCGGCCCTTGTCCTTGTACGTGCTTATCGACGTCGCCACCGCCAAGCAAATCTCCTGCGCCACATCCTCGGCCGTGGGTTGGCGATTGCCGCCAATACGGGCACGGCAATAGCGCAGCACCTGTGGGTGGATGATGCGCATGATGTTCTGAAGGGCACGGCGGCTACCGTCGGCAGCCAGCGGAACGAGGTCCGCTAATTCCTTATCACTGTCACGCTTCGACGCCATTGCATCGCCGCCCGTGCCTGTAGCTTGAGTAGCCACTGCCATCCTTGCTCTGCTTGCCCTAATTTCTTCACATTCTGCACAGACATCATGTCACACCCTTCTCACGAAACCCGAAACGACGGGGCCTATTCCCAGCCCTTAAGCCAGTCTGGGAAAAGTTCATACATAGTTCACCTTCGACATAAAGGCAGGTCACTACCGCTAAAAGCGGCAGATTTCGGGCAGTTACACCTGAATGTCAGCAGTGCGTAACGTGCCGTTTACCCAGGGGGGACACACTTCAATCTCGTCTCACCACGCCTCGGCGCTCGTGATGCCTGTCGTACTGGCCTCACACTCGCTAGGGCGCTCTATCTTCGACGAAGGAGAATCGAACGTGTCTCAGTCTTTCCTGCTCCCCGGGCCGAATGCGGACTTATGGGATTGGCAGCTCCAGGGCGCATGCCGTGGAGAAAACTCTGACGTGTTCTATCACCCAGACGGCGAGCGCGGGCGCGCCCGCGCCCAGCGCGAGAACCGCGCCAAGGCCATCTGCCACACCTGCCCGGTCATCGAGCTCTGCCGCGAGCATGCCCTAGCATCTGGCGAGCCCTACGGCGTGTGGGGTGGCATGAGCGAATCTGAGCGCGTCGTCGCCCTGCGCTCGCGTCGCACCCACGCGACCGTCAGCGCTTAAGACTCCTCCGCTTCGGTGCTCTCACGCTCGGTGCGCCCCTCCACCACCTGCGCCAGGTAGCGGGCCGTGAGGGTCTCCGTGTTGAGGAGCTCGCGCGGCGAACACGCCGCCACGACCTCACCACCAGCAGAGCCCGCGCCGGGTCCCATATCGATAACGTGATCG
The DNA here is from genome assembly GCF_024586525.1 of Corynebacterium sp. BF-R-2. Taxonomy (NCBI): domain Bacteria; kingdom Bacillati; phylum Actinomycetota; class Actinomycetes; order Mycobacteriales; family Corynebacteriaceae; genus Corynebacterium; species Corynebacterium sp. BF-R-2. The sequence goes on along the minus strand of NZ_JAMFTP010000003.1, from coordinate 152,921 downwards.
GCGTGTGCCACGACAGCGCGGTTGTGCTCGACGCAGATGAGGGTGAGGGAGGAGTCCACGAGAACGTCGAAAAGCGCCAGCAGCGTGTCGACGTCCTTTCGGTGCAGCCCCACCGTCGGCTCATCCAGCACGAGGATGTCCGTCTTAGCCTTGCGGTCACTCAAGCGCACCGCCAGCTTCAGGCGCTGGCGCTCACCACCCGACAAAGTAGAAAGCGGCTGCCCCAGCGTGAGGTAGCCCAGCCCCACCGCAACGAGCTGCTCACAGACGCGCTTCGCCGCGGCAACTTTGGCGCTCTTGCAATATTCGACGGCCTCTGCAGCCGGCAGTGCCAGCACCTCCGCAATGTTCTTCCCCGCCAGCTTGTAGCCTAGAACGTCGGCGGCGAAACGGCGACCTTCACAGACCTCGCAGGGCACATCCGCGCTATCCATTGCGCCGAACTCCACCGTCACCACGCCCGCACCGGAACACACCGGACAGGCCCCGTCCGAGTTGAAGGAAAACATGCCGGGGGTCGCGCCCTCGTTGGCCTTAGCGAAGGCCTTGCGCAACGCATCCATCGCGCCAGTGTAGGTAGCAGGGTTGGAACGCCGCGAGCCCGACAGCGGAGACTGGTCGACCATGAGGATGCGGTCACTGTCCGGCACACAGTCTATGAGCGAGGACTTACCCGACCCCGCCACGCCGGTAATCACCGTGAGCACACCCAAGGGGATATCCACGTCGATGTTCTTCAGGTTATTGCGGCTCGCCCCGCGGATTTCCAGCACACCGGTGGGCTCGCGCACCTCCTCTCGGAGCTGAGCCGTCCCGCGGTCGATGCTTCCAGTGGAGACAATCTCACCACCCGCCACGCCTGCGCCTGGGCCAAGTTCCACAACACAGTCCGCGATGGCCATCGTTTCCGGGTTGTGCTCCACCACGAGCACCGTGTTGCCTTTATCGCGCAGCTGCAACAGCAGATCGTTCATCCGCGTGACATCGTACGGATGCAGGCCAGCAGTCGGCTCGTCGAAGATGTACGTGACGTCCGTAAGCGCCGAGCCGATGTGCCGCACCATGCGCGTGCGCTGCGCCTCCCCGCCGCTCAACGTTCCAGTGGCGCGGTCGAGAGTCAGGTAGCCCAGTCCGAGTTCCAAGGCGGCTTCCAGCCCGCGCAGCGGGGCGGCAGCTAGCGGTGAGGAGAGAGCGCGGAGCCAGGAGGTGGCGTCGGCAAGCTCCATGGCACACACATCCGCGATGGAGACGCCATCGATGAAGGACTCACGCGCGTGCTGTGCCAAGCGCGTGCCCTGGCACTCCGGGCAGTCGATGAAGACCACCGCACGCTCGACGAAGGCGCGCATGTGCTTCTGGAGGGACTCCACCGGCTTGCTCAGCACGTTGTTCTTCAACCGCGTGACCAGCCCCATGTAGCTCATGTTGACGCCGCCGACCTTAACTTTGGTCTCGGTTTCATACAGGTCGCGTTTTTGTTCCTCCGTGAACTCCGTGACAGGCACGTCCGCCGGGTACAGCCCGGAATCGGCGTAGGCGCGCCACATCCACGAGTCCACTTTCATGCCGGGGTAGATGATGGCGCCGTCGTTGAGGGACAGGGACTCATCGACGAGCTGGCGCTTATCTACGTCCCCCACCTCTCCCCTTCCCTCACAGCGCGGGCACATGCCTCCGGTGCGTTCAAAGCGACGTACCTCCTTGACCCCATTGACTTCAATTGCGCCCTGGCCCGAAGCGGAGGGCACGTTGAAGGAGTAGGCGGCGGGCCCGCCGGCGCGAGGCTCGGCGAGGCGGGAAAAGAGCACACGCAGGTGCCCCGTGATGTCGGTGGCGGTGCCGAATGTGGAGCGCGCGGAGGCCGCCATGGGCTCCTGCCCCACCACGATGGCGGCGGTAAGACCCTCCAGACTTTCCACGTCGGGACGCGGCGGGGCCTGCATAAACCCCTGTACAAAGCCAGGGTAGGTTTCATTGATGAGCCGTTGGGATTCAGCGGCGATGGTATCGAAAACCAGCGACGTCTTGCCGGAGCCGGACACTCCGGTAAAGACGGTGAGCGCATGCTTGGGGATGCGCACGTTGACGTTTTTGAGGTTATTTTCGCGAGCACCAGTGACCGTGATGAATTCCTGTTTCACGGCTGCACAGTCTAGTAACGGGGCTGTCACCATGCCCCGGACACGGCGAAGACCCGCCAAGCCCCGCAGGGTGTGCGGGGAGGCGGGCCTTCCTTACGGCAACGTGGGAAGCTCCTGCTTCCCACGCGCACGTTTAGTGCGCGTGCGCGTGGCCGGACTGCTCCGGTTCTTCCTCGGCGGGCTTCTCCACAACGGAAGCCTCGGTGGTAAGAACCATACGGGCAACAGAGGCAGCGTTGACGACGGCGGAGTGGGTCACCTTCACCGGGTCGATGATGCCCTGCTCGAGCAGGTTGCCATACTCCAGGGTGGCAGCGTTGAAGCCCTCACCGTTGCCCAGCTCGGCAACATGGGCGACGACAACGGAGCCGTCCAGGCCGGCGTTCTCGGCGATCCAGAAGGCCGGGCGGGTCAGCGCGCGGGACACGGCGAGCACGCCAATCTTGGCCTCGCCCTCGAAGCCTTCAGCGAACTCCTCGAGCTCCTTGGAGATCTGAACCAGCGCGGAACCGCCGCCGGCGATAACGCCCTCTTCGACGGCCGCGCGGGCGGCGTTGATGGCGTCCTCGACGCGCAGCTTGCGCTCGTTGACCTCGGTCTCGGTCGCAGCGCCGACGCGGATGACGGCGACACCGCCGGACAGCTTGGCCAGGCGCTCCTCGAGCTTCTCCTTGTCCCAGGTGGAGTCGGTGCGCTCGATTTCGCGACGGATCTGCTCGCGGCGCTCCTCGACGGCCTCCGCCGTACCAGCACCGTCCACGATCACAGTGTCTTCCTTGGACACAGTGACGCGACGAGCGGAACCGAGAACCTCCGGGCCAACTTCCTTGAGGTTGATGCCTACCTCCGGGTCCACGACGGTGGCTCCGGTGACAACGGCAAGGTCATCCATGAAGCCCTTGCGGCGCTCGCCGAAGTACGGGGACTTCACGGCGGCGACCTTGAGGACCTTGCGGATGGAGTTCACGACGAGTGCCTGCAGCGGTTCACCCTCGATGTCCTCAGCGATAATCAGCGTCGGGCGCGAGGACTCTGCGATCTTCTCCAGCAGCGGCAGGAAATCCGGCAGGGAGGAGATCTTGTTGCGGACGAGGAGAATTGCGGCGTCGTCAAGCACAGCGTTGTAGGTCTCCTCCTCCGTAGCGAAGTACGGGGAGAGGTAGCCCTTGTCGAAGGAAATGCCTTCAGTAACGTCCACGGTGGACTCGATGGTCTGGGACTCTTCGACGGTCACGACGCCGTCCTTGCCCACCTTGTCCATCGCACCGGCGACCATCTCGCCGACCTCCGCATCACGGGAGGACACGGTGGCCACCTGAGAAATCTCCGCAGAAGAGTTCACCGGGGTCGCGCGCTTCTTCAGCTCCTCGACGACCTTCTCGGCCGCCGCCGCGATGCCCTTGTTGAGCTCCACCGGGTTAGCGCCGGCAGCAACGTTGCGCAGGCCCTCGAAGACGATAGCCTGGGCCAGCAAGGTAGCGGTGGTGGTGCCGTCACCGGCGATGTCGTTGGTCTTGACGGCCACCGACTTCACCAGCTGGGCACCGAGGTTCTCAAACGGGTCATCAAGGTCGATGTCGCGAGCAATGGTGACGCCGTCATTGGTGACGGTCGGTCCACCGAAGGCCTTGGACAGCACGACATTGCGGCCGCGGGGGCCGAGGGTGACCTTGACGGCGTCGGCAAGCGTGTCCACACCGCGCTGGATGCCCTCGCGGGCCTCCTGGTCAAATGCAATCAGCTTTGGCATAAGGTTATTCGCCTACTTCTCGATGACAGCGAGCAGGTCACGGGCGGACAGCAGGAGGTACTCCTGGCCGTCGTACTTCAGCTCAGTGCCGCCGTACTTGGAGAAGATGACGGTGTCGCCCTCGTTGACGCCAACCGGGACAACCTCGCCCTTGTCGTTGGTGCGGCCCGGGCCAACAGCCACGACGGTGGCCTCCTGCGGCTTCTCCTGAGCAGAGTCCGGGATAACCAGGCCGGATGCGGTGGTGGTTTCAGCTTCAACGATCTGGACGAGGACCTTGTCCTCCAGCGGCTTGATGTTTGCCATGATGATTTCCTCCGAATTGTTCCTAATGCGCGCCCACATGAGCGCGCGCGTGCCGGTTGTGGGTGTCCAGCACAGCCGTCGTCGCGGGTGAACAACTGTGGGTCAAAACAACCTGACTAGCACTCTACCCGCGCGACTGCTAGCCCTCAACGTTCCGGGGCGCTAACACGTTCGCCCAGCGCGAACGGCACCCCTAGCGCGCGAGAGTTGTCATTTTTCGGGCGCTGATCTGCACCGGGCCGGCCTCCCCCTCGCGCGCGTACGAAGCCAGCGAGCGCCAGCTTGACGACGCACAAGGCACTAAACATTGCCCCGAAAACTACGCCGAAGGACAGCCACCACAGCTGCTCCACCAACGTCCGGCTGAAAGGGACCTGTGGGCTAAGCAGGTGGTGGAGCGGGAGGAGCGCAGCCAAGCACAGTGCACATACCACTCCAACCGCGGTCAGGGTCAGACAAGCCGCCTCTCCCACTTGTATGCGCGCCCAAGCTGAAGGAGCTGCGCCTGCCAGGCTAAGGCCACGAATATCGGCTGCGATGCGGCCGTGCATCAGCAGCGAGGTAAGCACGGCGCCCACGATGCTAGGGGCAAAGACAGGCCCTAAAAGGGCGACGAAGACTTGCCAGGAGGACAAGGTGCCGCCGGCGCCTGCGTCGTTCCCAAAGCGCAGGCCCGAGCCGACGGAGACGATAAAGCCACCGACGAGCACCCACGGCACGATGTGCGGGGTGGAAAAAGACCGGCGCACGCGCACATTAGCCCCAGCGATGCCGACCGCGCGGGTCCATTGATCCAGAACAGGCATAAGCCAGGGCAAAAAGAGCGCGACGAGGATGACCAAGCCCATCTCGGCCGAAAGGAGGTCACCGGGATCATCGATGTGCAGGCATCCATAGACCGTGCCGCCGATGGCCGCGGATGCGAGCAGGAATTTCACCATGAGCCACGACGGGTGTGCGGTGGCGCGCGGGCGAAAGACTCGGCGCAGTGGAGGGAGCGCGCCAACTAGGGCCGCGGACATGCAGACGGCTACCGCAATGACAACAACCTGGCCGGTTATGGCAATATCTGGCATGGGGATGCCGTCACTGCGCAGGGCACGCACACACGGTGCGAGCAGCGGACGGGCCGGCAGCACACCGAGTAATCCGGCAGCCGCGCTGACCACCGCGACTTGGCCCAGAATGAAAAACAGGATCATCCATCCCGGCATGCCCACCATGCGCCAGGAGCGGTAGACCGGCTCGCGCTCGGCAATGATAAGGCGCATCTGAGACAGTGTCACCAGCACCACCACGCACAGTGACATTGCCAGCACCGTGCCGCCCAGAGGCCCAGCGGGGTTTTCTTCGGCCCCGGAGGAAGCCACCAGCATGGCTAGTGCCAGGGTGCAGGAACCAGAGGACACCACCAGGGTCAGCGCCACGGCCAGCCACGATAGCCAATTGGCCTGTAAGTCCTTAAGCCACACCAGCATGGGCCACCTCCTCCAAGGAAATGACCCGGTCGGCCGCCTCGGCGGCAAGGTGCGAGTGAGTCACCATGATCACGCTGGCTCCATCGCGGGCGACGGCACGAAGGTGGGAAAGGACGGTGGAAGCGGTGGCGTCGTCAAGCGCGCCCGTAGGCTCGTCAGCGAAGATATAGGGCGCTTGGGCCAGCAATGCCCGGGCGACGGCCACGCGTTGCTGCTGCCCACCAGACAGCTGCGCGGGCAGGCGACTCTCCAATCCAGCGAGACCGAGCGAGTCGAAGACCTCTGCCACCCGGCCGCGTGTAGGGCGCCGTCCGGAAAAACGCGCCGTCAAGGTAGCATTGCGTTGCGCGTTGAGGGATTCCAGCAGGTTGTAGTCCTGGAATACAAATGCACGCTGCTTGCGCCCCGGTGCGTTGACTCGGCCGGACGTGGGCTTATCTAGCCCGGATAGCAGGTTCAGGAGCGTGGTTTTGCCGCTTCCGGAGGGCCCCATGATGGCCACGAATTCGCCTGGGGCGATGGACACACTGACGCGATTGAGCACGGTGCGGCGGCCGTAGCGCTTACTAAGGTTTTCTGCTTTTAACATGCCTCTGATTCCACTCGGCCACGCAAAGCAATGACATGGGGCTGGCTACCCGGAAAATGGTGGAGCTAGCTCCACTGCCCTTCCACCGGCATGGCGGATAGGGTCGAAGACTATGCGAACCCTCAAAGCCTGTGCGTGGAGCCTCCTCCTTGGCGTGCTGTGTATCCCAACCTTGGTGATTTCGGTGTTGATGCTGCCGTGGATCCCATTGGTGGGTCGCGCCGCGGAGTTTGTCGGCCGGTTGGGGGCACAGTGGATGGGCGTGGAAATTCCACCCCGGCGCGCAGATCGATGGTTTGATTGGCAGCAGTTCTATCACCTCGTGTTGCAGTTATTGATTTCAGCTGCGTGTTTTACCGCGTGGACGGCCCTGGGTTTCACAGCGGGTGTGCTAGTGATAGCGCCATTCGTGCCTAAGGCTGAGTTCTCCGTTGGCGAGTGGTCCACCTCCAACCGTCCGCTGATTTTCTTCACCTGCTGGCTGGCCGCGGCAGTGCTGGTGGCTCTATTGGTAGGCCTCAACCGCCTCTTGGTCTTGGCGTCGACCACGCTAACGCGGCTGGCATTGAGTCCTTCGGCTGAGGAATTGGCAGCTTCGCGTACCACACTCATTGATGCCTTCTCCGGCGAGCGCCGCCGCATCGAACGCGAACTGCACGATGGCCCGCAGCAGTACCTCACCGCGCTGAAGCTCAACTTGGCCGCGGCAAAACTACAAGCCCCTTCCCAAGCACAGCAGGCCTTGACTGACGCAGAACATAATGCCTCTTTGGCCCTGGCTTCATTGCGGGCGACAGTGCGTGGCATTGCGCCGCAGGTGCTTTTCGATGACGGACTTATCCCCGCCCTCGACGAGTTACTCGCCCATTCCGGACTTGAGACCACACTTCGCGTAGAGGGCGCTGAGAGCTCGATTGACGAGACCACAGCACTGCTGGCCTACCATGCAGTCGCCGAGGCGCTCACAAACGCCTCTAAGCACGGCGCAGCCACCGAAGCCGCGGTAACGATCGCTTTTAGGGATATGCTGCGCCTAGAAATCGTAGATAATGGCACGGGACCCACGGACAAAGAGCCGGACGGTGAGAGTGCATCTGTGGGTTCGGGCACGGGCCTCGCCGGGCTGCGCGAGCGTGCTGCTGCACTCGGCGGCACGGTGACCTTTGATGCTGCTAGCGCCAATGCTACGGGTGAAGGCGGCGGCCAGCTGCTGGTCAAACTACCGCTGAGGGAGGCGAAATGAAGCTATTACTCGCAGAAGATTCCGCGCTCCTGCGCGCGGGGCTGGAGCAACTACTCAGTGCGTTAGGCCATAGCGTCACGGCAATCACAGATGCCGAAGCACTGCGCGCCATCGCAGGGCAGGAAGACTTCGACCTCATTATCAGCGATGTGCGCATGCCGCCCACGATGACCGATGACGGGCTTCAAGCCGTGCATGATCTGCGAGCAGCCAACCCCGCCCAACCCGTAGTGGTGCTCAGCCAATACGTAGCGGCAAGCTATCTCGACCGCCTCCTGGAGCACGGCGGATTCGGGTACCTACTCAAGGAGCGCGTTTCTGATGTTGAGGAATTCGTGCGCACGCTTAACGATGTCGCCCGCGGCGGCACCGTGGTAGACCCAGAGGTGGTCACGGCGCTGCTTTCCGCAAGGCACACTGGTTTAGCCCGGCTCACCCCTCGCGAGCGGGAGGTACTGGGGCTTATGGCCCAAGGATTGAGCAATAAAGACATTGAGGACACGCTCGTCCTTACCTCCGGAGCAGTAAGCAAGCACGTCTCCAATGTATTTATAAAGCTCGGGTTTCGACCCGAGGACTCCAACCGACGGGTGAAGGCCGTATTAACATGGCTGCGGCACACCGAGCGCTAGAAAAGCGATCAGGCCCTACAAACAACGGCTGGAATTAGACCTGCTTGTCAGAGTTGAGCACGGCCGCGCGCCAGAGGTTGTACTCCTCCGGGTTGTCCTCGCGGTAGTTTTTCACCGCACGGATGCCGTGCTCAACGGCTTCGATGACCTCGTCAATGTTCTTGTCATCGCCGTCGGCGGCAACGAAAATCACCGGGCCGCAGATGGAGCGGATCGGGTCCTGCAGGAAGGCGGAGTTGCCGGTATCAGCAGCGTTGCGAGCCAGGGAAGCCACCGGGTTCGGGTCAGCGCCCTCGGCCTTGGCGTTTGGGTTGAAGAGGGCGGCGTAGGTCTGGCCATCGTCCTGGAAGGCCACGGAGACGCGGTCTTCGGTGGTGCCGCCGAGGAACTGATTAGCCTGTTCCAGCTCGAACTCGATGGTGCGGCGGGACAGGTCCGGGTTGACGAGGAATCCAGTGGTCATAGCGGTGAGAGCTCCTTGATAGCCAGCGGGGCAGTATGCAGCCCCAAGACTACCGGTGGGCTGGGGTTTCCGCATCCGCTAGAAGCGGGATTTCCACCTCCAGTTGGGTATCGGTACCGCAGGCCAGCCCGGAAGGCTCGGCGCCTTCGTGAATCAGCTGGGCGGCAACGGCCGCAATCATAAGACCATTATCGGTACACAGGGAAAAGCGCGGCACGCGCAGCTCAATTCCTGCGGACTCGCAGCGCTTGGCGGCCAGCGCACGCAAGCGCGAGTTCGCCGCCACGCCACCGCCGAGCAGCAGCACCTGTGCCCCGGTGTCCTGGCACGCACGCACGGCCTTGGCGGTGAGCACGTCCGCCACGGCTTCCTGGAAGGAGGCGCAGAGGTCCTCGACGCGAATTGTTTGCCCTTCGCGCTCGGCCTTTTCCACATGGCGCGCCACTGCGGTCTTGAGGCCAGAGAAGGAGAAGTTGTGGCGGTTGGGGCCACGCAGATCCTCGGCGCGGGAGAGACCGCGCGGCAGGTCGATGATGGGTTCACCCTGGGCGGCCAGCTTATCGATGACCGGCCCTCCCGGATACCCCAACCCCAGGAGACGGGAGACTTTGTCGTAGGCTTCGCCGGCGGCGTCGTCAAGCGTGGTGCCCAGTTCCTTCATGGGTTTGCCCACGGCCTCAACCTCCAGCAGCTGGGTGTGCCCGCCGGAGACGAGCAAGGCGACCGAGTGCGGCAGCTCCTCGCCCTCGAGGTTGGCCACCGCCACGTGCCCACCGAGGTGATTGACGCCATAGAAAGGCACGCCCCACGCGGAAGCGAAGGCCTTGGCGGCGGAGGCACCCACGAGAAGCGCGCCGGCCAGGCCCGGCCCCACGGTGGCGGCTACCGCATCAGGCTTCTCGACGCCCGCCTCCTCCAACGCCGCCTCCATCACCTGCGGCATGGCCTCAAGGTGGGCGCGGGAGGCAATTTCAGGAACCACGCCGCCGAAACGCGCGTGCTGGTCCATGGAGGAGGCCACAACGTTAGCGAGGATCTCCATGTGGCCGTCGTCCGACAGCTGGATGATTCCCACGCCGGTTTCGTCGCAGGAGGACTCGATTCCGAGGATGATCATCTCTCACTCTTTCGTGGTCGGTACATAGTGTGGGCGTCGGCGCCGGACGGCTGGTAGTAGTTGCGACGCAGCCCGTTGATCACAAAATCATAGGCCTCGTAGAGGCGGATGGCAGGCTCGTTGCCCACGCGGACTTCGAGGAAGATGGGCGCATCGTGGGCATCTGCCAACTCGACGAGAGCATCCATCATCATGCGCGCGATGCCGCGGCGCTGCGCCTCGGGCGCCACGCCGATGGTGCGGATTTCATAGTCCGGCCACGCGGCAGGACCCATCCGCCCCACGCCGGCGTAGCCCAGAGCTTCCCAAGGTTCATCATCCTGCTCCGCCTCATCCACTGCCCAGTAGGTGGTGTGTCCGGCGGCGATCTCCTGTTCAAAGGCACGCGCGGGCCAGGGACTTTCGCCCGGGAAGAGGATTTTTTCCAGCTCAGCGCAGCGCGGGGCGTCAGCAGGAGTGAGCGGGCGCAACCTCATGATTCGGTCAGTTCAGCGCCGCCGACGAGCGCGGTTGAGCGTGGCTTAGCCTGCGGAACCTTCGCATCAGGGCGGCGCAGATAAAGCGGGACGAGCGGCGCGGGTTCGGCCGTAAAATCTGCGCAGGCGACAAGGCCGGCCGCGCGCGGGGTCGCCCACTCACGGGGAAGCCCGGAAAGGGCTTCCGGCAGGCGCGGGGCGATGGATTCAGGGAAGATGAGCCGCGCGGAGTCCGTCGGCATTTCAAGCGTTTCCGGCTTGGACACCTCAGGGCCGCTCACCCGGCGCCCATCGGCATAGGTGCCCCAGTACACCTCTTTGCGGCGCGCATCGATGGCCACCAGCCACTCCCCTGCTCGACCATGCGCGATGGCATCGAGCGTGCACACGCCATACACCGGCAGGTTCAACGCCACGCCCAGGGCGGACGCCGTAGCCATGCCAACGCGCAACCCCGTGAAGGGACCCGGCCCCGTGCCCACGACGAGGGCGGAGAGGTCGGGGTAGGTGAGGGAGGCGTCGACAAGCAGCTCCTCAATCGTGGGGATGAGCTGCTCATTGTGCGCACGAGTATCGGTGATGACGCGATCGATGCTCTCGCCCGTGTCCGTGTCGACGATTCCCGTGACAAGGTCAGTCGTGGCGGTGTCGAGTGCGAGAACCTTCATTAGCCCACGAAGTGCCAGTTGGTGCTGTCGTCATCCTTCTCGGCGCGGAGGAACTGCATCGGCGTGTTCGGCTGGACCGGGTACACAGCCGGCAGGTCCTGCCCCTGCTGCTTCGCAGCTTCAGTCTGCTTGAGCAGCTCGTCACACAGATCAACGTTGGAGCGCTGAAGCTTCTCCGCGTGATACTCCTGCTCGGTGGAGACGGTGACGAAGTAGTTCACGTCATCGGCCACCTTGCCGTCCTCGAATTCAATGTCAGCGGTATCCACCTGGGCTTCGCTAAGGTCCTTTTCCGTCGTGCCCGGGCACACCACGAGGCCGCCAATCTGGTCGGAACCGTAGACGTCCGGAACGAGGAGCGCTGCAAAGTTGAGGTTCTTCGGGTAGTCCGTCAGAGTCTCAGACAGCGTCGACGTGATCTCGCCATCAGCGGAGTCTTTATTCATCGATAATGCGATGAGGGCCGCAAGGAAAATGGCGAAGCCGCCGATAACAACGGTGGTGATGAATTGGCCGAGCTTGTTCATAAAGTTTATTCGCTCCTAAAAAAGGGAGGTACAGTACGCGTTCATCCTACGCGACTGCCCTCCCATGCTCCTGCACTACCCAGCGCAGGCGCGTGTTAGACGATGATCAGCGCCAGCATCTGACACATGAGGATCTTTCCGATAATCGTGGTCGGATAAACCGTGGCATAGCCACGCTCCGCCAACTGAGTTCCGGTCTGCGAGTTAAGGTATGCCATGACCGCAGGGTTGGTGGTCATGCCGGCGGCTACGCCCATGGCCTCATCAAACTTGAGACGCAGCACCAAGGTGCACACGAGACCGATGCCGATGGCAGAAACGAGGGACAGCACAACGCCCACACCCATGTACTTCAGTGACGTCGGATCCGACAAGGCGTCACGGAACTGACCACCGGCAGAGGTACCCACGCCCGCCAAGAACAAGGTCAGGCCCAAGGTCGAGATGGTCTGCTTAGCGTGGAATGGCATCTGCCAGTGAATGGGGCCCGTTCGGCCAAGCGCACCGAGGATGAGGCCCACGACGATGGGGCCGCCACCGAAACCGAAGGACAGGGTGGTACCGCCTGGTAGCGGAATCGGGATAGCACCGAAGAGTAGGCCGATGAGCAAGCCAAGGGCAAAGGGGAACAAGTCAACGTTGCCGAGCTTGGATTCGGAATCACCGAGGAAGTTACGGACGCTATCAAGACGGCCCGGTGCAGTGACAACACGGACACGGTCGGAGTAGTAGAGCACGGTGTTCTCATTCGGCACGATTTGAGTATCACCGCGGCGGATACGGGCGATGAGGAAGCCATGGCTCAAGGTGTCCAATTCCCCAATCGTGCGGCCGGCGACCTTCGGATTCGACACCGTGAGGCGGCGGTAAATAAGGCCATCTTCCTCATGAAGATGCAGTTGTATCTCTTCGCCCAAGATAGCGATCGCGCGCTCTAGCGCTGGGATGGTGCCGTTGAGCAGAAGCTCCATACCGGCACGCAGCTCCATGTTCGGATCAGCAAGGACGTGATCATTCGACGTGCGGAGGCAGCGGGTAGCGATGACCGCCTCACCCGTGTATTCCGCAAGCTCGCCCACGGTAATGCCGTGGTCTTTGGTCAGGCGCACTGCCTTCCACTTGAGAGGCTCGGACAGCATGCCTTCTTCTTTGGCATCCTTGACGTGGTTGATACCGAAGAGCGGGGCGCCGATTGCGGCTACCAGGATGGTGGCGATGATGCAGCCAGGGTAGGCCAGGGAGTAGCCAACGACGGGGGCACTGTTTCCACCCAATGTCTCAACCACAGCAGCCATACCCGGCGTGGAGCTCTGGGAACCGGCCAGCATACCGACGGCCTGGGCCGGGTCGAGATCGAAAAAGCGCACCGCCGCAGTGGTCAGGCCAGCCAAAACGAAGAACAGAATGATGACGACCAACGACATCTTCCAGCCGCGTCGACGGAAATCCTCAAAGAAGCTACGACCAAAGTTCAAACCAATGACGTAGACGAAGATGGCCAGACCAAACTGGTAGACAAACGGGGGAACCACAATGTCCGGGTTAGCTGCGGACAAGCCCAAAGCCACGAACATTGCAGCTGCGGCACCGAGGGAAATTCCAAAAAAGTTGATTTTACCGACGGCCAAACCGACCGCCATGATCAAAAAGAGTGTTAAGAGGGGTTGTTCAGCCAAAAAGGCCAGCACATCACATCACCCAATTCCAAGTAAAGACGCGGACATCATCCTCTGAGTCGCGGTTGATTGATACAGCAAGATAGGAATCCGATAGACGCTCCATGAAGCCGCCACCCCACTCAGCAACAACCACAGCGTCTTCGAGATCGGTGTCTAAGTCTAGACTGTCGAGCTCCCCCAATGGATCATCGGAATGGTCAAGGAGCCGGTAGGCATCGACGTGCACCAACGTCGGCCCACCCACGGTTGAGGGGTGCTCGCGGGCGATGACAAAGGTGGGTGAGGTGACCCGCCCTTTCACCCGCATTCCCCGAGCAATGCCCTGGGTAAAGGTGGTTTTTCCGGCACCCAGAGGGCCATCAAGAATGACAAGATCCCCGGCTTCGAGCGCGGCTCCCAATTCTTCGCCGAAAACCTGCGCGTCCTCCGCAGTGGCGGCCTCGCGGGTTCCAGAGTGTGGAAAATCACTAAGCATTAGAAGTTCCTTCACAATAAATTCGGGTGGTACGGCCGGTGGGACGGCACACGATTTCATAGTTGATGGTTCCGGCGGCGTCGGCAAGCTCCGTCGCGCTCATTCCGCCAGGGCCAAACAGGACAGCAGTGTCCCCCGCCTCCACGCCGTGCGGGTTGGAACCGAGATCAACGATGATCTGGTCCATGCACACGCGCCCCACCTGCAGGTATAGCTCACCACCAAGCCCCACGTGGAGCGCCCCTTGGACGTCGCGCGGAAGACCGTCAGCATAGCCAACAGCCACAGTGGCGAGGTAGCGGTCACTCTCCGCGGTCCACGTAAGTCCATAACTCGTGGACTCACCTGCCGAAATCGGCTTCACTGCCACGACGGAACTTTCCCAGCTCATGGCAGGTATGAGTCCATGCTCGCGGCCGGCGACGGGCTCCAGCCCGTAGAGAGCCACGCCCACGCGCACCTGGTCAAAGCGCGCGGAGGGCCGCGTCAGCGCCGCCGGAGAGTTCGCCAGATGGTTAATGGGACACTCCAGTCCCACCTCACGGGCACAGGAAAGGGCCTCCCGGAATTCCGCTTCCTGGTGGTCATTGTGGGGATGCGTAGGATCATCTGCGCACGCAAAGTGGGACATGAGGCCGAGGACGGTGATCGTGGGGGCGTCGCGAAGCACTGCGAACGTTTCGGACCACTCGTGCTTATCGACGCCCGACCGGTGCATCCCCGTCTCCACCATCACGAAAGCCTCAGTGTGGCGCCCAGTCGCAATCAGTGCACGAGCGTGCTCGAGGGAAGGAATGCCTATCTGAATGCCGGCATCCAGCGCCGGTGTGAGATCCTCGTGCGGGTCCCACAACCAACCGGCGATTGGAGCGGTGGGGATGACCTGACGCAGCGCCACGGCTTCGGACAGTGTGGCGACACCGAAAGCATCCGCTCCCGCCTCCTCCATGACTGGAGCCACACGCTCGATGCCGTGGCCGTAGGCATCCGCCTTAACCACGCACATAAGACGGGCTGGGGCCACCGCCTCCTTAACAACAGCGACGTTGTGGGCAATAGCGGCGAGGTCAACGGTGGTTCTCAACATGCCCTCATTGTGCCACGAGCGGGCAGGAGCTCCATGCTCGCTGCCCGCTCGTTGGTACTGGGGATGGATTTACTCCACGGTGACGGACTTGGCCAGGTTACGTGGCTGATCCACGTCATAACCCTTAGCCGTGGCCACGCCGCAGGCAAAGATCTGCAGCGGCACGGTGGCCAACAGCGGCTGCATGAGGGTCGGCGCCTGCGGGATGCGAATGATGTGGTTGGCGTAGGCCTCCACAGCCTCATCTCCTTCTTCCGCAATAACGATGGTGATGGCACCACGGGCGCGGATCTCCTGGATGTTGGAGACCACCTTGGAGTGAAGGGAATCGCGGCCACGCGGGGACGGCACAATGACGAAGACCGGCTGGCCTTCCTCAATCAGTGCGATGGGGCCGTGCTTGAGCTCACCAGCAGCGAAGCCCTCAGCGTGGAGGTACGCAATCTCCTTAAGCTTGAGCGCTCCTTCAAGCGCTACCGGGAAGCCCACGTGGCGGCCCAGGAAGAGCACCGACTTGGCGTTCTCCATAGCGTTGGCCAGGTCATAGACCTGCTGCTCATTGGCGATAACCTTTCCAACCTTGTCGGGCATCGCACGCAGCTCGTTGAGGACAGCGTTGACCTCATCGGAGAACATGTTGCCGCGCAAGCGCGCCAAGTACAGGCCCAGCAGATAGGTTGCGGTGATCTGCGCCAGGAAGGCCTTGGTGGAGGCCACAGCAATTTCCGGACCGGCGTGGGTGTACAGGGCAGCGTCGGACTCGCGAGGAATGGAGGAACCCTGGGTGTTGCAAATGGCGATAACCTTGGCGCCCTGCTGACGTGCGTGGCGCACGGCCATGAGAGTATCCATGGTCTCGCCGGACTGCGACAGAGCCACCACGAGGGTCTTCTCATTCACGATTGGGTCGCGGTAGCGGAACTCGTGGGCGAGCTCAACCTCGCACGGGATTCGGCACCAGTGCTCAATGGCATAGCGCGCGACGTGGCCGGCATAAGCTGCCGTACCGCAGGCGATGACGATGATCTTGTCGATGGACTTCAGCACTGACTCGTCAATACGAATCTCATCGAGAACCAGGTTGCCGTTCTCATCGAGGCGACCAAGCAGCGTATCGCGCACGGCAGCAGGCTGGTCGTGGATCTCCTTCTCCATGAAGGAGTTGTAGCCGCCCTTCTCAGCTGCAGCAGCATCCCACTTAATCTCGAAAGGCTTGCCCTCGGCAGGGTTGCCATCGTAGTCAGTGATCTCAATGTCGTCAGCGGTGATGGTCACAACCTGGTCGTTATCCATCTCGACGGCGGACTTCGTGTAGTCGATGAAGCCCGAAACATCTGAGCCAAGGAAGTTCTCCCCTTCGCCCAGACCAATGACCAGCGGCGAATCGCGGCGTGCCGCCACGATGCGGTCAGCCTGGTCAGCATGAATAGCCAGGAGAGTGAAGGCACCCTCGAGGCGGGCAGCGGTCAGCTGCATAGCCTTGGTGAGGTCTTCACCAGCTTCGTCGTGGAAGATATCGCCCAACAGGGTGGCAGCTACTTCGGTATCAGTTTCGGAGACGAAGTTGTGGCCCTTGGACTCCAGCTCGTGCTTAAGTTCGGCGAAGTTCTCAATGATGCCGTTGTGAACGACGGCAAGCTTGCCTTCATCAACCACATGCGGGTGGGCGTTGAGATCCGTCGGGCCACCATGAGTGGCCCAACGGGTGTGACCAATGCCCAGGACGGAATCCTTCAGCGGGCGGGCTTCGATTTCCGCCTCAAGTGCCGCTACCTTACCGGCTTTCTTGCGCCAGCCAATCTCACCATCGGTGTACATGGCAACGCCCGCGGAGTCATACCCGCGGTATTCGAGACGGCGCAGGCCTTCCAGCACCACGTCCAGGGCAAAGTAGTCACGACCATCAGTGTTATGGCCTACATATCCAACGATTCCACACATAAAACGGGATCCTACAGCACGGATCCCCTCCACCGAAGGTCAGGGACGGGACTTTCACTGCAGAGGACGCCACCTTCATCGTCGTCTTTAAAGACCCCTCTACACGACGCATTCCACCTGTGCGGGCAGTCTTTCCTCTATTCTGTAAAGCGTGTCTGCGAATTTGAAGAAGCATCTCGGTACGTTGTCCAAGCGCGGCCCGCACCGCGTCCTCGTTGGTGACCTGTCCTATGCAGGTCTGGAGGGCAAGGTCTACACCCCCGCTGAGGGTAAAGGCTTGCCGGCCGTGGCCTTTGCCCACGACTGGACGAAGAACGTGAAGGACTATCACGCCACCCTGCGCCACCTGGCCAGCTGGGGCATCGTCGTCGTGGCCCCAGATACGGAAACCGGCGCTTTTGCCAATCACCGCAACTTGGTTGCTGACGTCGAAAGCGCCCTGCAGATCGCCACAGGTGTCAAGATGGGCGCCGGTAAGATTTCGGTTTCTCCTTCGAAGCTGGGCATTGTCGGCCACGGCATGGGCGGCGGCGTCGCTACGTTAGCTGCAGTGGATAACTCCAAGGTCCGCGCGGTGGCCGCACTTTACCCTGCTGATACGTCACCGTCCGCAATCCAAGCCGCACGTGCTGTGAAGGCACGTGGCCTCATCATTGGCTCGGGCCAGGATGATATTTTCCGCGCTGGCAACCCTTCCAAGCTGGCCAACGCGTGGGCCGGCCCAGTGGCGTACCGCGAGATTGCTAAGGGCACGCAGTCCGGTTTTAGCGAGGACAAGTTCTTCAAGCTAGCGCTCGGCTCCGGCTTTTTCCAGGGCTCTGCGGTGGAGACCGCCCGCGGTCTCGTCACCGGCTTCCTCCTCAGCCAGCTTGCCGGCGAGTCTAAGTATGACGATTTCGCGGCTGCCGACGCTTCCGCGAAGGGCGTCGAAAGCTTCACCGGTGAGGCACTGGCTCAGCGCGCTGGCTTCGAACGCGACTAAATACGTATCAACTAGAAGGCGCCGCAAGGCGCAACTCTTCCTTCAGCTACAGCAGGACGGTCAGTTATCCGTCCTGCTGTAGCCTTTTTAGTCGAGGGACCTCAATAAGGCACCAGGCGATAAGTCCAATGCCTGGAAGAAGCAACTGAGCGGCCGTCCACAGCTTTATGTGCGCCATATCTCTGTCGTATTTAATCTCAACGCCAAGCACAACAAAAGCCACCAAGAGGTACAGCATGGGAAGAACGCCCCACAGGACGTCATAAAGCCAAGGCACTGACATGCGGCATTCTCCTCACCCTGGTTGATACATGCAGTAGTCAGGCACCTCACAGTATCACCTGTGACTGCGAGGAACCAGACTTGTTTCTCGCTGCTGCATCAGCTGCGCCTGAGCACCGATTGCACTTGACCACGCGGGCGGTTCTGGCCCTGTCCCTGGCTTTGTCCATGCATAACGCCTCTAGAAGCTGGGCTTCGTCCCTGTCTTTCTGCGTGCGTTTGGGCTTGGGTAGCGCGCTGCGCAGACTTTTCTAGGTCTTCCTGCGCTTTGGCCATCACCTTTTCAAACTCCAGTAACCGAGCTGCGGTGCGCTCACGGAACCCGCGGGCGAATTCATCAAAATCGTTATGCGGCATTACCACTGCCCTGCCTTTCGTGCGTGTACGGACGGGGAATCTGGTTGCGGTGCCTCAGGACCATCGTGCTGTTCAGTCCCCGGGGCTGCTTCAGGCGACGGCGGCGGAGCAGGCATCGGATCTGCAGGAACTGAAGCTCCAGCTGCTTGTACATGTGCAAGTTTCTCCGCCGGGGGCGCAGGTTCTGGCACCGCGCTCAATTCCGGAGGTGGTGCAATCACACCATCGCTTCCTGCAGGTTCCGGAGTTGGTTCAGGCTCAGGTTCGGGGGCCGGCATGTCCTCGGGCTCCGGCGCAATCTCCGGTTCCGGAACATTTTCCAGAAAATCCATAGCTGCATCAGCGAGGAGGCCAATCCCGACCAGCGCAACCCCCACGCCGAGGATGCCCAGGATTCCGCTGCACGACACCTCCGGAGTGCACTCCTCCGTCGGGGCGGGTGGTTCCACGTCCTCGCTATCTTCCGACTCATCCGGGGTGCCAGCATCGTCCGGTTCGTGGGTTTCATCGGTACCGTTTGAGTCTTCAGTTGGCTGTGGGTCCGCAGGAGGGACCATCTCCGTCGAAGCGTCAGAACCCGCATCAGCTGGCGTAGTGGGTGTGTCGTCGCGAACGCCTTTGGCTTCTTCGCAATCGCAGGAAGAGTCCTCAAAGGTCTCGGGACAGCCACATGGTTCGGGAGCGTTGTTCTCGCATTCTATCTCCGGAACGGTCGTCATAGGCTCCGGAGCAGCGACGCTTTGTGGCTGGGTCTTCGGGACAATCTCCTCGGCTGGAGCAACCTTCTGCGCTGTTTCAGGCTCAACTGGTGGTGCCGGCTTCGGTGAAGACTCGGGCTGCGGGCACTCCCGAGGCTCTACGGCCGCAGGTTCGGTCTCTTCCTTCGGTGGTGTCTCCTGCTCACCCGGAGCTTCAGGCGCGGAGGGCTGGCTTGGAGCCGAAGGCCCTGACGGCTGCGTAGGTGAATCTGGCGTGGCAGGAGCTGCCGGGGAGGCAGGTTGGGTCGGCGGTGCTGGTTGCTCAGGTGAAGTCGGCTCACACGGTTCAGGGCTGGGCTGCGGGCAGGGCTGCGAATTGTCGTCGCGGCCGCACTCAGGCGCAGGTGGAGTTTCGGGCAATTCGCGTTCGCAGACGTCACTACAACGTTGTTCAAACTCGCAGTAGCAGTTCTCAATAGCGGT
The DNA here is from genome assembly GCF_024586525.1 of Corynebacterium sp. BF-R-2. Taxonomy (NCBI): domain Bacteria; kingdom Bacillati; phylum Actinomycetota; class Actinomycetes; order Mycobacteriales; family Corynebacteriaceae; genus Corynebacterium; species Corynebacterium sp. BF-R-2. The sequence continues at coordinate 133,547 of NZ_JAMFTP010000003.1, read as the reverse complement.
ATCGCGATCCCGGCACGTCTGCGAAATTGTGTCATTCGTTTGCTCGATGAGGTCACCACCGATGGATGAAATCACTGGAATGATGAGCTTGCCCAGGGGATGACGCTGCAGCAGCATGGTCAAAATGTTGAGTAGCGGGATTACTGCCGTAATGAGCTCTACCAAAGCAGAGTCAGAGATGTGAACAACATCCTCAATGGCATCCGAGCATTGTTGCGCTGACTCCACGAGGTCATCGGCCTCCCGACGTTCCTCTTCAAAGTCATCCTGGACGCCACGTAAGCGGTCCATAATCGCGCCTCCAGCCAGAGACAGTACCGTGCCGAACAAGAACTCTTTCAAGCCCTTACCACCGCCCAACGGACGCCGCGCGCCCATCGCGGACGCAGTGTTCATGACTAGGTCACCTGGGTTGATGCCTTCGACCGATCCCACCATGTCCCCCAGCAAGCCGATAGGCGTGCTGGGGCCGGCATAGCTGCCCATACTGGCAGCCTGAAACTGGGATACCGCCTGTGAATAATCCCCCAGAAGGGATTTGACCACCGTCGACACTAGTTCACCCCCGTGGTTTGCGCGCCGAGTTGACCTGCAAGACCACGATCGACATCACCGTAGGCGCGGATCTGCGCGCGGGCGGCGTCAGCGGTGGCAGATATGTTGTCCAAACGCCAGGCGCCACGCTCATGCAAGCGACTCAACAGTGCTTGAATCTGTGCTCCATGACCCCCAAAATCCCTGCCTGCTGAGGATTGAGGGAAATCGGGGGCATCGCCCCGGTGGGCATCGCTTTGCACGGCAGTCTGGTCAATGACGTTGCTCAGAAGCCGCATGGCTTCGTCTTCATCAAAAAATACGTCGGGCATACAAGCGCCCTCCTTCTCGTCCACAATGAACAGTTATTCCTGCTCTTATTGGACTGAGAAAGCCCCCTCTCGGTTCCCCGTCATCCCAAATTTTCCGGGGAACCGCTGAACACGTGATTTACACTGCGGAAACGGCCGCGGCAAGGCGTCCTGCTACCTTGCGTGCCTGCTCCTTCTCAGAGGCCTCCACCATGACGCGGAAAAGCTCCTCGGTACCGGACGGACGCAGCAGTACGCGGCCAGTGTCACCCAGCTCCGCCTCGGCGGCGGCGATGGCTTCCTTGACCTCGGGGGCGTCGAGAATCACGGCTTTGTCAGACACCGGAACATTAATGAGGACCTGTGGCAGCACGGTCATGACGGAAGCCAGCTCCTTGAGGGACTTCCCGGATTTGGCCATGCGCGCCATGATGGACAGGCCGGTCAGCGTACCGTCACCGGTGGTGCAATCATCCGGAAGAACGACGTGACCGGATTGCTCACCGCCCAACGAGAAATCACCACGGTTGAGCTCCTCAAGCACGTAGCGGTCACCCACCGCAGTTTCCTTGACCTCAATGCCCTGCTCCTTCATCGCGATCTTGAGACCCAGGTTGGACATGACAGTAGCTACGAGCGTGTTGAAACGGAGGTCATTCTCCTCCTTCATCCCCACGGCCAGCAGCGCCATAATCTGGTCACCGTCGACGACAGTGCCTTCGGCGTCAACGGCCAAGCAGCGGTCGGCGTCACCGTCATGCGCCAGGCCCAGGTCTGCGCCGTGCTCCACGACGGCCGCCTGTGCCTTGTCAATGTGGGTCGAACCGCAGTCCTCATTGATGTTGAAGGCATTCGGCTTGTTGTGGATAGCAAAAACCTCAGCACCAGCTGCCTCATACGCAATTGGAGCCACCTTAGACGCAGCACCATTGGCGGTATCGACAACAACCTTGATGCCGGTCAGGTCAGTGGTGACAACTTCAGCGAGGTGCTTGAGGTAACGCTCGCGGCCATCGGGAGCCTCAGAAATAATGCGGCCGATTTTCGTGCCTGTTGGACCGCCCTCCGTGATGGTGTCCATGGTGTCTTGGATGCGGTCTTCGACCTCATCCGGGAGTTTCTTGCCGCCCGCGGAGAAGAACTTAATGCCGTTGTCCGGCATCGGGTTGTGCGACGCCGAAATCATCACGCCGAGATCGGCCCCAAAGTCATCGGTAAGGAACGCGATGGCCGGGGTCGGCAGCACGCCAACACGGACGACGTCGACGCCACGCGAGGCCAAACCCGATGCGATGGCTGCATCCAGCATCTCACCGGATACGCGGGGGTCACGGCCGATAATGGCGAGCGGGCGGCGCTCGTAGGACTCACGGTCCGAGGTCAAAACCTCTGCCGCAGCCTGTCCCAGGCGCAGCGCCAGAATCGGGGTGAGCTTCTTGTTCGCGAGACCGCGAACTCCGTCGGTTCCAAAAATACGAGTCATAGCCCCCAATTATGCCTGCTGCACCCCACCCTCCGCAGGTTGGGATACTTTCCATGTTTGAGAACCTCAATCCGATGCCACGGCTCAGAAGAAGCCTCCCGATATGTAAGCGAATTGCGACGGCTTCTGCTTGAATAAACGACATGAGGGAAGCAAGAAACTTTCACCGCCGGCTAGGCTCAAAAGGAGTTTCACTTTTCAAGACCCTTTCCCCAGAAATCTCGACCAAGTTCAAGGCAGCTATTCTCGCGCTTGGTGGTGGGTTGTTAGCGATTGGAAATACCGAAACAGCCGAGTCCGCCGTACCACCACTTGTGCAACCAGACGAAATCGTTCATCTTCAGCAAGCAGATGTTGTTATCTCCGATCTGCAAACCGAAGATGGAACAGTTTCCTTTCAAGCTACCTTCATGAATACGAGCGACTACCCATTCAACTGGTTTATGTACAGAAAAATGTTCACACTAGAAAGCAATGGGGAGAAAATTTCATCTACCGAATACGACATATCAATGTCACCAGATCAGAAAGGAATAACAAGGGCAAACCCGGGTATCCCATTTACGCTAATCTTTGACATTCAAGCCCTTCCCAATCTCACAATGACGCTGAACAACCTCTCATTCCGGAAGTCAAACCTGGACATGTCCTACGACTGGTTCGATCCTGTTCCGCATTCACGCCTGAAACTATCATGACCAGACCACCCTCCCATCGGCCAAAAGTACCCCAATCACGTAAGCTTCTGAACGTTACTCTCGGTTTAGCAATCACGTCCATCGGAATGGCCATCAACGATCAATTGCCCGACGCAAAGGAATCTCTATACTCCCCTTTAGAGTATGACGACAACGTTCCACGCCACGCGACAATCTCCAACCTTCAGATTGAAACGAGGCCACTCCCCCAAGACGAAACACCCGCGTTTCCCTCCAGGGCAACAGTAGCCCTAGAAGGACAACCTTCAAGATCAACAGCACATACAAAAGTTTATAGAGCAAATGTTTCCTACACCGTTACACGTTCGCAAGGAGATTACCACCCCACTTTCTACATGGAAGACGCCAGCCAACGAGTTTTTTGGGCAAAAATGGAAACATGCGAACCCGAGATTCTTGCCGAACCAGTCCGATGCATGACTCCAATCGACTTTCCCGAAGATGCTCTCGGCCATGCAACGCTATATTTCCGAATTGGACATGGCATCGGAGGCGGTTTTTACGAACAAAAAGTACCGATGGAAAAATACATTAGATTCCCCGTTGAATTGAAACCATGACAAAGCCCACACCCAAACCCTGGTACTGGTTAGGCGCCATCATCGCATGCATCATCATGCTGGGCGCCTCATCTTCACTACTAATTCACGGATACAGGCCAACAACCTTTCACTCTGAGACTGTAGGCACGCTTGGACAACCTATAGACTTCCATTTCGCAGAAAACGTGGATGGGGAACGCTTTACGCGAGAAGCCATCGTTAAACTAGATAGCTTTGGCGAAGTATCCCAGGAAGAAGTCGCCGAGGCTTTCAATGCCGCTCGAGACAAACAATTTCCGACCTATTCCAACGTTGGCTCATTTTATAAGGCCACTTTCATATGGAACGCTCCGCCAGATAGTCCTCTCAATTCTTGCTATGTAAAGTTAGCCGACCGTGAGGAATTAATGCATCCCTCTATTCTCAGCACTTCACCCGAGGACGATCCAACCCAGTTTCTCGAAAACGATGCCTGTCAACCGAATGGCCGAAAAGGCCCCGACGGCTACACCGTCATTGAATACGAATCCAGTATTAATCAAAGGTCGGAAAAACGCCCTCAAACGTGGAAAACATCGCATTATTTTGCCACAAACCGTGGATTTACACCTACCAATATCTTCATCTATTGGCTTCCCCCATCTCGGATTCGAATCGATCTTGAGGCCTATTAGTTCCTGTAATCACTGTGAGCGAGTCTGTTTTCTTAACTGGCGTTCCTCGAATCTTTCCCCCAAGGATCGTATTCGAAACAGCCTTACCCAGAATGGATGCAACAAGGACGAAAACGACCGGACCGTTCCGAACCAAGGCAGCAAGATTAAAAGTCTTTTGGGCTCACGAACCTTGATTCTTTTCGGACGTTCTTTCCGCGGCATTACCAGTCCTTTTGTTCTCCTGATCAGGCACCACAATACTTTCTGAAATCGGAAGTGCCTTAGTTGAATCAGGCTGTTTGGAAGACTCAGATCTGGTAACGAGGAATCGGTCCACGGCAGCAATCACGAGAGGAATCGCAACCAAAAAGTATGCGGTGCGTGCTACGGCCATGATGTACGGTTCAATCGCAGCAGTCAGTGTGTCCAAAGCCAATGGCTTCAGTGCAGCTCTAGCGATTTGGACTACTCCTAGTTCCACCGAGGCTGTAGCCATGAATGCAAAACAAAAGATTAACATTGGAATTGCACCGGCAGGTGTCAGAGTCTTGAAATTCCGCCAAGCATTGCGAAAAGGCCCCAATACTGGTTGAGCCGCATAATCCAATAATTCCTTGGTTGATCCATAGGCCGCCCTCGTATAGCGACGGCCATACTGCGCCCAGAGGCGCCTTCCATCCTCTGGGGTGGCTGATTTATTCGCTAACTGAGGCACCGAGATCGCCTTAGCCCGAGATGAATCATCATGACGCTCGATCGTCAAACTCGTATTGAAAACGACTGCGCAAATCGTCAACCACGAAAATGGAACGATAACGAAATTCGCTAGGGCCCCCGCATGATCCCAAATCCATCCTAGAAAATCACCAATTATCCAGGTATGGCTCACTACCCAATCACGAAATTCGTTGAATCGTTCCCAGAGGTCTCCCACACCTTTTCGCGTGAGAACCCACGACTTGATACTCGTGTACGTGAGCTTTAGGTTCACGCTTGCCGACGACATCCATAGAACTTCAAAGTATGCTGCTAACATTGCAGCGCTGAAAAACTTCTCGCTGATCTTCGCAACGCTAATTATTTTCCGTAATGCAATTACGGTGATAACGAATCCGAATGCGAGCCAACCATCCTCCAGAAAGACTCGGCTAAAGTTATAATCCTTCGCTGTAGTAGCTGCTTCTACTGTGACAGCAGCATAATGCAAGCTGGAAAGGTCATCTCGAAGGAGTCCATGAGAGACGTAGACTGCCAAAAAGGGGACGAACAAGCTACCAATAGTTAGAAGAGTTACTCTGTCCAGCCTTTTAAAACGCGATTCACCTCCGAAAAACTCCATTGAGGGCTGCAGTATCCAGAAACACATTATGATTCCCACCATCACCGATAGCGGGGCTAACGGGAAAAACAAAGTCGCCGCCAATGACGAGTACTCCGACAGCAGTAACGCTCCCCAGAGCACAGCAGCTCGTGCTGCCAGCGCTAGGCATATCACCGTCAACAGCTGGGGCAAGTACCACCACAGAAGTTTTGCAGCATTGACTGGGATCGACAAGGCTTCTCGAGCGTCTTGTTTCAAGACATTCACAACGCTAAGTATAGAATGATTTAGCAATTCTGAGCTACGTTTACCAGACCGACCAAAGGTCGACTCGGTTTTTCCTCACTTACCCCAGCACGATGCAGTGCGCTGGGGAAACTCCCCGATTGACGCGCGCAGCGTGCCAACTTCTGCTTGAATGTTGGACATGGCGGACGCAAAAGGCGTGATGAGCCGCACAGGCTCAAAGGGATTTCGAGCCCTGAAGACACTGACAGACGGTGTGATCACCAAGTTCAACATGGTGGCGCTCGCTGTCGCTGCCGTCTTTCTCGTGCTTGGCAACACCGAACCAGCGAAGACTGCAGATCCAACAACCATCACTCCAGGTGAGACGGTGGAATTAACACAGGCCCATGTGGTCTTCGACAAGCCGCGCATTGAGGACGGCCAAGTCCATGTCACCGCCACCTTACTCAATACTCAGGACGCAGCATTTTCGGACTTCCAACAGACGTTTACGCTGACCAAGAATGGTGAGCCTCTACCGTTTGACCAGTTTTCCATTTCACCGTCACTGCACAATGGTCCGGTAACGAATGCCAACCCTGGGGTCCCTTTTGCTCTCGACATCATCGTGGATGACGTTCCCGGGACGGTGCTTACCCTCAATGACTTAACGGTACGCAAATCTAGCTTGGACATGTCCTACCGCTGGTTTGACCCCACGCCCGTAGCAGAGATGGAGTTAGCATGACGCATCGCAGGTCTTCCGCTCGGCCCCTGCTCAACCGTAAGAAGGTACCGATGGTCGCCGTCGCCGCAGCGATCACCTCCCTTGGCATTTTCATTAGTGACCAAATGCCAAAGCCACGTGATGTTGAGTTCGCCCACTTTGAATACACGGACGAAATCCCTGGGCACACGCGTATCAGCCAGGTAGAAGCCCATACCCGCCCACTGGCTGCAGCGGAATACGCAGAATTTACCGGCACGCTACCCGAAGGCGAAGAGCTCAACGAGCTATATGAAGTTGCCATTGATTTCACGTTGGAACGCACGCACACATACCCGTTGATTCCCAAGCTGGAAGACTCCCAAGGGCGTGTTTTCCGCACGTCTTCACCGCAATGTGACACTGAAGTGACCTCTTTACCCATGACGTGTACCAGTATCTTTGTACTTCCCAAAGACTCACTGGGGCCGGCCACGCTGGAGCTAGAGGTAGAAAACGTCCTCGGTGATTTCCACCAGCAGCCAGTGCCTATGGGCAAGGAGCTTCACACCGCCGTGGAGGTTAAAGCGTGACGCAACAGGACACAGCACCAAAAAAGCACTCGAAAGCGTGGTGGTGGGCAGCAACAATCCCAGCGCTCGCTGTGATGGTGGCGGCTTCATCCTCAGTCATGGTGCACGGCTATCGCCCACTGTCAGTGCATTCGATTGCTCAAGCAGGCACGCAGGAACCGGTTGAGTTCAGTTTTGATTACCAAGTGGATAAAGATAACGTTCAGCGCTCCGCAACAGTCGAACTCACCAGCCTTGAAAAAGCTGAGCCTGCGGAATTCGGCACCGCGTATGCGGAGAAAAACCTCATGGATCCACCTCAGCTTCCAACAGGCTTAGAGTTTTACAAAGCCACCGTGGCATGGCACGCAGATCCGGAAAACCCACTCGAAAGCTGCGAGGTGGGACTTCGGAATTCCCAGGGAATAGAGCAGCCTGTCCTCCTCGTGTTATCTCCAGAAGATGCCCCCGTCGACGTACCCACTATGTTCCCTAATTTGTGTGAGCCTGAGGGCGCTGAGGGCCCTCAGGCGATCAATCCTTTTGAACTGGATGCCAACATTCTCCCCGAACCCAGCAACCGCCCAAATGATTGGGAGATGACTTATTACTTCATCACTAACCCGGGATTCGCCCCCACAGAATTATTCATCACCTGGGGTGCCCCGCACGAAGTTCGTTTGGGCACGGGCTCTTAGAAGCCTTCCCCGCTCACGACCGCCTCGACGTCCTGTGCACCTGGTTCTGTCTTGTTCCAGGGCCAGGACACCAAAATCTTTTCTTGCGGGTAGTAAACAAAGATGTCACCGCCACCAAATCCGTCTTTGCCCCATTCATTGACAAGGACCTCCGGCTGCGTGCCATTCGCTTCACGAACAATCCGAGTTGATGTTTGGAAGGTCTCATCGTGGAAGTCGGGCAGGGCGCGGTAAATTTTCTCTGCCTCCTCCCCCATGACGACGCTCCGCGAGCTGTGGAACGTCATGAGACCTTGTTCATCTTGTTCTTTGGTAAGCCAAGGCTTACAGGAATAGCCATGGGCACCTTCGAGCAAAGCATTCGTTGACATAAGCGCGGTTTCAGTACACAACGCAACCTTTTCAATAAAGGTCTCTGGTAGTACGTCTTCGGTCTCAGGGCGCAGGTTCACAATGTGGTCTTCGCGCAGGTCTGAGCGTACCAGCTCATCACCAGATTCATGCCGTTTGATCTGTTCCACGGTGATTCCACCAACGACCAGAACCGCTGCAATTACCACAGTGAGAATATTGAGTTTCCGTGAGCTCATCTGCCCGGAAGAATCAGTAGTCGCCTCCGCGCGGTCCACCTCGGCGGATTGAGAGTTATCCGTAGTCTGCGTCACCTGTTCCACCTACTTCTCTCCTGCCGGAGCTGCGGCTGATTCGGTTTCTGCTTCCGGCGCTTCAAATACATCGCCATCGGCTTCTTCATTCAGTTCTTCCTCTGTGGCGTATTCCGCGTTGAGGAAGCGATCCAGCGCGGCAACAACGAGGGGTAGCGCCACGATGAAATAGACTGCGCGCGCCAAAACCAGTACATAAGGCTCCAGGCCAATCGTGATGATCCCTAACGCCATTGGTTTAATGATGGCGCGCAGGGCATAAATCACGCCCAGCTCTGCGGCGGATGCCAGAACAAAGACGAAGCAGAATGTCAGCATGGGGACTACTCCTGCAACGGTCAGCGTCTTGAAGTTGCGCCACGCACTGCGGAAGGGACCTACCACTGGCTGCGCAGCGTTGTCGAGCATGTCACGAGTCGTGCGGAATGCTGCTTCAGAGTAGCGGCGGCCGTACTCGGCCCACATCTTTTGCTCGGCATGCGGGGAGAGCCTGCCTCTTTCAGCGGGGCCTTCAATGGGGGCATCAGCCACCGTCTGCTCTGGAGGAACCGTGTCCTCCGAGGGGGGCTTCTTGTCTTCTTCCCTAGTCAGACTCGTGTTGTACACCACCGCACCTAAGGTCAACCAGGCAAAAGGAACGACGATGAAGTTGCCCATTTGCGCCGCGTTGCTCCACAACCATCCGATCGGAGCGCCAATGAGCCCTGTGTGCTCAACTATCCAATCCTTGGCGCTCACAATTGCATCCCAGACTGGGCCGATGCCTTGGCGGGTAAGAATCCAAGTACGGACCTTGTCTAGGTTGCTGCTGATGCTGAGCGACGCCGTGGCCATCCACAGAATCTCAAGGTAGGCCGCGGCAGTAGCCATGCCGAAAGCGCGCTCGCCTAACTTGAGCGCTCCAATAAGCTTGCGCAGCACAAGGATGGAAAGGATAAAGCCGGCAAAAAGCCATCCAGTACTAATGAGTGAGCGCCCGAAGTCATAATCCACAAAGCTAGTGGCCACCTCAATGGTAATGCTGTCATACACAAATGTGCGTCCGTCATCGCGCAGCAGTCCGTGGGACGAATACACGGTGAGGAACGGAATGAGCAGGCCACCGACGGTGAGAAGCGTGGTTTTATCCAGTTTGGTAAAGCGGGTCTCGCCGCCGAAAAACTCCATCGACGGCTGCATGATCCAAAAACATATGATGACACCTGTCATCACAGACAGCGGCGCAAAGGGGAAGATCAGGGTTGCCGCTAGGGGCGAAACTGAAGAAACAACAACTGCCAGCCACAGCACCGCAGCGCGCGACGCCAACGATAATGCAATCACGGTGACCAGCTGCGGCAGGTAGCGCCACAGCAGCTTCGCGGCATCGACAGGAACTGCCAGTGCGTCCCTTACGCTTTCCTCAATCACATTCACGCCGCTTAGTATAAGGAGAATCACACAGCTGCGCTGCACGACCGGGAAACTTACCGGGTTACTCCCCATGGGAGTAAGACCAAGACAGGCAGCATGTTAATGGCATGTAGTCAAGTAGCGCCCCGAGAATTTGCGGAGAGAACGTACTCTCCACCAACGGCGAAAGCCGCCGCCTCCTGTGCAAGGAAGCAGCGGCTTTCGGGAAATGCAGTAAGCGAAGAATTAACGCTTGGAGTACTGCGGGGCACGACGTGCCTTGTGCAGACCAGCCTTCTTACGCTCAACGGCACGAGCGTCACGGGTGAGCAGGCCAGCCTTCTTGAGGGCCGGGCGGTCAGCCGGGTTGTAGACGTTCAGTGCGCGGGCGATGGCCAGGCGCAGAGCGCCGGCCTGACCGGTCGGGCCACCACCGTTGACGGTGACCTTGATGTCGAACTGGCCATCGCGCTCGAGGATGGTCAGCGGCTGCAGGATGTCCTGCTGGTGCAGCTTGTTCGGGAAGTAATCGTCGAACTCGCGGCCGTTGACGGAGATCTTGCCGGAGCCAGCAACGAGGCGAACGCGAGCGATGGCGCGCTTACGGCGACCAACGGTCTGAATCGGGCCCTCGTGGATGGCCGGAGCAGCGGTCTCAGCCTCTGCGTCGGTTTCCGGTGCCAGGGAATCACCAATGGTGTTGGTGAACTCCTCGGTAGCGGCGGTTGCTGCAGCGATGTCGGCAGCGTCGGCTACATTGTTGTCGATGTTCTGCTCGGTCATTACTGTGCCACCTGCTTAAACTCAAAGGTTTCCGGCTTCTGGCCGGCGTACGGGTGCTCCTCGCCCACGAAAACGTGCAGCTTCTTGATGGAGGCGTTGGAAAGCTTGTTGTGCGGCATCATGCCCTTCACAGCTTCCTCGATAACGCGAACCGGGTTGGCGTCCAGGGACTGACCAAGAGTCATGGACTTCAGGCCGCCCGGGTAACCGGAGTGGCGGTAGCGCATTTCGCGCTCGCGCTTGTTAGAGGAAACGTGGATCTTGTCCGCATTAAGGATGATGATGTGGTCGCCGCAATCAACGTTCGGTGCGTACTGGGGCTTGTGCTTGCCACGCAGCATGTCTGCCACGGTGGAAGCGAGCTTGCCCAGAACCACGTCGGTAGCGTCGATGACGTACCACTTGCGGGTGATGTCACCGCTCTTCGGGTGGAAAGTAGACAAAATGACTCCTTGAAAGTCTGTCTCGGAACTGCCGGCCAACGCTATGTAAGCCCCTACGCGGTACATACAGCGGCCGGTGGAGACCTGCAGTACGCGCGCACCTCAATAAAAGGTGCGGACACATAGGTGATTCACCTTAGTACGCAGCAGGTCAAAACCCAAAACGCCGATATCGCCCCCCGCCAACTTTTCTACTCCCGGTGAATGGGGGTGGGGGAAGCGGGAGAAGAATTGTTGACGAGAAGCGATACCGGCGCCTTCCGCAGGCGGGAGGTACTTCGAGCACACAGGTGATGGTTGATGGTGCGTCCAGCCTCTCCTTATCTCTTGTCCAGCGCCATTCACCGCTCACAAGTGTGAATGGATACGGAAAAAGAGTGCTCGGGTGGCCCGCTGTGGAAGGACGGTGAGCGTTTAGCCCCAGCTCGCAGCGGCGCGACGGTTGACGTCACTCATGTTGTCGTTGCCCTGAGAGACGGTGGTGGAAATGGTAGCGAGCACCGTGTTGAGCTCGGCGGCGGCCTTATCCCACTTAGCCTGCGCGGCGTTGTAGGCAGAGGCAGATTCGCCTTCCCAGCTGGACACCATGGGCTGCAGGGTGGCCTTGAGGTCACCGAGGAGACCGTTGATGCGGCCGGAGGTTGAGTTGATATCGGCGGCGGCGCCGGCGATGGCGCCAAACTGGTACTTGATTCCAGACATTGTGTGTTCCTTGATCTGTGGGTTAGTGGAGTCGTGATAGCTGACGTGGGTGGTTACAGGGCGAGGCCGGCGCCACCGACGTTGTCGAAGGACTGGGCGTTATCTGCCTCGACAGAATCGAAATTGCGGGCGTTATCGCGGATATTGTCACTGATGGCGGTGAGTGCCTCACGCAGCTGTTGCGCAGAGGAGTTGTAGCGCTGCATGAGGTTGTCGAAGGACACCTGTGCGCGGCCCGACCAGCTTGCGCGGACGGAATCCACCACGCCCTGCAGGCGGGTGAGTTCTCCCTGTACTTCATCGTTGGTGGAGTCGACGCGGCCGGCGGTGGCCACCATAACGTCGGCTTCAGTGCGGAAAGTCTGAGTCATAATCTTTGGTCTCTTTCTGTGTCCCTTGCTGGGGCATGTCCCTTCGGTACAAAGGGCTTCAAGCTAGTGAATAGTTCCCCCGAGAAGCACCCTGTGTCCTTCTCACCCTTATTGGACTGAAGCAGCACCCAATCGGTTCCCGCCGATCCGAAAGTTTTCAATTTTTCTCAAGCACCCGGCACTAGTCTTTCTTGACCAGCGATTCTGCTGCCATGCGGCACGCGGCTTTCTGGACCACGTTGGGCTCAAACTTGGTGTGACAGCCCACGGACATCTGGTGGCCTTTGTCCTCCCACATCATCCACGACACGCGAGAACCATCTCCGGGCTCCTCGGTGTAGCTCAGTCGCCCGTTGTGTTCCGACGGTTCCTTCAGCGTTGGGTCGGAGTCAATTTGTTGTGTGATTTCGGCAAAGAGGGCCTCCACCGGAACATTGAAGAGTGGGTCGGCAGCGAGAAGGATACGGAGGTTAGGATCTTCGCCGGCTGCGGTGACAAGGCCATCCTCCACACTGGTGCGAAACCCTTGCGGCAACACAAGGGACATCCCTTCCACGTCGATAGCTTGTTGGCCCGGACGCAGCTGCCGGCTACCAGCCTCCGCGGTTCCACCACCCTTCGTGTCAGCCGTGGCCACGACCGGGGTATCCACCGAGGGGTCAGTCTCAGAGGAAGGGGTGGCCGCGGCACTGGTGGTGGACTCTGCAGCTGTGGGGTTTACGGCTAAGGCCGTATCTTTGCGCCCCACCGCCCACCACGACACCCCGGCCACGAGCAACACCATGACGGCAATCGCGATGTAAAAAGGGTCGATGCCAAACGGCACAGCGGGAGTTTTCGCGCGGTGCGAGCGGCGTGGCCGAGGTGAGAGGGTTCGCACCGAGGTAAGTTCCTCTTCGGGGTTGGACTCCTCCGCCTCTACGGCAGAGGTACGTCGTGCCACGGGTGGCGAGGCGGGAGCCGCCGGTGGTTCTGGTTCGATCACCGAGGCACCCGTGGCGCTGAGTTGGCGCCGAAGAATCGCCACGGCCTCGGTGGTCACGTCGGTACCGGAAGGATCGGCCACGACGTCGACGGTGACATCCGGCCAGTCTGCCCCACAGATTTTCTCCACTTGGTCAAGGACGGTGTCAAGGGCCCAGCCCTCGGCAATGCCGGTACCGGGCAGGTCATAGCGGTAGACGGTCTCTGGGCCTTCATAGATGGTGGCGGCGTCGAGAACCGTGATCGTGAGCGTGGTGGTCGGGGTGGTGCGCAGGGCATGGGCTGCGGTCATGAGTTTTCTCCTGAATCAGTAGTGGTGTGAACGTGCGGGACATAGACCTGAGCCAATCCCTGGGCAGCACCGCGGACGACCCATTGGCCACGGCCGGGCGGCAAAGCGGTGGGTTTGATGCCAAAGATGGCGCCTTCGTCGCGGTCGGCGTCGAGAAGCAGCAGCGCCGGCTGCAGGTCACGCACCGCCGAGAGGAACTGCCCAAAGAGCGCGCGGCCAATGCCACCTGACTTGCGCGCCACGATTAGGTGGAGGCCAACGTCGCGGGTATGCGGGAGCAGCTCCAACAGGGGTGCGAGCGCGATTTCACTGACAAGGTCAAGGTCATCAATAACGAGGTAGATCTCCGGCCCTTCCCACCAGCTGCGAGCGGCAAGCTGCGCAGGCGTCACATCGGGGCCGGGAAGGCGCTGTTTCAGCGTGCGCACGGTGTCGATGATGGTCTGGGTTGCCGCGCTTGCCGACGCCCCATACGCCGCCACCATCTCCTCCTTCAACGTCCCCAAATGTGCGCGGCGCTCATCGATGACAACCAAGCGCGCTGCCTGCCTGTCCAACCGGCTGATGCCGGCCATGATGACGCTGAGGAACTGGGATTTTCCGGCTCCGTGCGAGCCGATGCATACAAGGTGATGCTGCGTCGCTGGATCCCACGTGAGGACGTCGAGGTCAGGGCCGCCGACTCCCCAGGCAATGCCGCGCGGTTCCGCAGCATCGGCGGCACGAGGAAGATCGGTGAGCACCGCAGGCAACATTTTGAGCGCAGGAACAGGATCCGCTTCAGCATGGACTCCGCAAATGTGCGCGATGTCTTGGGGTGAGGTCGACGCAAACAGCAGGTTCTCCCCTGCCACCGTGATGCCACGACCAGGTGCGGCGGGAAGTTTCTGCTGAGCTTTGCGGTCAATGAGGGAATCCATGGCCTCGCCCAGGCGCAGTTCAAGGCGCGCGGAAATCAGGTCACGAATAGACGGCCGCAGACTGGTCCATCGCGCCGCAGCGATGAGCACATGGACGCGGGCAGAGGCACCGTCGGCCACCAACTGGGTGATGGGCTCGGACAGGTCCTCGAAGTCTGCGCCTGAGGTGCCAATGTGGTGCCACCCATCGACGATGAGGAAAGTGTGGCGTTCTTCCGGTCGGCGAACAAATCCTGCGACTTCGTCGACGATGCGCCGTACCTTTTCGGGCTCGTCGCGCCCCGCCACCCCAGCCACGTGCGGCAGACGTTCCAACACGCGGAGCTGCCCACCACCCAGATCGATGACATAGAAGCGAATCTCCTGTGGCGAGTGATTCAGAGCCAGACCGGCGACGATGCTGCGTAATGCCATCGATTTTCCTGACTGCGGCCCACCGCACAGCGCCAGGTGTCCACCGCCCGTGGTGAAATCCACAGTGAGTGGGTCCTGACGCTGGTGGTACGGGCGATCGATGAGCCCGACCTCTGCTCGCAGCCCGGCGCGGTCTTCGCTGTCTAGTGCCGCCACCGCGGACAGTTCAACGACCGGAGGAAGTGGCGGCAGCCAGATTCGCCTCGCAGATTGACCTCGCACCACAGCCTCGTCCCGCGCCGCGGCCACCACGGTTGACGCCAGTGTGGTTGAGGAGTCCACGAGCACCGAATACTCCGATTCTTCCTCCTCTGCCTGCCACCCGGTAAAAAGCTCCACGCGCGGGGCTCGGCGGCTGCTGTGCTCAGCGTTGGGGTCTGAGCCTGGCAGGGCTGCAGCCTCGCGAGCAACCCGGCGCGTGACCGGACCGGACACATAGGAGGCTTGGAAACGCGTAGGCGCATCCGCGTCCGTCTTGAGGTAGCCAGCGCCAGGCTGGGCAGGCAAGTGATAGGCGTCCGTCACACCCAACACTTGGCGGGATTCGCCCGCAGAGAAGGTCTTCAGCCCAATGCGATAGGACAGGTGCGAGTCCAACCCGCGCAGGCGGCCTTCCTCCAATCGTTGGGAGGCCAGGAGCAGATGGACGTGCAGTGAACGCCCGAGGCGTCCTACTGCGACGAAGAGCTCGGCAAAGTCTGGGTGCTGTCCCAGCAGCTCAGAGAACTCATCCACGACGATGACGAGGGCCGGCAGCGGACCGTACTCACGTATAGCCTCTTCGGAAGCGTTGAACTCCCCCACGTTGGCAAAGTTGCCGGCCTTACGGAGCAGCTCTTGGCGGCGGTTCATTTCCCCGGAAATCGCGTCATACATGCGCTCCACCAGGGTGGATTCCTCCTCCAGGTTGGTAATGACGGCGGAGGTGTGCGGCAGCTCATCACAGCCCAAAAAGGTTGCGCCACCCTTGAAGTCCACGAGGACGAGGTTGAGCTCATCCGGGCTATGCGTGGCAGCAAGGGCGATGACGAGTGTTCTCAAGAGCTCCGATTTTCCACTACCGGTGGCGCCAATGCACAGGCCGTGTGGGCCCATTCCGCCCTGGGCGGACTCCTTAAGATCGAGCAGCACTGGCTGCCCAGATTCGTCCACGCCGATGGGCACGCGCAGCCGGTCTGAGGGCGTGCGGCCATGCCACATTCCAGAATCCACGAGCTCATCCACATCGCGGTACCCCACAAGCGCGGGCAGGTCAGCATCGCGCCCATGCCGTGGGGTGGAGCCAGCCTCACTACCCAGCGGCCGGTGATACGGGGCAAGGGTGCGCGCCCACAGAAGCGCGCTGGCTGCCTCGATTGTTTCGCAGCGCCCTAGGTTCTCATCACCCGCTGCCGTCACCACGGACAAGGTCCCCTCGGCGCGTAGGTAGATCCCTTCCTCCTCAGCGCGGCGGCCGAGCGGAGAATGGGGCGTCACTCCCACAGCGAGGGTGACGGTGGGGTGGTTCGCGGGGACGTCACCAAGCGCAGCATGATAAGCCCCCGGATCCTCCTCGACGACACAGATCCGGAACTGGGCCTGCTCCGGATCGCGGGTGTGCGGCAGCCACTTGAGCCACTCCCACCCCTTCCCCGGGTACTCAATCCCCACGGTCTCTGGACCGTGGAGCACGGCCAGATGCAGCAGCATCGCCCGGGCCGCCCCGTGAGCATCCTCCCCAGCTAGGCCCACGATGGGGAAAGCCTGCAATTGGATGACCACGGGCATATCTGCCAGAGTTCCGACTGCCCGCACGGTCTGGCGCAAACTCACCGCGCACACCGGATCGAGATCCTCCGCCGCACCCGAGTCCGGCACGTTGATGGGCGTACACAGCGCCATCGGGCCCGACCCCACGCGCACCTCCAACGCATCTGGGGCATCTGGGCCGCGCTCCCACAAACGCGATGTGCCAATGAGCGCGGCTGCCTGCCGTGGGGTGGGATTGCGGTGTTCCTCGTGCGCGCGCTGCGCTGCTCCCCTGTCCAGTGCCTGCTCGCGCAGCGCCTTGAGGTGGCGCAGGTAGGTTCTCCGCGTCTCATCTGGGTCTTGGCCACCACTTTGTGGATTAAACATCATGGCCATACTGGCCAGCATCATGAGCGGAAACATGAGGCTCATGGGGCTAATCCGGCGTGTATCTCCTGCGCCCAGCACCATGAGCGCCACCATGCCGAGCATTGCCGCCACCATGACCAGCGGCATGAGCAGGCGCACGAGAGGCACCGGCTGGGCACGGGCAGCCTCCGGTACGGCCTCGGCTTCGATACTGCCCTGCGGCAGCGGCGGCGCCGGCTCCCGATAAGCCAACGATCCGGAATCAACGACGCGTGTAGGTACGCGCATGTCTGAAAGTCCTTCCCCCCGAAGTACTCCACCGCCTCCCTGTGCGGTGGACAGCGTGCCACCAGTAAGCCACAATGAACGGCAATGGGCAAGGGGTAGCCCAGAAAATTTTCTCGGGGGAGGTATTTTCCATGACCCGCGCACTCGCGCATTCCATGCACGTCACCGTCCGTATTCACGCAGGCCAGACACGCAAAGAGGCAGATGTATCCCTGCCATTATCATCGAGCGTTGGGGAGGTGTTGGGAGAGCTTCTGCTGCTTGTCGACGTCTCCCCCGCCCCCATCCTCTGGCGCGCTACCACCGCCGGGGGCAAGGCCGTATCGATGACCGCACCGCTCGACCGCACTCCGCTCGAGGATGGCTCCGTGCTCGTACTTAGCCCTGATGCCGCACCACCCGCGCCCATCGTGCGGGATGCGGCAGAAGCTCTCGCAGCCGATGCCCCATCGACCACGCTCGATGGACTCGCAGGCATCTGGGGCAGCGCAGGGCTGCTCGCCACCGGCGGCCTCCTTGCCGCTGCACTATCCCCTGCGATTGGCTGCGCCACGGCCGCAGTCCTTGCGCTCATTCTCGCCGTCTGGACACGGCGCGGTTCGATTCTTGCTGCCGCTCACATCGCCGCGGGGCTGGCTGGCTGGTTTTTTACCGGGGGTTCTGCAGCCCCAACAGCCTCGTGTGCGGGAGCAGCCGCAGCCGTGGCAATCGTGGCGGCACTCGCCCACCTGATGCGCGTGGGTGGGGTTCGGGCGCGAGCAAGCGCCGTAACGTGGTGCTTCCTCATTGTGATTGGGCTTCTCGGCCCAGCCTCGCTCTTGGCAGGCCTCGTTGGCCTGATGGCTGGGGCGCCTTTGCTGACCACCCGGCTAGCGGGACTGCGAGTGCCACACGTGCCTACTGCCGGGCAAGATTTGAGCGTCTCCGACGAGGTGCCCACCGATAACGCGGTTTCTGCCCGGCGCGCCGGGCAGGTCTACGAGGGTATCGCGGTGGGATGCGCACTCGCCGGCATTCCGGCACTTGCCTTCGTGGCGATGAACGCTCACACGGAGCAAGTGGTGGGTGCTTCCTTAGCGCTGTGCTTGTGCATCGCAGGCGGGGTCATTGTGCATGCTGCACGACATGCACGCACTGTTGCTGCGTGGGCCCTCGGACTCGTCGGCATTGCGGCAGCTTGTGCCGCGGTGACTGTGGTGATTCGGGAATGGCAGCTGGTATCCGTGCCGGGGACTGCGACATGGATACTCAGTGCCTTAGCTGGGTGCATCGTCGTGACTATGCTCTCAGCGCCCTTGTGGGCTGACAAACTCGCACACGTGGAGCCCACAACCATCGTGTGGTTCGAGCGGGCCGAGGCCCTCGCTCTAGCCGCGTGCTTGCCGCTAGCAGCACACCTGGCTGGGTTTTTCGAGTTCATTCGGGGGCTCGGCTCATGAAGTCTAGAAAACGCACCGAGGCCGTGCTTCTCATCGTGGCACTGGCCTGGGGTACATTACCTCCTGCTCCGCCGGAGGCTGCCGCCCGAGAACCGGACACTGCCTGCGCGGAGCCCACTCTCGCGGCGGCTGGACCGCAGCCTTCCGCGCAGTATGCGGAGTATCGCTCGCGCCTTCGTTCGTTCGCAACGGGTGCCGGGGTGAAAGTCGCAGTCATCGACACAGGGGTGGCCGCCCACCCGCAACTGCGTGTCACACCGGGAGCGGACTTCGTCACCCCGGAGGAGCCCGATCCACTGCGGGATTGCGACGTACACGGCACGGTTGTTGCTGGTGTTATCGCTGGGCACGAACTCGGTGTGGCTCCGGATGCTGAGATTTATTCGATCCGGCAGACCAGCTCGCATTATCGGGCATTACCAGGTGAAGGCTCAGATGGTCACGATAGCTCGGGCACGCTGGCGAGCCTTGCGGCAGCCATCGAAGACGCCGTGGATGCGGGAGCACGGGTTATCAACGTGTCCGTCGTGTCGTGCGTTCCACCAGAAGCTGCCGAACGCGTTGATCGCTCGGGGTTGAACGCGGCCCTTCGACGAGCTGAGGATGCCGGTGCGGTGGTGGTGGCAGCGTCGGGCAATGCGACCTCCGGCGGCTGCGACAAAACGGATGTAGTCTTCCCCGCCGTGGCCGACACCGTTGTGGCCGTCGGTGCCTTGACCTCTCCACATGAGCTGGCGGAGTACTCCATCGAGGCACCGCTCAGTGCGGAGGGAAATGTCCCTCTCGCGCTTGAGCCCGGCGGTGGATGGGCCACAGCCAAAGGGGATACGCTCTTTCAGGGCACTTCTTTCGCTGCGCCCGTGGTGAGCGGAACAATCGCGCTCCTCATGCAGCGCTATCCTTCTGATTCACCGGCGCAGCTGCGCCAACGCATCACCGAATCCGCCCAACCGGGTCATGGTGTGGTCGACCCGCTCACTGCGGTGACGTATCAGATGAGTGACGATTTCCATGAGCAGCGCGAGTACACTGCGGTTCCCATCGCTCAGCCCGCATCAACCAGCTGGCCGAACGTCCGCCAGCTGCTCGCGCTCCTTGCTTTCATCATGATACTGACGGCCCTCAGTGCTCGTGTTTCACGGCCTCCGCGCGGCTCAACGGGGAGCCTTCGGGAAGCAGGCGAAGGATCTCCCACGGAACCGACTCCGGCTCGCCCAACCCTAAGGCTTTAAGCTCTGCGGCACTCGCCAGCTCGTGGCGCCTGCCGGTGGCGGAGACCACGTGATAGCCGTGCCCGCTATCCACACCGACCCCAGCATTGAGGCCAGCGAAACATGCGGCTACTGAATCACCGGGAAGATCCACCGTTGCTGCTTCCGGACGAGTGCTACCCGCACCCTGCTGATGCGTCGCGCACAACCAGCCCTGTTCAGGCGAGAGGAAGTCGACACGGGTAGTGGGAAGGTTGAAGGTCGGTGGGACGTCGCCAAGCGCGGCGACCTCCTGTGCCTGTGCGGGCAGGCGCTGTGCACCGACGCCCACCAGCATCTCTGCTTGCATCGGAGTGATAGCGAAAACGCCTTGCTCAGTGCGCGCCCACAGTTGCTCACCGGTGTCCAGAATCTGTGGTGGTACAGCAGGGAAACTCAGCGGCTCCAACTCCCGAAAGGCGTTGAGCAACTCCGCTGGAACACTCCACACCGCAGTGTCCGCAGTCATCCCCAAAGCACGACGCAGCACGCGGCCCTGCGTACTGGTGGTCTCAGGTAGAACGACGCGGCCTTGCCCCGTCAACAACCACTGCATACCCGCGGACTCCGCCACAGCTGCGTGCCCATCATCGAACCCAGTAGCAGCATGGTGTGCGAGGACAGTCACGGTACCCACGCGACTGCTGGACTGCCAGTTCTCACCCTGCGTAGATTCCTCCAAGCACGCTGACCAGCCAGGCTCCTCCCCCGTGGTGGCGGTGAGGAGATTTGGGGCATCGACAATGCCCAACGGCGTGCCTAGACTCGCCTGTTCCACGAAGCTCTCGCCTGCCGCGGCAGGCTCGACAGGTTCGTTTGCTATCAGCCTGGCGGAAGCAAGGTTGACCACCGGATGGTATGTCCCATTGACCAGCACGAGCAGCTGACCTTCGGCAGACCGCACGACGGGGGCATTGCCCGGCTGTGGGTCCGGCTGCATCCACGCAATGAGCCCCGACCCTAGGCTTAAGAAGGCCACCGCAGCTACCCCGCCGAGCAGCGCTCGTCGACGCCTCTTCAATGGATCATGAATCATCCTGATATCACCGAACACAAGCCCGTGCTCCACACGGCGCAGTAAGAACTTGTGACCGGAGACCTGTGCTTTGGTCGTAGGCAACGCGCGTGCCATGAAGAATCCTCCCCCTGAGTGAGTGCGCCGCCCTCCCTGGCGCAGTGGGTTCTAGATTAACCCACCTCAGTCTCCTCCGCAGCGCGACGTTCTCGAGTCATCTCCGCGCGAGCCGCCAGCTGGTCCGGCGCAGGGTAGTCCACGCCGACGAGGCTTAAACCTTCGGCCGGCGCGAGCGGAATTTGGGAAGACCGGCTGGTTTCCTGGAGCAGTTGCTCCGCAAACTCACTGCCGCGCGAGCCCTCCCCCACCCGCAGGCAACAACCAACGAGGGAACGCACCATGGACCAACAGAAGGCATCCGCGGTCACGTGTGCCTCATACAGCTGCGGTTCATCTGCCGTCGACACGTCCTTCCACTCGAAAGAGAGAAGTTCCCGAATAGTGGTGGCATGCGGCTTGGCCTTGCAAAAAGCAACGAAGTCATTGAGCCCCACCAGACTATCGGCGGCCTGCTGCATCAAGTCAAGGTCTACTTGCTTGAACCACGTTGCGGTATCACGAGCCCTCGTCGGCAGGGCACCGCGTGGATGGGTAGTGATGCGGTAGACGTAATGGCGGCGTAAAGCAGAAAAGCGTGCATCGAAGTCTGGGGACACTTGCGTGCAGGAGTGCACGCGAACGTCGAGAGGCAGAAGCTTAGCCAGACGCCGAACCAGCTTGCCGGGGTCACCGTCGATGCTGCGCTGGCTCAGCGCCTCCCTGGTGGTGTCGACGTGCGCCACCTGCCCGCTGGCATGCACGCCCGCATCCGTGCGCCCAGCCACGGTGAGCTCCACCGGGTGGCGCAGGATCATGGTGAGTTT
Organism: Corynebacterium sp. BF-R-2; assembly: GCF_024586525.1. Classification (NCBI taxonomy): domain Bacteria; kingdom Bacillati; phylum Actinomycetota; class Actinomycetes; order Mycobacteriales; family Corynebacteriaceae; genus Corynebacterium; species Corynebacterium sp. BF-R-2. The sequence continues at coordinate 111,799 of NZ_JAMFTP010000003.1, read as the reverse complement.
CTCCTCCACGGTCTGCTGCACCGTGCGTAGACCGCCCTTTTGCTTGGCCCACCCGTGGAAGTCGGTGCCGTCATAAGCCAAGTCCAGTCGTAGGCGAACTCTGTCAGTCATGTTCGTTGATGTTACCGGTCCTTGTCACCGCGGAGGAGGCGGCCTCTGCAGGTACCGTTTTTACAAATAAGGGAGCAAAGAACTGAGTTTTCGGGGCGCTATTTGTAAAAACGGTACTCCGCGTGCTCGATTCGCCGCATCCCTTCACTGCATGCCCCGGAAACCCTCTTGCATCGCAAAAGGCCCGCGCCCCACCATCTGATTGGTGAGCACGGGCCTATCAGCTCAGAGCTCGAGGAAAATTACTTCTCCTCGGTGGTCTCCTCAGCTGCGGTCTCCTCGGCCGAAGCCTCGGTAGCCTCTTCTGCCGGAGCCTCAGCCTCTGCGGACTCAGCCTCTGCGGACTCAGCCTCGGCCTCTTCAGCCTTAGCTTCCTCAGCCTCAGCAGCCTTCTTGGAAGCAGCTGCGCGGGTAGCGCGGTTAGCCTCGGAGGTCACGGTCTCCTCGAGAACGAGGGAGATCTGGGACATCGGGGCGTTGTCACCGGTGCGGTTCTCCAGCTTGATGGTGCGGGTGTAGCCACCCGCGCGGTTCTCAAACTTCGGAGCCAGCTCGTCAAAGAGGTGGGCAACAACATCCTTGTGCGGGATGAGCTTCAGAACAGCGCGGCGGTCAGCAACGGTGCCGGACTTAGCCTTGGTGATGATCTTCTCGATGTACGGACGAAGAACCTTCGCCTTGGCATCGGTGGTCTTGATTGCGCCGTGCTCGATCAGGCTAGCTGCCAAGTTGCTCAGCAGGTGAGCCTGCTGCTTGGCGGAGCCGCCGAGACGGGCACCCTTCTTAGGGGTTGGCATTGTGTACTCCTCGTGTGCGGATTAATTGAGCGCGCAACGAACGCTGTACGCGTCGTTACGATTCAGCGGAATTCTTTACTCGGAATCCTCAGCAGCCGGGTCCTTGAAGTCACCGGTTTCTGCGTCGTAGCCTTCGAGCTGGGTCGGGTCAAAGTCCTCAGGGGTGTCCTTGAGAGCCAGGCCCAGGTTAGCCAGCTTGATCTTTACCTCGTTGATCGACTTCTGACCGAAGTTGCGGATATCCAACAGGTCCGACTCGGTGCACTCAGCGAGCTCACCAACGGTGTGGATTTCCTGACGCTTCAGGCAGTTGTAGGAGCGGACGGAGAAGTTCAGATCCTCGATCGGCATGCTGTACGCAGCGATGTACTCCGTCTCCTGCGGGGACGGGCCAATTTCGATGCCTTCAGCTGCGGTGTTCAGCTCGCGGGCCAAGCCGAAGAGCTCAACCAGGGTGCCACCGGCAGAGGCCAGGGCATCGCGGGCGGAAATCGAGTTCTTGGTCTCGACGTCGATGATCAGCTTGTCAAAGTCAGTACGCTGCTCAACACGAGTAGCTTCGACCTTGTACGAAACCTTCAGTACCGGGGAGTAAATCTGATCGACCGGGATGCGGCCGATTTCCCCAGAGGTAGCGGCAGCCGGGACGTAGCCACGGCCGCGCTCGACGACGAGTTCCATTTCCAGCTTGGCGGACTCGTTCAGGGATGCGATGTGCAGATCCGAGTTGTGGATCTCCACGCCAGCCGGCGGCTGGATATCGCCTGCGGTCACCTCGCCAGGGCCCTCTTTGCTCAGGTACATGACAACCGGCTCATCAGAGTCGGAGGACAGAACCAGACCCTTAACGTTAAGGATGATCTCAGAGACGTCTTCCTTCACACCGTTAATGGTGGTGAACTCGTGGAGAACACCATCAATCTTGATGGAGGTGACTGCTGCGCCCGGAATGGAAGACAGCAGGGTGCGACGAAGCGAGTTACCAAGGGTGTAACCAAAGCCCGGCTCGAGCGGTTCGATGACGAACTTGGAGCGAGACGAGTCGATGAATTCCTCGGTGAGCTGAGGACGCTGGGAAATAAGCATGGATTTTCTCCTTGTCGGCGCCCGCTATTTGACGCCGGTAGAAGGGGTAAAGAATCAGATATCGAAAGTTTACTTCGAGTAAAGCTCGACGATGAGCTGCTCCTGCAGCGGAATGTCGATCTGAGCGCGCTCGGGCAGCTGGTGCACGAGGATGCGCAGGGTGTCCGGAACGACCTGCAGCCAAGCCGGGACGTTAGCGTCGGCGAGGCGATCCTGGGCGTCTTCGAACCATTCCATCTTCTGGGAACGCTCACGAACATCGATGATGTCGTACTGCGTAACGCGGAAGGACGGAACGTTGATCTTCTTGCCGTTCACGGTGAAGTGACCGTGGGAGACAAGCTGGCGAGCCTGGCGGCGGGTATTGGCCAGACCAGCGCGGTAGATCACGTTGTCGAGACGGGACTCGAGCAGGACGACCAGGTTGTCACCGGTCTTGCCCGGGAGGCGGTTAGCCTCGGCGTAGTAACGACGGAACTGACGCTCCAGCACACCGTAGGTGTACTTTGCCTTCTGCTTCTCCTGGAGCTGCAGAAGGTACTCAGATTCCTTGATGCGGTTACGGCCAGCCTGTCCCGGGGGGTACGGGCGGCGCTCAAATGCCATGTCGCCGCCGACCAGGTCGACGCGCAGACGGCGGGATACGCGGGTAGCGGGGCCAGTATAACGAGCCATTGTTTTACCTCTTCCTTTCCCTTAAACCTTGCGGCGCTTGGTCGGACGGCAGCCGTTGTGCGGCTGTGGGGTGGCATCCGTAATCGAGTTGACCTCGAGGCCTGCTGCCTGCAGGGAACGGATGGCGGTCTCGCGGCCGGAGCCCGGACCCTTGACGAAAACGTCAACCTTCTTCATTCCGTGGTCCATTGCCTTGCGGGCAGCGTTCTCTGCGGCCATCTGGGCAGCGAACGGGGTGGACTTACGGGAACCCTTAAAGCCAACGTGGCCGGAGGATGCCCAGGAGATGACAGCACCGGACGGGTCCGTGATGGACACGATGGTGTTGTTGAAGGTGGACTTGATGTATGCGTGGCCAGCGGCCACGTTCTTCTTTACGACGCGACGACCACCACGGCGCGCGCCGGAACGAGTCTTCGGTGGCATGTTTTACTTCTTCTTTCCTGCGATCGTCTTCTTCGGACCCTTGCGCGTACGAGCGTTGGTCTTGGTGCGCTGACCACGTACGGGCAGGCCACGGCGGTGGCGGATACCCTGGTAGCAGCCGATTTCAATCTTGCGACGGATGTCAGCCTGAACCTGGCGGCGGAGGTCACCCTCGACCTTCCAGGTAGCTTCAATGACGTCACGCAGCGCCGACAGCTGATCATCATCCAGGTTGTCGGTGCGCAGGTCGGGAGAAATGCCGGTCTTTTCCAGCAGTTCCTTGGCACGGGAAGGCCCGATGCCGTAGATGTAGGTGAGAGCAACCTCCATGCGCTTGTTGCGCGGGAGGTCAACACCAGCTAGACGTGCCATATGGCTAGTCCTTTCGGGTTGTTACGATGGTTTTCTCCTCATCCGTCCCCCACCACGCACGCGCTTCGCCCCGGGCCGAGCCGGGGATTCAGTGGGCATGCTTAGCAGTGCGGGCTCAGGCCATCGCAGCCTGAGGTAAAAAGGGACGCATCAAGTGCGTCCCGTGGATAAGGAGGCTTACTGTCTTTACTTGTAGCGGTAGACGATGCGTCCGCGGGTCAGGTCATAAGGAGACAGCTCCACAACCACGCGATCCTCCGGGAGGATGCGGATGTAGTGCTGACGCATCTTGCCGGAAATGTGTGCAAGAACCTTGTGTCCGTTGTCGAGCTCGACGCGGAACATTGCGTTGGGCAGGGGTTCGACGATGCGACCCTCAACCTCGATTGCGCCTTCCTTAGCCATAACCTCTACTTTTCTGGTGAGACGGGAATTGTGCCGCGCTTGGCGACGCCCCTCATCACCTGCATGTTTAGTGTCTACTGCCTGGTGCCGCCCGCAGTCTCATCCGTGAATAGAAGAGCCGCGTGTGGACACCAGCACTCAAGCATACGCTGCGACCACCTCTTTTCCAAATGCGCCTAGCGCAGCTCACTGATTTCAGCCGTGAAGACACGCCGAAGCCCACCACCTCAATGAGGCGGCGGGCTTCAGATTGGTAGTGCGATGGCCTGAGCCATCACGCGGTCTTAGTAGATGAAGACCTTGGAACCCATAGGCACGTCATTCCAGAAACGGACAGCATCCTGGTGTGGCAGGCGAACGCAACCGGCAGACTCGTAGGCCGGGGAGCCCTCGTGGAAGGCGTGGCCATTGTTGGTGAAGTACATCGCGTACGGCATCGGTGCGTTGCCGAACTCGTGGGAGACTTCGTCCTTGATCTTGCGGTTAATGTAGAAGGTGCCGGCCGGGGTCTCCTCCCCCGGCTTGCCGCTTGACATACCAGTAGCAACGTAAGTGACGTGACCGTTGCCGTCCTGGAGCCAGGTACGGCGGCCACCACGATCAACACACACGCGGGCATCTGTCGGGCATGGGCCAGTATCGAACCTCTGGGCCTGACGCTCGGCCTCAGCCTTGCGGGCGGCTTCCTCAGCAGCGGCCTTCTCTCGGGCAATCTCGGCGGCGTGAGCACGTTCCTCAGCCTCGCGAGCAGCACGAATCTCGGCGTTCTTCTGAGCGATCAGACCCGGGAACACCAACTCGATGGCGCCGTCAATGACCGGCTGGAGGGCATCTGCGGCCTGCGGATTAGCAGCCTTGAGGGAAGTAAGAATGTCGTTGCGGGACGTCCACGCGTTCTCGCGAGTCTGGCCCACGAAACCGTCAATCTGGGACTGAACGTCGGAGGACAGGGATTCGATGGAAGGGACAGGCTGCGCCTGTGCAGCCGGGGCAGTCGCGAGTGAGACGGTCACGAGTCCCGCTGCGGCAACTCGGCGTAGGGAACGAGCGCCAGCGAAGGAGGAAATTTTAGACATGGCAAGAAGTATAGACTGTCCTGCCATGATTTCCTACCTATGAGTATCGGCGAGTGAGAATACGGGGACCGTTCTCCGTGGCCGCTACAGTGTGCTCCCAGTGTGCGGCGAGGGAGTTATCGAGGGTAACGACAGTCCAGTCGTCGTCAAGCACGGCGTTGTCCTCCGTGCCCAACGTCAGCATCGGCTCGATTGCCAGGACCGAGCCTTCCTGAATGATGGGGCCGCGGCCGGCTTTGCCTTCATTGGCCAGGTAGGGTTCCTCGTGCATCTCACGGCCAATGCCGTGGCCGCCATATCCGTCAACGATGTAGAGTTCGACGCCGAACTTGTCCTCGGCGCGGTACGTGGCCTGCTCGAGGGCGGCCGAAACGTCCGTGAGGCGGTTGCCAGGCACCATAGCCTTGAGCCCTTCGTGCAGGACCCATTCGGTGGCGTCAGACAGCGCCTGAGCTTCAGGGCTGAGCTTTCCGACGCCAAACGTCCAAGCACTATCCCCTACCCATCCATCGAGCGTTGCACCGCAATCGATGGAGATGAGGTCACCGTCAGCAAGGACGACGTCACTACTGGGAATCCCGTGAACAATGACGTCATTGACAGACGCACAGATAGACCCAGGGAAGCCGCCATAGCCCTTGAATGTAGGCACGGCTCCGGCATCCCGGATGGTGTGCTCCGCAACCTCGTCGAGCTCGAGTGTGCTCACGCCAACCGCGGCGGCGGCGCGCACGGCCTGCAGCGCACGGCCGACGATCTCGCCGGCCGCCTGCATGGCGTCGAGCTCTCCCGGGGTACGGGCAGGCATGGCCCTTGTGCGACGTCGAAAAGCCATAGGAACAGGGTTTACTTACCCATCGCCTTGAGGGCGCGTTCGTTGATTTCCTCAACGGAGCCCTCTGCCTGGACCGGAATGATGGCCTCGCCGTAGTGCTCGATGAGGGGGAAGGTCTCATCGCGGTACACACCAAGGCGGGTGCGGATGGTCTCTTCGGTATCGTCAGCGCGGCCGCGAGCAAGCATGCGCTCGACGACGACATCTTCAGACACCTCAAAGTTCAGAACGCCATCAAGCTTCAGGCCCTTGTCCGCGAGGAGCTTCTCCAGGATGTCGGCCTGCTCCACAGTGCGGGGGAAGCCATCGAGAAGGAAGCCGTCCTTGGCATCATCCTGGTTGAGGCGATCCTCCACCATGCGTGCGGTCACGTCGGTCGGGACCAGCTTGCCGGCGTCGATGTAGGACTTGGCCTCAACACCAAGCGGGGTGCCCTCGCCGATATTGGCGCGGAAGAGGTCACCGGTGGAGATGTGCGGGACGCCGAGCTTCTCGCTGAGGAGAGCGGCTTGGGTGCCCTTGCCGGCACCGGGAGGGCCAAGGAGTACGTAACGCATTACTTAAGCAGTCCTTCGTAGTTGGATTGTAGGAGCTGGGACTCGATCTGCTTGACCGTGGTCAGCGCGACCGAGACCATAATGAGGATAGCGGTACCACCAAACGCGGAGGTGCCGCTAGCACCTGCCCGACCGACGCCCAGATCCAGAAGAATATTCGGGAGGACGGCGATGAGCGCGAGGTAGATCGAGCCGACGAAGAGAAGGCGGTTCATGACGAAGCCCAAGTATTCGGCGGTCGGTCGGCCCGGGCGGATACCCGGGATAAATCCACCATACTTCTTCATGTTGTCTGCCTGCTCGGCTGGGTCGTACTGAACCGACACGTAGAAGTAGGAGAAGAAGATGGTGAGAACAAAGTACAGGACGATGTACTGCCAGGAGCTCGGCGCCTGAAGGTGGGCAATGACATTGCGCTGCCACCAGTTGTCTGACACGCCCGGGGATCCGGAGTTCACAATCTGGGTGATGAGCACCGGCATGTAGATCAGGGAGGAAGCGAAGATGACCGGGATAACGCCGGCCTGGTTAACCTTCAATGGCAGGTAGGTGGAGGAGCCACCGTACTGGCGGCGACCCACCATACGCTTAGCGTACTGGACCGGGATGCGGCGCTGGCCCTGCTCGATGAAGGTAATGCCGACAACCAAGACGATGAGGCCGGCAAGAACCATGGCGAAGACAAGGCCGCCGTTGTTCTGCATGATGCTGAGGCCATCGGTAGGAAGGCGGGTAGCAATACCGGCGAAGATCATGAGAGACATGCCGTTGCCAATGCCCTTCTCCGTGATGAGCTCACCCATCCACATGACGAGGATGGCACCAGCGGTCATGGTGATAACCAAGACCACGAGGGTGAAGAAGTTACGATCCTCCGCTAGGACGCGCACGCCTTGGCCAAGCAGCTGCTCGCGGTCTGCCAAGGCCACAATGCCGGAGGACTGCAGAAGAGCCAGGGCCAAAGTGAGGTAACGCGTGTACTGCGTCATCTTGGCTTGACCAGACTGGCCCTCCTTCTTCAGCTGCTCAAAGTGCGGGATGACCACGGTCAGCAGCTGCACGATAATCGACGCCGTAATGTACGGCATGATGCCGATGGCAAAGATAGACAGCTGCAGCAGCGCACCACCGGAGAATAGGTTGATCACTGAGTAGAGATTGCCGGATTCTTCCGTCAGCTCGCGAAGACGGCCAGCGATGGTGGCGTAATCGACGCCCGGGGACGGGATCTGCGCGCCAACGCGGTAAAGGATAATCATCACGAGGGTGAAGATGATCTTCTTTCGCAGGTCGGCGTCTTTGAAAGCCTGGAAAATGGCGGACACTACTAAATCCTCCTGGCCTACCGCGCTTAAACTACGGGCCGAAACTGCCGCGCACGGAGGTGGAACTCATCTGTTCCTACTGGATGAGAGCCCTTTCAGGCACTCCATAGAAACGGTTGAACACTTTTGACCCCATTACCCTACCAGCCAAACAACATTTCTCCACATCAGCCCCTCCGAAAGTGCTTCAGCGCCCGTACCGGCTCCACTGTGCGCCACTTCCCAGATGCCTCGTGCGCTAACGGAATACCCACACACTAGGGCTTGCACACGCGGATCCTTAGCGCGACTGCGTCGATGCGCCTACCATAGCGAATATTGCTTTCCAGCAATGTCCTTACAAGGTACCTACACCTCTTCGACCTCTCACGTGACGCCAAGAGCGCCTCGGAGTACGGCCGTACTATATCTGCCTGCCGACGAAGCGAAAGAAGTATGTAGTTTTATGAGTAAGCGATTCACTCCCATGACCGTGGCGGAGATCATCGACGCCTTCGTCCCCACTCCCAATCCCTTCCGGTGGGAGGCCTTCGATGGTTCCTCCACCGGCCCAACGGACTCACAGTTCACGGTCAGAATCAACAGCTTGCAAGGCTTGGCCTACATCGCAACGCACCCAGGCGACGTAGGCTTCGCGCGCGCCTACGTCACGGATGGAATTACAGTCGACGGCGAGCACCCGGCGCATCCTTACGGCATCTTTGACGCCCTCCACGCCATGTATGACAAGTTCTGCCGTCCAGATGCCGTCACGCTTGCTCGCGTTGTGCGCTCGCTCGCCGCCATGGGCGCCTTCCGCGTCCAGCCTGTCCCGGAGGTAGAGCGCGCTTCCTGGTTGCGCCGCAAGCTGCATGAAGGACTATCCAAGCACTCCAAGGAACGCGACGCCGATGTCATTTCTGATCACTATGACGTAGGAAATGACTTTTATGAGCTCTTCCTGGGCGATTCCATGACCTACACCTGCGCTTACTACCCTTCCCCTGAGGCCACGCTCGACGAAGCACAGGAGAATAAATACCGCCTTATCTTCGACAAGCTGAGGCTCAAGGAGGGGGATCGCCACCTCGACGTCGGGTGCGGCTGGGGAGGCATGGTCCGTTACGCTGCCAAACGCGGCGTTAGATCACTCGGAGTGACGCTCTCGAAGGAGCAGGCCGAATGGGGCCAAGCCAAAATTAAAGAAGAAGGCCTTGAAGACTACGCGGAGATCCGGTTCATGGATTATCGCGACGTCACCGAGGAAGGATTCGACGCAATCTCCGCCATTGGCTTGCTAGAGCACATCGGCGTAAAGAATTACCCTGACTTCTTCAGCTTCCTCCACGGAAAGCTCAAGCCCGGCGGGCTGATGCTCAACCACTGCATCACCTACCCGGACAACCACAAAACGCCGAAAGGCGGATTCATCGACCGCTACATCTTCCCTGACGGTGAGCTTTCTGGTTCCGGCACCATCACCAAGTGCATGCAGGATGCCGGTTTTGAGGTATTCCACACAGAGTCATTGCGCTTTGATTACATGCGGACGCTTCATGACTGGTGCGAGAACCTCAAGGAGACGTGGGAGGAAGCCTGCTCCCTCGTCGGACTTCCCACTGCACGTCTATGGGCGATTTACATGGCAGGTTCTGAGTGGGGATTCGAGCACAACATCATCAATCTGTATCACTTCCTCGGTGTCAAAGTAGGCAACGCCGGTTCCCGCGCCGGAGTGCCGGAGCGCCGCTGGTGGGACGATTCGCGCTTCTAAAGGAGGACTATGATCTCGCGTGTCATTAACCGTTTGAGAACTCAACGCAGCGTTGACGCTATTGAGATAGCACCGGTGGGCTGGGCGGAGCATCAGGAGGGCGTCGATAAGCTCCTGCGAAGTTTCTACGCGGTACCGAAAGATAAACGTGTGCGCCTGGCCAAGAAGACGTCCAATCTCTTCCGTGGACGCAGCGGGGAGCAAGTCGGCCTCGATGTTTCCGGGTTGGGCGGGGTCATTGAGATAGATCCCATCGCGAAGACTGCTGAAGTGCAAGGCATGTGCACCTATGAAGACCTCGTTGACGCCACGCTGCCGCACGGCCTTATGCCCTTTGTGGTTCCGCAGTTGAAGACAATCACGCTGGGCGGGGCCGTCACGGGCATGGGCGTGGAATCGACAAGTTTCCGCGATGGACTACCCCACGAGTCCGTACTCGAGATGGATATCTTGACCGGCACCGGAGAGATCATCCTGTGCTCGCGCGAGAAAAACGTGGACCTCTTTCGTCTCTTTCCAAACTCCTATGGCTCGCTAGGGTACGCGGTACGCCTCAGAATCGAACTTCGCGCGGTCAAACCATATGTGGAACTCAGGGAGGTGAGATTCGACGACGTCGAGGAGCTCAGCACTGTACTTGCCCGCGTTTCCGAAACCCAGACCTACGACGGCGTGGAGGTCCACGGGCTGGATGGCGTCGTCTTTTCCCCGGAAGAAGCTTATCTGGTTATGGCCCGTTTTACGGATGACGAAGGGCCTACCTCCGACTACACGCGCGAGAAGATCTTCTACCGCAGCCTCCAGCACCCGCGCGGAATTCGACATGATCGCCTCACGGTCCGTGATTACATTTGGCGCTGGGATACAGACTGGTTCTGGTGCTCCCGCGCCTTCGGTGCACAAAACCCTCGCGTGCGCCGAATCTGGCCGCGCCAACTGCGCCGTAGCTCCTTCTACTGGAAGCTCGTTCGTCTCGACCGCACATACGAGCTGGAATATCACTTCATCAAGAAACCCAAGGGCTTGCCCCGCGGCGAACGCGTTGTCCAAGACATCGAAGTAACCCCGGACAAACTGCCAGAGTTTTTACGCTGGTTCTTCACCGCCTCTGACATCCAGCCGGTATGGCTGTGCCCGATTCGTCTCCGCGAGGGCGTCGAGGAGCTTATCGGCCGGGGCGACATCGCCGCGGACTCGCCGGCTCCGTGGCCGTTGTACCCCCTCCGTCCCAGCCAGACGTGGATCAACGTTGGATTCTGGTCCGGCGTGGAAGGCAACCACGTCGATCCCTCCGCCCCCGGCAACGGCGCATTCAACCGCGTTATCGAGTCAAAGATCAACGAACTGGGTGGGCACAAGTCCCTCTATTCAGAAGCCTTCTACTCCCCCGAGAAATTCGCTGAACTCTACGGTGGCGACCTTCCCGAACGCATTAAGGCCGTTACCGACCCGTCCGACCGCTTCCCAAGCCTCTTTGAGAAGACGGTCAACGACGCCTAGATCCGGCACCGGCGACAACAGGAGAAGCCCCCACAGTCAGGCTCGTTTTCCTGACTGCGGGGGCTTCTCGCGTGCAAGGTCCTACGCGACGGCGTCGACGCGGACAAAGCCGTTGTCCGCCAGAGACGTCATCATACGGTCAACCGCGGCTTGGTCGGTGTCCGGGTTATAAGACTCAAGGAAAACGATGTGGGCGGTCGTGGTGCCCTCGAAACGGATGGTCATGAACTCATGGCCCAGCTCCTCAGTGACAAGGAAAAGGTCACGCTCCACAGCCTTCTGAGGAGTAAGGTTCTCACCCGGCTGCACAACAGATGCGTCTTCACCCGCAGGGGCAGCCGCATTCTCCACGTGCGCGGCTGCGTGGGTAGGTGCACCAGTGTTATCAAGCGGCGCTGCCAGGCCGAACAACGACAACACTGCGGCCATAACGCCGGCCACGAACTGATTAATAATGGTCATGATATTTCCTTAGACTGACTTGCAGTAACCCTGTGCAAAAAAATATATCACCCCGCGCGTTTATAAGCTACTTGCGATCAATCTATGAGATCTAAAAGACACCCCATGCCCTGCAGGTTCATTCTCATCCGGAGAAAAATTCGGGTCCAATCCACTTAAGTTGCTCGCTATCATCCTGCAAAATGCAGGTTTTCTTCTCAGCTTTAAGCTCATGCGATGGCACAACGCAAGAACCCTCCCGCAGGACACCTTAACGGTGACTTGCGGGAGGGTTCCCTGACTCTCACAGAGTCTGGTGAGAATTACTTGGTGGTGGCGGAGCCGCCAGCAGCCTCAATCTTCTCGACAGCAGACTTGGAGAACTTATCAGCGGTGACATTCAGCTTGACGTTGATGTCGCCGTTGCCCAGAACCTTAACCGGCTGGTTAGCGCGGACGAGGCCGGCAGCTGCGATGTCAGCAACGGTGATGTCGCCGCCATCTGCGAACTTCTCAGCCAGGTCAGCAACGTTGACTACCTGGTACTCAACGTGGTTCGGGTTCTTGAAGCCCTTGAGCTTCGGCAGACGCATGTGCAGCGGCATCTGGCCACCCTCGAAAGCAGCGGAAACCTGCTTACGAGCGCCGGTGCCCTTGGTACCGCGACCAGCGGTCTTACCCTTGGATGCCTCACCGCGGCCGACGCGGGTCTTGGGCTTGTTGGAGCCTGCGGCCGGGCGCAGGTCGTGGAGCTTGATGATATCAGCCATGGTTTACTCCCCTGCCACTTCTTCGACGGTGACCAGGTGACGCACCTTCTGAACCATGCCGCGAATGATCGGGGTGTCCTGCTTAACAACAGTGTGACCGATGCGCTTGAGGCCGAGCGCCTCAATGTTCTTGCGGTGGTTCGGCTTGGTGCCCACAAGGCCCTTTACCTGAGTAATCTTCAGAGCCATTGCTTATGCCTCCTGACCTGCGCGCTTGCGCAGCATCTGGGCCGGTGCGATCTCCTCGAGGGACTTGCCACGGCGTGCGGCAACTTCCTCCGGGCGAACCAGCTGCTTGAGGCCGTCCACGGTAGCGCGGACGACGTTGAGTGCATTGTCGGAGCCCAGGGACTTCGACAGAATGTCCTGCACGCCAGCGCACTCAAGCACCGGACGAGCAGCACCACCGGCGATGACACCAGTACCCGGAGCGGCCGGCTTCATCATGACGATGCCAGCTGCGTCGCGACCCTCAACCGGGTGGGTAATGGTGCCGGCAATCATCGGGACGCGGAAGAAGTTCTTACGAGCTTCCTCAGCACCCTTCTGGATTGCGGCCGGGACTTCCTTGGCCTTGCCGTAGCCGACGCCAACCATGCCCTGGCCGTCGCCGACGACGACGAGAGCGGTGAAGGACATGTTGCGGCCACCCTTAACGGTCTTGGAGACGCGGTTGATGGTCACAACGCGCTCGATGTACTTATCGCGCTCGTTGTCCTGCTGGTTGCGGCGGTCATTACGACGGCCGTTGTTGCGACCCTTGCGGTCGTTGTTGTTCTCGGCGGAGCGTCCGCCGTCACGCTGTTCACGGTCCGACATTAGGCGTTCCTTCCGTTGATGTTTCCGTATGCCTTAATCATTAGAACTGCAGACCACCTTCGCGGGCGGCGTCGGCCAGCGCAGCAACGCGGCCGTGGTACTTGTAGCCTGCACGGTCAAAGACGACCTTCTCGATGCCAGCGGCCTTGGCACGCTCAGCAATGAGCTCGCCTACCTTGGCAGCCTTGGCCTTCTTGTCGCCCTCGAGTGCGCGCACGTCTGCTTCCATGGAGGAAGCAGCAGCCAGGGTGTGGCCGGCAAGGTCGTCGATGACCTGGACGTGCATGTGGCGGGAGGAGCGGTGAAGGACCAGACGCGGTGCCTCAGGGGTGCCGCGGAGGGTCTTACGGATGCGGAAGTGGCGGCGTGCGCGTGCTTCACGACGACGCGAGGAAATGTCCTTGCCAACCGGGGTGCGCTTTGCGTTTTCAGTGTTAGCCATTGCTTACTTACCCGTCTTTCCGACCTTGCGGCGGACCTGCTCGCCGTCGTAGCGAATACCCTTGCCCTTGTAAGGATCGTCCTTACGCAGGCGGCGGATGTACGCGGCGACCTGTCCAACCAGTTGCTTGTCAATACCAGATACGGAGAGCTTGGTTGCGCCATCCACAGCGAAGGTGATGCCCTCCGGAGCCTCAATGAGGATCGGGTGGGAGTAACCCAGAGAGAACTCCAGGTTCTTGCCCTTCTGCTGGACACGGTAACCAACACCGAAGATTTCCATCTTCTTGGTGTAGCCCTCGGTCACGCCAACAACGGCGTTGTTGACCAGGGAACGGGCCAGACCGTGCAGAGCGCGGTTCTTGCGGTCGTCATCCGGACGGGAGACCTTGATCTCATCGTCCTCGACGGCAACGGTGATCGGCTCCGGCAGCTCAACGTCGAGAGCACCCTTAGGGCCCTTAACGTTGACAACCTGGTCGTTGATGGTGATGTCGACGCCCTTCGGGAGGGCGATAGGTGCTAGACCGATACGAGACATGTGTCAATCCTCCCTTACCAGACGTAGGCGAGAACTTCTCCGCCTACACCCTTCTCCTGAGCCTGACGGTCGGTGAGCAGACCCTGAGACGTGGAGATGATCGCCACGCCCAGGCCACCCAGAACCTGCGGCAGTTCGGTGGACTTTGCGTACACACGCAGACCCGGCTTAGACACGCGACGCAGACCCGACAGGGAACGCTCACGGTTGTTGTACTTAAGCTCGAGGGACAGCTCGCGACCCTCGACGGAGTAGTCAGCGATGTAGCCTTCCTGCTTCAAGATCTCGGCAATGTTGGCCTTGATCTTGGAGGTCGGCATCGACACGGAGTCGTGGTGCGCATTACTTGCGTTGCGCACGCGCGACAGCATGTCGGCAATAGGATCAGTCATAGTCATATGAGTGACCTGTAACCTTTCTCGTTGCGGTTCCCATGCTCACCAAAGCGTTCTCCGTGTGATTTCGGGCTACTCACGCTCCCCACGGTCAATACCGTGAGGCGCTCGCCACCCTTTGATACAGACAACGGTCCGCTGTCTACGGCGAGGGGCCTACAACAAAGTAGATGTGTTCAATTCTTCCGGCTTGGCACATTTCCGCTGTTCGCGCACCATTTTCTCGGCGCGAGATGAGGAAAAATGCAAGTCCGTCGGCTTACTCTACCCGTTGACGTGCTGTTTTCCAAAACGCGTTAGCATTGATCGTTATGAATGAAGAACAAGACCCCATCCGCACGGCCCACCAATGGCTCGAGGAAGCCGCTGAACTTATCGGCGTCGCACCCGCGGACGCCACTGCCCTCGTGAAGGAGCTGCTTGACCTCACCAAGGACGTGGCGCATACGCAATCCCGCCCGGCTGCTCCCCTGACAGCCTACCTCGTGGGCTTGGCATCCAAGGACATCGACGAGGCTCGTGCTCACATCACCACACTGAAGGAGGCCCTCAACCGATGAGCGGGCGCATCAACGCCACCTTTGCCGTGACCAAGGTGCGCCTCGACGAGGACGGCCACGTCACCCAGGTCGATACCCGCGGCGATACCGTCGCCGGCGAGGAGCCGCTGGAGATTCGCGTTGGTGGCCAAACGCTCACCACAACAATGCGCACTCCCGGCCACGATGTCGAACTCACCCATGGTTTTCTCCACTCCGAGGGACACATTGACAAGGCCAGCGATATCCAGGAAGCACGCTACTGCGCCGGCGCCTCCGTGGATGGTCGCAACCCCTACAATCTGCTGGACGTGGAATTCACCAATCCCCACCCGATCGCACTCACGGACCTGCGCCTGACCACCACGACCTCCGCCTGCGGAGTATGCGGTACCTCCTCTATTGAGGCCCTCATGAAGCAGACCCGCTATGAGATTCCGCGGGTGCCGGTGGATCCGGGGGTCGTCGCCAAGCTGCCTGACGCCCTCAAGCGGGAGCAGAAGCAGTTCCGAAAAACCGGTGGCATCCACGCCGCTGGAGCCTTTACTCTCGACGGCGAACCCGTCGTCGTCCGCGAAGATGTGGGCCGCCACAACGCCGCCGACAAGGTTATTGGCCATTTGCTCATGGAAGACATGCTGCCCGCCAGCGACCTCATCCTCGTGATGAGCTCGCGCGCCAGCTTCGAGCTTGTCAATAAGGCCGCGATGGCCGGTTTCGGCATGCTCGTCGCGGTCTCCGCCGCCTCCTCGCTCGCAGTCGAAACCGCCCGCGAGACCGGCATGGCGCTCGTCGGCTTCGCCCGCGGCGACCGCTTCAACCTCTATTCGGGCGAGCTTAGTCGCGATACGCGTCCGGGCCGGAGTTAAGCCAGGCGTACACGCCACCAATAAGGAAGCCGCCGCCAATGAGGTTTCCGACCCAGACGATGGACCAGTTGGTCAGCACCGCACCGAGGGTAAAGCCCTCCGGCAGCGGGCTGGCACAGAAGAAGGTCAGCACCATGAGGCAGAAGTTCGCAATAACGTGCTCGAGACCCAAGCCCACGAAGCAGGCGATGATGGGCACGATGACGAAGAACTTGGACACGATGTCCTTGGCAAAGACCGCTCCCACAATGGCCATGTTGACCACGAAGTTAGCCAGGATGGCCTCGACGAACATACCGCCGGGGCCCTTCTCCAACTTGCCCATCGACAGTGTGGCGATGAGGTGGTTCGGGTCAATATCGCCCAGCTTCGCCGACATACCCATAGCCGCTGCAAAGAGCGCTACGCCCACCAAGTTGAACACCGTAGTGACCACGAGCAGCCACAGGCCCTTGCCCCAGCCGACCTTCTTGTTCACTGCACCGTAAACCATGTACATCATGTTGCCGGTGGCTAGTTCCGCGCCAAGGACGACGATGGCAAACAGGCCCAGGCCGAACAAGCAGGCAAAGACCAGTGAGCCCATGCCTTCCATATGCTTCTCGACGCCCATTCCCAGCACCGCCGCAAACGCCGTACCGATGGCCAGGTACACGCCGGCCAATGTAGAACGCACCGCAAAGCGGGAAAAGGATTCATCGAGCAACGTGATCTTTTTCGTTACCGCCGCTGCCGCAGCATCATTCAAGGACATCAAGTACCTCGCGCGATAGAGATTTCAGAGACCTTTGTATCGTACTCCTCCGCACGCGCCGCAGCTCAATCACTGACCTACAGTGAACAATTGCAATCATTTTTCACTTATGGAATCCTTGTGGGATGGCATCCTTCCTGTCTGTCCAGCACCTCAGTTACGGCTACTCCGCCCGCGCTGAGGTTGTTCGCGATATATCCTTCGACCTCGCCCCAGGGCTCACCGTCCTTCTCGGCGCAAATGGCGCGGGGAAAAGCACGCTCATGCAGCTCATCGCCGGTGAGCTACGCCCGCCGACAGGAACCATCTTCCTGGGCAGTAAAGACGTCCGCCGTTCCGACTCGTGGCGGCAACGTGTCGGCTGGGTTCCGCAACGCAATGCCTTTGATCCGGCGCAACGCGCAGTGGATTTCGTAGCAGACGTTGGCTGGCTGCGCGGACTAGACCGCGCGACAGCACGCCAGCACGCGGTCAATGCCTTGCGGATAATTGGCTTGGAGGACCACAGCACTACTCGCCTGCGCGCGATGTCCGGTGGAATGCAGCGCCGCGCCATGGTCGCGGCGGGCATTGTCCACGAGCCAGATGTACTGCTTCTCGACGAACCCACCGCGGGCCTCGACCCACACCACCGCTCCTCGCTTATCCGCGCACTGCGTGACATGGCCTCGAACGGCACCACTGTCCTCATGTCTACTCACGTCGCGGCTGATATGGACTCCGCCGATCGCGCGCTCATTCTTCATCGTGGGGGCATCGCAGCCGATTCTTCTGTTGCAGATTTCATCGAAAGGTACGGCTCCGTAGAACAAGGATTCTGCGCCGTCACCGAACAAGCTACCGATGGTACACAGGGAGGGGCTGCTTTGTGAGACACGTTCGCTTCATTCCTGTTGTACTCTTCACCGCACTGCTGAGTTTTGCCTCTGCGCGGGGCAGTAACGTCGCCGGTTCCTGGCCGGAGGCCACCGCAATCTGTGCGGTTGTCGCCGCGGCTACGGGCGTACTTCTCGCAAGTATTACTGCATGGGACGCAGGAAGCCAGGACGCTACGTTTCTGCGCTCCACATCCACCTCGCGCGCTCGCACAGCAGTACTCCTCGTCGGACTGGCGCTAGCGTGGGGACTGGCCAGCATTCTTATCGGCTTCATGATCCTGGCAGGGTTTGTCTATACCGCACCCGTGGGCGGCTCGCCATGGCTCCTCGTCATCATCAGCAGCCTTGTGTGGGTTGTGCTGTGTGCGGTTCTCGGTGCGGGCTTGGGCGTCCTTGTCCGGCGCCGGATTCTCGCCGCGTTACTCGCAGCACTGCTCACGCTAGCTTTGTGCGTGGTATCGGCGTGTGCGGATTCCACGCCGGCTTCCCTACGCTTTCTTTTCTTCCCCGGCAATGGGTACGAGCTGATCGCACGGCAGCCACGGGTGGCTTCGGTCGCAATTTCTGCCGTCATGGTAGCGGCCTTAAGCGCCTGTGTCCTTGCCGCACTGACACGCCACCACCCTGCCCCGCGTTACACCGCGCTGACTCTCCTCGCCATCATCACCGTCGCCGCTGTTGGCTCCGCCGCAGTGGGGCCCCAAGGTACGCGGGCACGGGACACCACGGAGGCGTCGGCAAGCTGCACCCGGGATGCGAACAAACAGCGATACTGCAGTTGGCCAGAAGACCACGCACTCGTCGTGGCTGCCGATGCGCACTGGCAGGAATTCACGCAGGTGCTTGTCGACGCCGGCCTTCCTCCCCTCACCGGCACATACGGTCAACCTGGCTCCGAGCACGCGACGGAGTTATCCCACACAGTGGCCAGCCCAGCGGCCCTGTACACGCGGGTTTATGAGGCTCAAGCTGCGGCGCTGCGCTCTCAGCGCCCCTGCGAAGAAACTTCTGCCTCTCGCAACGCACACCAGGTACTTTCGGACTGGGCCACGTATGCGTTCAGAACGGGGGACGACAGGTTTTCTACCCTCAGCGCACAGGGCACAACTACTCCTGCGCGCGCCTGGATTGAAAACGAGCTTTCGCACCGTTCGCCCGCAGAGCAAGCCGTGGCCCTGGCTCCCTTTGTTCACACCATGCAGACGTGCGGCTCCGAGCTACCACCGCTGGGGGTTGCACAATGAGTCCTTACCTGAGACTTCGCCGTTGGCCGGAGTTCTTCTTAATCCTCAGCCTTGGCGTGGTAGCGCAGTTCCTGGATAACCTGGCCGTTCCGCAACTCTTCGGAGCGCCACTGAACCGTCCCGTATTCGTTTTTAATCTGCTGCCACTGCTCGTCGCGGGCTCCATACTGGCGTTGCTGAATAGTTCATGGGACGAGAAATACGAAGCCACCAGCACCGCCCGTTCGCTGCACAAGGAGAAAGTTACCTTGTTGAGCTCGGCTGCCGCAGCGTGGGCCGCTGTGTTCGGATTCGGATTGTTCATTGGGGTGGTGCCGATTCATTCAGCATCCACGATTCTTTTCTGTCTCGCCGCGGTTGGCGTCGCGTTAACGCTGCGTAGCGCACTGGACTCGAAGGCATCTGCGGGAATTGCGCTCCCCCTGTCGATGCTGGCGCCCCTTTTTCCCTGGTACGTGGGCGAAACCACGCCGTTGGGCAATTCCCTCGGCCAAGGTATGTCTGCCATCATTGCCATCGTGTGCGCCACTATCTTCCTTGTAGGCGCGGCTGCGTGGGTTCACCGACGGCACTAAAACCAAAAAATTCCCCCGGTCTCCTTTCGGAGTGCCGGGGGAATTCCTCAAACGCTATTTACTTGAACGGGAAGCCGAGCTCGCGCAGGAGCTTGCGGCCCTCCTCGTCGTTGGTAGCGGAGGTGACAACGGTGATGTCCATACCGCGCGGGCGGTCGACCTTGTCGATGTCGATCTCGTAGAACATGGTCTGCTCGGTGAGGCCGAAGGTGTAGTTGCCGTGGCCGTCGAACTGCTGGTCGGAGAGACCGCGGAAGTCGCGAATACGCGGCAGCGCGATGGTCAGCAGGCGGTCAAGGAACTCCCACATGCGGTCGCCGCGCAGGGTAACGCGTGCGCCGATGGGCATGCCCTCGCGGAGCTTGAAGTTAGCAATGGACTTCTTAGCGCGACGCAGCTGCGGCTTCTGGCCGGTGATCGCGGTGAGGTCCTCGAGTGCGCCGTTGATCAGCTTGGAGTCGCGGGCAGCGTCGCCCACACCCATATTGACAACGACCTTGGTGACGCCCGGAATCTGCATCACATTGTCGTACTTGAACTCTTCGTTGAGAGCCTTCTTGATTTCCTCGCGGTAGCGGGTCTTCAGACGCGGAGTGTAGTTCTCGCTCATGTTAGATGTCCTTCCCGTTGCTACGTGCGATGCGGACCTTCTTGCCGTTTTCATCGAAACGGTAGCCCACGCGGGTCGGGTTGCCCTCGGAGTCGACGATCGCAACGTTGGACACGTGGATCGGAGCTTCCTGGGTCACGATTCCGCCGGACTCGGCGCCACGCTCGGTAGCGGAGTTAGCAACGTGCTTCTTAACGCGGTTGACGCCCTCAACGAGGACCTTCTCACGCTTCGGGTATGCCTCGATGACCTTGCCCTTCGCGCCCTTGTCCGGGCCCGAAATAACAATCACCATATCGCCCTTATGAATCTTCATAAGACTAGATCACCTCCGGTGCGAGAGAAACGATCTTCATGAAGCGCTTGTCACGAAGCTCGCGAGCAACCGGGCCGAAGATGCGGGTACCGCGCGGCTCACTGTCGCCCTTAAGGATAACTGCGGCGTTTTCATCGAAAGCGATGTAGGAGCCGTCCGGACGACGGGTCTCCTTCTTGGCACGGACGATGACGGCCTTGACGACATCGCCTTCCTTCACGTTGCCACCCGGGGTGGCTTCCTTGACAGTGGCGACAACAATGTCACCAATGCCAGCGAAACGTCGTACGGAGCCGCCGAGAACGCGGATAACGAGGAGCTCTCGTGCACCGGAGTTGTCGGCGACGCGCAGACGCGATTCTTGCTGAATCACTATGGGTCTCCTGACCTGGATTAACGTGCGTCAAGATTTCCGTCCTTGACACACCTGGTCTACTTGCTTACGTGGCATAGGTTGTGCAACGAACACGCTGTTCACAGCGGTCGAAGGGTCTCGGTGTGGCGATTCGGAAACGCATCGCCCCGCACCGACCGGCCATATGCAACCCATACATTCAACCACGCCCTACCCCACTTCCCCAAATCACGCGGCACCGACACAACACTTCTTCAGGCGGCCCTCACCCCCTCCCACCGCGCACGTATCGAGCCCCATTGACAAGAGGCCAGACCTGCAAGGCGACTCACGCAGGGCGTCGCCAAGCAGTGCACATGCGCTTGGCGACGCCCACCTGCACCGTTCGGTTTTCACCTCTGCACTTTTAGCGCCTCGGGCCGCGCTGGAGATGCTCCCCGATTACCTTTTGAAAATATTCTGGGCGCGAGTTCAGTTGCTCCGGACTGAAGCGCAGGACAACAAAGCCCTTATTGAGAATGTCTTGCTGGCGGCGATGCTCAGCGAGAATCACTTCATCAATATCGCGGCGATATTTCACGTTGCCATCGATTTCGACGACGAGCCACCCATTAATAACAAGGTCTGCGCGATAGGTCCCGATCTCGTACTGGGCTTTCACCGAGCGCAGGCTTGGATAATCGGCTGCGATAATCAGGGCACGCGCATAAGATTCCCACGGCGACTCCGCGGTATTGATACTCGCCGCCACCGCCTGACGCGCCGCAGCGACGCCTTTGACCCTGCCCATCGCGCCCAACTCTTCATCGATCCAGACTTTCCCAACGTTTCGCCCCCGCACCGCATCAACGGCAACAAGGCCCTCCTCGAATCCGTGGAAGCGCGCTATGTCCAGTGCAGTTCGCTCAAGGGACGTGACACGAATCCCATGAACAACGCTTTCTTTCCCACGCAGATCCGTGCGTCGGTAGCGCACATTCCTCGACTTAGCTCTTTGTGGCACAGAATTCGAGGGAAGCGTTGCCTCCCATTCTTGGGGAGGGACAATGAGGGGAATGCCGTGGATGAGGGCTGCCGTTTTCCCCACTAGCGTCGCCTTCGGCAGGGTTAGCCCTAGCGCATACGCCCGTGCAGCCTGCTGCTGCCAAGACTTGAGTTGCCTCCACTGAACCATCGGCAGTACGTAACACCAGGCGAGTTTCGCCACCTTGTCGGCATGCACTTTCTTCCACAGCGGATCACTGTTGGGCAAGGCGCGAAGATCAATAAGGTTCTGATCGAGGTACGTAAAGAGTTGTTCATTGTTCATGCACAACTTTTAACCTACTCCCTGCACTTTCGCCACAGATGCACACGTGATGCATATGTGCAGACCTGGAAGCCGAACGGTGCAGGTGGGCTTCATCGCGCGGTGACGCAGCGCTTGACGACGACCTGCATGAGTCGACTTCCAGGTCTGGACACATGGAAATCCTTGCTGGACTGACAAGGCCCCGACGTATGCCGGGGCCGCGTGGCGATAACAGTTTAGGCGTTCGAGGCTGGGACGGCGGAGCTGCCCGCAGCTGAACCGGAGCCAGCCGACTCAGCAGCAGAAGCCGGTCGGGGGTCGACGGTGAGCAGGGCATCTCCGAAGGTGATGTCCTCCCCTGGGCGATACGCCGGCAGTACCGGTCCGGTTTTCTTGGAGTTGGACACCACAATCGGGGTGGTCACCGGATAGTCGGCGGCCTTGATGGCCTCGACATCGAACTCGCAGAGAAGATCACCAGCCTTGACTTCATCGCCCTTGGAGACATGCGCGGTGAAGTGCTCGCCTTTGAGGTTTACCGTGTCAAAGCCAATGTGCATGAGGATGTCCACGTTATTGCCATCAGCGTCCTTGCCGCGAACGGCATAAGCGTGCTTGGAGGGGAAGGTGACGGTGACCTTGCCATCAATCGGGGAGACGAGGCGCCCCTCGGTGGGCTCAATCGCCGCACCCGCGCCGAGCTTCCCAGCAGCAAACATCGGGTCTGAGACTGACTCCAAAGCGATGGCCTTTCCAGCCATCGGGGAGGCCACACGGTAGGCATTCGGGTCCGCGGTGACGGCAGGAGCCGCGCTTGCCGACGCCCCACCAGCCCCCACCTCATCCGGATCAATCGAGCCGTTCTTGCCCCTGAGGTAATGGCCGTAGGCAAAGGCCACGCCGAAGGAGAGGATCAGGGAGACAAAGGCGCAGATGAAGAACTGCGTGTAATCCTCCGGGCGCATGGACACGAAGCCGATGAAGCCGGCGGCGCCGAGTGCGGTGGCTTTGACGTCGAAAAGCGCAATGAGCGTCGAGGCAATGGCTGAGGCTCCCATGCCAATGTAGAACGGCCAGCGTAGGCGCAAGTTCACGCCGAAGATGGCGGGTTCAGTAATACCGAAGAGCGCGGAGACACCCGAGGCGCCGGAAAGGCCCTTGAGCTTCTCCGAGCGGGTGAGGAAGTACACCGCGAGGGCCACGCCGCCCTGTGCGATGTTGGCCATGGAGGCCACTGCAAAGATGAAGGAGCCGCCCTCGTTCCACAGCATCGTCTCAATCGGCGGGAAGGACTGGTGAAGACCAGTGATGACGATGGGTGAGTAGAACAGACCGAAGATGAAACCGCCGACCGGTCCGGCAAAGGTGTAGAGGTCATTGAGGCCAGCACCGAGCATATCGCCGGCCGTGCGCAGCACCGGGCCTACCGCCATGAAGGTGATAAAACCGGTCACCAGGAGCGTGAGCAGCGGGGTGAGCATAAAGTCCACGGTGCCCTTGAGGTGCTTGTGCAGGAATTTCTCAATCGTGGCCAGGATCCACGCGATGACCAAGATGGGCAGGATGGAGCCTTGGTAGCCTGCCTGCGCGACGTCGAGGCCGAAGATGTTCCAGTAGGACATCTCCCCTGCCTCGATGGTGGCAGCCACTTGGTAGCCGTTGACCAGGTCCGGCATGACCATCGCCATGGCCATACCTGCGCCGAGGAACTCGTTACCGCCAAAGCGCTTGGTAGCGGTGAAGCCGACGAGAATGGGCAGGAAGGCAAAGGGCGCTGAGGCAAGCAGGTTAATAAGCCCGGCAACGTCCGCCATGGCAGGGAACATCTCGATGACTGACTGTTCGCCGAACAGCCCGTTGGCGGTCAACACGTTGTTGAGCGCCATAAGCAGACCGCCACCGACCAGAATCGGGATGAGCGGCACGAAGATGTCTGCAAGGATCTTCACCGCACGGGAGAACCAGTTGCCAGAATCCGCCGCGATATCCTTGAGCTTGTCCGTTGAGACCGCTATGTCCTTGGTGGTCATCTTGTTGAGCTGGTCGAAGACTATGTTGACATCGCCCGGCCCAACGATGACCTGGAACATTCCCCCGGCCTCAAAGATGCCTTTGAGGTCCGGATCGTTTTCCAACGCGGCCGTGTCGACCTTCTTGCTGTCTTTGAGCACCATGCGCAGGCGGGTGGCGCAATGGGCGAGCGCCACAATGTTGTCTTCGCCACCGATGGCTGCGAGTGTCCGCGCCGCGACCTGTGAGTGATCCATAACGGCGTGCCTCCTACTGTGAAATGGATTAAATAGCTTCAGACTCCATTAGACACGCCATACCAACATAAAGCCAAGTAATCGGGCAAAAATGTAGGAAAATTCACCGTCCTACCGGACTTCCCAGCCTCGCCAGCGACTGTCCTCCGCACCAAAGACCGCAGACGCCGCCGCAATCCTTCCATCACCCGCAAAAACCTCCACCGCACAACCATCCGCAATAAGTTCCAGCGAACCAGCCGGACAGGGCACGACACGTTCGTCATCCCCCAAGGTCAACCGCAGCTCGCCAGAGCCATACTCAACACGGAAAGACTCGGCACCAGAGGAATCAACGAGTACGTACGTCCCCTCACCCCCAGTCAGCGTAGCCACCGAGCCGAACCCCTCACGTGCCGTCTTCTGTGGCACAGAAGCAAGGTCCCACAGCGGCTCCTGACGCAGCCACCCCTCTTCCAGCCAGACGCGCCGCGGCAGCGTCAGCGTGTGAACCCACCCCTCGGCAACCGTCGGAGTCTCATCCTGCGCGGGCAAGCCCATCCAGCCCAGCATAATGGCTTCGCCCTCCCTTTCCACCAGCTGCGGCGCGTAAAACTGGTGGCCATAGTCCAGCTCGCTGAAGCCACGCTCAACGTGGAACACCGTGCCCTCTAGGCGTCCCACGAGGTAGCCGCACTGGTCGGAGGAGGCGTAATGGGTGGCGTCGTCAAGCACAGGCTCCAAACCCTGCGGGCAGATGACGAGGACGTCTTTGTCTTCCCCCGTGGCGCGGTCCTGCAGCGTAACAAGGTTAGGACACTCCCACATGTACCCACCCGGCACGAGGTCAGGGCTCAAGCCCAGCTCGGCCCTGGAAACATCGAAGGTGATAGGCCCCTGGTAGGACCACACACCCAGATCCGTGGAACGGTAGAGCACCACGTGGCCAGTCTCATCGGAGGCCTGCGCACCGAGCACCATGCGCCAGCCCTGCGCATCACGAGTAATCTGCGGGTCGCGGTAGTGCCCCGTGAAGCCTTCAGCCGGACCATCGATAAGGGGGTTCGCCTCATCGCGCTGGTAGATACCGCCTTCCGGGCCACCGGCCTCCACCACACGCACCCGATTCTGCGAGGGAATGCGCACGCCTCCGCGCTTGAGGTTGCCGGTATAGAACAGCCACACATCCTCGCCATCAACAACAGCGCCACCCGAATAGCAGCCATGCGCGTCATACTCACGCACCGGGTACAGCGCATCCGGGGCATGACGCCACGGCTGCGGGCTACTCACCAACCCCACTGCGTGCCCCCAACCGGTCTGTTTTGCCGCGTGCGGGAAATAGGGGTCGTGCTGGTAATAGACGTGCAGTGTATCGCCATCGAGGAAAAGCCCGTTCGGGTCATTAAGGCGGCCGCTCGGCGGAGAGACGTGGAAATGCGGACGGTAATTCATGTCCTCGATACTATGGCGATTATGGACATTATGGTGTGTGGCGAAGGCCTCGTGGACCTTGTACCGCGCGAGCCTGGACGGCTGGCGGATTTACAACCGGCGTTGGGAGGCGGCCCCTTCAACGTCGCGGTAGCGGCGGGGCGTCTGGGCGCTGACGTGGGCTTCCAGTCGCGGTTGTCCACCGACGCCTTCGGGTGTGCGCTGGTGGATCATCTCACTAACCAAGGAGTTGATACTTCCCTCGTGCAGCGCAGCGACGAGCCCACAACCTTGGCGGTCTGCAGCATCGCGGAGGATGGCTCGGCCGCCTACTCCTTCTATACGGAGGGCACAGCGGACCGTGCCGTGGAGCCTGTGCTTGTCGACGTCCCCTGGGCCTGCTTCGGCACCGTCTCCCTCGCCCTCGAGCCGGGCGCGTCCCGCTACGCGGCGCTGCTCAAGGAACTCGCGCAGCGTGGCACAAAGGTAGCGCTGGACCCTAATATTCGCCCCTTCTTCGCCACCGAGAAGCACCGCGAATTTCTCCTGTCGCTGCTCCCGCACGTGACTCTGCTCAAGCTCAGCGAGGAGGAAGTCGAATTCCTCGGGGCCGAGGCCCTCGAGGAGGTGCCAGTTGTGGTTACTACGCGCGGCGGTGAGGGCCTGAGCGTACGCACAAGCTCGGTGTCGGTGCAGGCTCCGCCGGTAGCCGTCGACGTGGCCGATACCATCGGCGCTGGGGACACCGTCATGGCCGCGTTGCTCTCGCAGTTGGTTGACAAGGATCCGGCGGCGTTGACGGAAGCGGAATGGCAGAGCGTGCTCCACTTTGCGGCCACTGCCGCTGCCATCACTGTCTCCCGCACCGGCGCGCAGCCGCCCACCCGCACCGAGGTGGAGGCGAAACTGTGACTTATCCGCTGCGCACAGGCGCGCTCCACGGCCTGCTCTTCATCCTGTCTATTGGGTGTTTCGTGCTTCCCGTCATTGCCGGCACAGGGGCGCTGCTTAGCGTGCCGATTGCCGCAGGGCTATCGGCACTACTGGCGGTGCTCATGCTTATCGATTCCTCCTACCACGCCTTCTCCCCCGCCCAGCGCGCCACCCGCGGACTGCGGATGGTGTCTGCGCTCGCAGCAGTGGCACTCATCGCGGGTTGGGTGCTGTGGCTGATGATTTACAACACCTTTGACAAGCCCATGGGCACCGAATATCGGCTTGGCACCTTCCTGCTGACGGTGGGTACGGTGCTTACTGCCTTTGGTGCCGCCATTGCGCTCACCCACCACCGAGCGCGCGACGCTGGGCGCTAGAGAACGTCACCAGATTTCTTCGCTAGCACACCGACGCGCGCCCCACCCCCGGAGGCCGCGCCGCACCACAAGCTCGGGGACATCATCGCCCGTGGCTTCCACGCTTGCGTACTGGAACCCGGACTTGGGCCCCGGCGTTCCAGTGTCTGGGCCGCGATCCTCATGGGGATAGTTAAACTCGATATGCTCTGGATCCGAGAGGACCTCTGTGTAGAGTTCACGGGCCTGCTCCGCCGGGTCGAGAGAACTGGCCTCCTGGGTCGTCGTCGTGGGGGCGGCATCACGCGATGGCTCAGGGTCCTGGCTAGAGCAACCGACAAGGGACACCACGGCCGCCGTCGAGAGAGCGAGGGATGCGCGAGAGAGCATAACAGAGAGCGCCTTTCTCATAGCCAACCCTATGAACGGGAGCAGTACGCGGCGCGGCCATGACAGCCCACGGGAAGCATTCTTGGCATAAAAATAACCCCCACGCGCTGCGTGGGGGTTACCTGTGGCGGGAAAGCTAGATTTTACTTAGCCTTCTCCACGATCTCGACGAGACGGAAGTGCTTGTCCTTGGACAGCGGGCGGGTCTCGGCGATGAGAACGCGGTCGCCGATGCCGGCGGTGTTCTCCTCATCGTGCGCCTTAACCTTCTTGTTAGAACGCATGATCTTGCCGTAGAGGGCGTGCTGCTTGCGGTCCTCGAGCTCGACAACGATGGTCTTGTCCATCTTGTCGGAGACAACGATGCCGGTGCGGGTCTTGCGAGCGCCCTTTTCCTTCTTAGTGTTCACGTTTGCCTCACTCATGATTAAGCCTCAGCTCCCGGAGCAACGGACAGGCCCAGCTCGCGCTCGCGCAGAACGGTGTAGATGCGGGCAATGTCGCGCTTAACCGTGCCGATGCGGCGGTTGTTGGTCAGCTGGCCGGTGGCCTTCTGGAAACGAAGGTTGAAGAGCTCTTCCTTCGCGTCCTTCAGGCGGGTTTCCAGCTCAGCGTTGTCGAGCTCACGGAACTCGTGGGCGGGGGTACCGGTAGCCATTAGAACTGGTCCTCCTTCTTGATGATGCGGACCTTGCACGGAAGCTTCTGACCAGCGCGGCGCAGGGCCTCGATGGCGGTTTCCTCGTTCGGGTAGGTCATCTCGAAGAGGACGCGGCCCGGCTTGACGTTGGCAACCCACTTCTCGACGGGGCCCTTACCGGAACCCATACGAACACCGAGAGGCTTCTGGGTCAGCGGACGGTCCGGGAAAATGTTAATCCAGACCTTACCGCCACGCTTGACGTGGCGGTTGATGGCAATACGTGCGGCCTCAATCTGGCGGTTGGTGATGTACGCCGGCTCGAGAGCCTGGATGGCGTAGTCACCGAAGTTGATGCGGTTACCGCCCTTGGACACACCCGAGCGGCTCGGGCGGTGCTGACGGCGGTACTTAACACGCTTAGGAATCAGCATGGATTAGCCCTCCTGCTTCTGCTGTGCGCGCTGGCGACGCTGGCCACCGCGGCGGGAGCGACCATTGCGGTCACGGCCACGGCCCTGCGCCGGAGCGTTCAGTTCGGACTCACGCACGCCACCGACGACGTCACCCTTGTAGATCCACACCTTGATGCCAATGCGGCCAAAGGTGGTGTGGGCCTCTGCGGTGCCGTAATCGATTTCGGCGCGAAGGGTGTGCAGCGGAACGCGACCTTCGTGGTAGCGCTCAACGCGGGACATTTCAGCACCACCCAGGCGGCCGGACAGCAAAATCTTGATGCCCTTAACCTGTGGCTGGCGCATAGCGGACTGGATAGCCTTGCGCATTGCACGACGGAATGCGACACGGTTAACCAGCTGCTCCGCGATGGACTGAGCAACCAGGGTTGCGTTAGCGTCGACCTGCTTGACCTCGAGAATGTTGAGGGCAACCATCTTGCCGGTGAGCTTCTCCAGCTCACGGCGGATGCGGTCGGCCTCAGCGCCGCGGCGGCCGATCACGATGCCCGGGCGGGCAGTGTGAATGTCGACGCGGACGCGGTCGCGGGTGCGCTCGATGACGACGTCGGCGATGCCGGCGCGGTCGAGGCCCTTCTCCAGGTACTGGCGGATCTTGATGTCTTCGGCTACGTAGTTGGCGTAGTCCTTATCGGCGTACCAGTGGGTCTTCCAGTCGGAAGTGATGCCCAAACGTAGGCCGTGAGGATGGATCTTCTGGCCCATTACTTGGCCCCTTCCTTCTGGCTCTCGACAACCACGGTGATGTGGCTGGTGCGCTTACGAATCATGAATGCGCGGCCCTGTGCGCGCGGCTGGAAACGACGCATGGTCGGGCCCTCGTTGGCGTATGCCTCGGAGATGACCAGGGTGCGCGGATCCAGGCCGAAGTTGTTCTCTGCGTTGGCAGCTGCGGATGCAACAACCTTGGCTACCGGCTTAGCGGCGCCCTGCGGAGCGTACTTCAGGATTGCAAGTGCCTCGGCTACGGACTTACCGCGGACCAGGTCGATGACGCGGCGTGCCTTCATCGGGGTAACGCGGACGTAGCGAGCCGTTGCGGATGCGGAGGTGATGGTGTCACTCATCGCTTATCGACGTCCCTTCTTGTCGTCCTTGACGTGACCCTTAAAGGTCTTGGTGGGTGCGAACTCGCCGAGCTTGTGACCAACCATGGAATCCTCGACGAACACCGGCACATGCTTACGACCGTCGTGGACGGCGAAGGTGTGACCGATGAAGTCAGGAAGGATGGTGGAACGGCGAGACCAGGTCTTGATGACCTGCTTGGTGCCGGCCTCGTTCTGAGCATCTACCTTGTTGAGGAGGTGCTCATCGACGAACGGGCCCTTCTTCAGGCTGCGTGGCATTGTTTACCTCCTCTTAGCGCTTCTTGTTCGGGCGACGACGGCGCACGATCATGTTGTTCGAGTAACGGTTCGGGTTGCGGGTGCGGCCTTCCTTGTGGCCCCACGGCGACACCGGGTGGCGACCACCCGAGGTCTTACCCTCACCACCACCGTGCGGGTGGTCGACCGGGTTCATGACGACACCACGGACGGTCGGGCGGACGCCCTTCCAGCGCATACGGCCGGCCTTACCCCAGCGGATGTTCATCTGGTCAGCGTTGCCGACCTCACCCACGGTGGCGCGGCAACGGATGTCGACGCGACGGATTTCGGAGGACGGCATACGCAGAACCGCGTACTTGCCTTCCTTACCCAGCAGCTGGATGGAAGCACCAGCGGAGCGGGCCAGCTTAGCGCCAGCGCCCGGCTTGAGTTCCACAGCGTGGATGGTGGTACCGGTCGGGATGTTACGCAGCGGCAGGTTGTTACCCACCTTGATATCTGCGTTCGGGCCGGACTCGACGACGGTGCCCTGCTTCAGGCCCTTCGGGGCGATGATGTAGCGCTTCTCGCCATCTGCGTAGTGCAGGAGAGCGATGTTAGCGGTACGGTTCGGGTCGTACTCGATGTGAGCGACCTTTGCAGGGATGCCGTCCTTGTCGGTACGACGGAAGTCGATCAGACGGTAACGGCGCTTGTGGCCACCGCCGATGTGGCGGGTGGTGATGCGGCCGTAGTTGTTACGACCACCGGTCTTGGTCAGCGGGCGCAGCAGGGACTTCTCCGGAGTGGAACGAGTGATCTCCTCGAACTGGGACACGGAGGATGCGCGGCGACCCGGAGTTGTCGGCTTGTACTTACGAATAGCCATAATTCTTCCTTTTCCTTATCGGCTCTTGGAGCCGTTCTGCTAGCTAGCAGAACCGCCGAAGACGTCGATGGAGTCGCTGCCTTCACGGAGCGTCACGTAGGCGCGCTTGGTGGACTTACGCTGACCGAAGCCGGTGCGGGTGCGCTTACGCTTACCTGCACGGTTCACGGTGTTGACGGAAGCAACCTTCACGCCGAAGATCTGCTCGACGGCATCTTTAATCTGGGTCTTGTTGGAGTCCGTGGAGACGTAGAACGTGTACACGTTCTGCTCCATCAGGCCGTAGGACTTCTCGGACACAACCGGTGCGATGATGACGTCGCGCGGGTTAGCGAGCTTAGCCATTACTTCTCCTCCTTAGCTTCCTCGGCAGCGCCGGTGGCGCGCTCGACGAAGGTGTGCAGAGCCTCAACGGAGAACACAACATCGTCCGAGTAGAGGACGTCGTAGGTGTTCAGCTGGCCGGCGTCCAGGATCTGGACGTTCGGCAGGTTGTTGGCGCTGCGGCGAGCATTGATGTCCTCGCGGCCGACGACCAGAAGAACGTTCTTGCGGTCGGTGAGGCGCTCGATGAAGGCCTTGGCCTGCTTGGTGGACGGGGTCTGACCCGGGACGAGCTCCTCGATGACGTGGATGCGCTCGTTGCGTGCACGGTCAGACAGTGCACCGTAGAGAGCAGCCTTGATCATGCGCTTCGGGGTGCGCTGGGAGTAGTCGCGCGGAACCGGGCCATGCACGGTGCCACCGCCGGTGTAGTGCGGTGCACGGATGGAGCCCTGGCGGGCGCGACCGGTGCCCTTCTGGCGGAACGGCTTACGGCCACCGCCGCGGACCTCGCCGCGAGTCTTGGTCTTGTGGGTGCCCTGGCGAGCAGCAGCAAGCTGAGCGTTGACAACCTGGTGCATCAAAGCGATGGATGCTTCGGTGTCAAAGAGCTCGGCCGGCAGCTCAACAGAGCCGTTGGTCTTACCGTCAGCGGTCTGGACGTCTAGCTTGAGGTTGCTCATGCGTGTGCACCGCCCTTCACTGCGGTCTTAACGGTGACGAGGCCACCGCGCGCACCCGGGATAGCACCCTTGATGAGCAGCAGGTTGGACTCGGCATCAATCTTCTGAATCTTCAGGTTCTGGGTGGTCACGCGGTCCTGGCCCATGCGGCCAGCCATGCGCTTACCCTTGAAGACGCGGCCCGGGAACGAAGCGCCACCAATACCACCAACGCGGCGGTGAGCGGCCTGGTTACCGTGGGCAGCGCCCTGGCCTGCGAAGCCGTGGCGCTTCATGGCGCCGGCGTAGCCGTGGCCCTTGGTGGTGCCGGTGACGTCAACGAAGGTTACACCCTCGAAGATGTCCACCTTGACCTCCTGGCCAACCTCATATGCAGAGGTGTCATCCATGCGGATTTCAGCAACGTGGCGACGCGGGGTCACGCCAGCCTTCTTGAAGTGACCAGCGGCCGGCTTGTTGGCCTTGCGCGGGTCCTTCTCGCCGAAGGCAATCTGGATGGCGTTGTAGCCATCGGTTTCTGCGGTACGAATCTGGGTAACCACGCACGGCCCAGCTTCGACGACGGTGACCGGCACAACGCGGTTCTCCTCGTCGAAGACCTGGGTCATGCCGAGCTTGGTGCCCAGAATGCCCTTGATCTCGTTTTCACTCATAATTAGTTCTCCACCAAATACGTTGTGTCGATCGCTTACTGGATATTCACGTCGACGCTTGCCGGAAGGTCGATGCGCATAAGAGCGTCAACGGTCTTCGGGGTCGGGTCGAGAATGTCGATGAGGCGCTTGTGAGTGCGCATCTCGAAGTGCTCGCGAGAGTCCTTGTACTTGTGCGGAGAACGAATAACGGCGTATACGTTCTTCTCGGTTGGGAGCGGCACCGGACCAACTACACGGGCACCCGTACGGGTAACGGTCTCAACGATCTTCTTAGCAGAAGCGTCGATAGCCTCGTGGTCGTAGGCCTTCAGCCGAATGCGGATCTTTTGTCCCGCCACGCTTATCCTCTTCCTCGCTTCCCCACTTTCACATTCCCGGCGTATCCGGGGCGTGAAGCGGTGGGAAATTGCTTCTCGATTTCTCTATAACGTTGTCCGGGCTTGGAGCCTTGGCGCAACGCCAGTTGTCTGACTGTCATGACGACCACGAGGTGCAGCAGAAGGCAAATGCCCACCGTGCAGTGCTCATGACGGGGCACAAGACCCGTAGTCAAAGTCAATAGGAAGAAGACTGGGGCGTTCGATCAGAGATCTGCAACCAAAATCTTATTCATATACTGCCGCTGTTTATTTGCCATGCTCCTTCTCCGGTCCATCGTCTCGGGGGTGTCTCTACTCAAACGCGGACCTAGCCCGATCGGATGACCTTCGAGTGCGGCCCTCACGAGCCTCACAACAAAGGTGTCATGTTCGCTTTACCAGCAACAACGCCCTACAAGCTCCTGCCTGCGGCCACGTTGCTGTGTTAAAGCAACCCCTGTATTTAAGCATGTAACCTCCCGTTTTCCAAACCGCTACGGAAACCGTGCCGAAAATCACGTTTTGGCTAAAGTTTTTGCTCTGCACCCCACGACTCAACTATTCGCCTCTAGACTCGGTGTATGGCGAGCGTGCGACGCTCGAATGACTAACCCCCGATTCGAACTGAGAAGGTTTCACCATGGCTGACAACACCACACCGAAGGACGTCGCAGAGAACACCAAGGCAGCTACCCCGGCTGCTCAGGCAGAGCGCAACGAGAATTTGGAAACCGACTTCGGCACTACCAGCATTGATGACGTCGTCGTCTCCAAGATTGCTGGCATTGCCGCCCGCGAAGTCTCTGGCGTCGCTGCACTCGGCGGCGGCGGTGCTCGCATGATGGGCTCAATTCGTGAGTCCTTTGGCGCTTCTGAGGACGTTCGTCAGGGTGTCACGGTCGAGGTTGCCAATGGATCCGCCAACATCGATATCGCCATCATCGCTGAGTACGGTGTGGCCATCCACGAGCTGGCTGAGGCAATCCGCCGCAACATCATGAATGCCGTGGAGCGCATGACTGGCCTGTCCGTCAACCGTGTCGACGTCGTTGTCCACGACGTCAAGCTGCCGAAGGACGAGAACGAGCAGGAGGACACCACCCCGGCAATCTCCCAGGGACAGGCCTAAGTGAGTCAGCAGCCCCCACAACTCACGGCGGAGGATGCCCACGCTATTGAGGAAGCGGTGACGGGCCTGCGGGGCGTCGCCAAGCTCAGCGGCGGACGCTTCGGCGAAGTCGCACTGCTCTTCCCAGGCGAGCGCATCTACGGAATCTCACGCCCCTCGCCGCGGGACGATACGCGCCTCGAAGTACACATCGTTGTTGACGTCAGCGCGGGCGAGCCTTTAGCGGCGCTCGGCGCCGCCATTCGTGACACCGTCCGCAGCACCTGGCCCGGCGCACGCACCGTCGACGTTGTCTTCGCGGATGCCGTTGAGTCCGCCAGCTCCCCACAGAACTAAGGAAAACCATGAAGAACTACACCTCCCTCGGCGTCCTCGCCGGCTTGGTTCTCGCCTTTTTCATCTACCTCGGCGTCTGGTACGTCGTACTCGCGGTCCTCTTGGCCGCGATTGGCGGCGTTGTCGGCGCACACTTCGACGGCCGCATCGACCTCACCGCCGTGTGGAAAGGCGTGGTCGGCCAGGATAGAGGCCAAGGCTAGTGACGACTCCGTTCGACGAGATCCCCACGGCGCAGGGCCGCACTCAGTTCTCGCTGCGGGCGATGGAAAAGGTTATTCATGCCGCCATCGCCAGTGTCCCGGGAACTGCGGCTGTCGACGCCAAACTGGCCGGCCTTGCTGGACGCGCTTTCCCGCGCGTCATGGCGCAGATGGATCCGGACGCGAAGGTCGTCGCGGTTGATGCCGATATCGCCGTGTATTGGCCCTCCCCGGTGACCGACGTGGCGTCGGCTGTACGCTCCGCCATTTCAGATACCGTCCGTGATTTCACCGGCTTTCGCACGACGCGCGTCAACGTGACGGTGGGCGGTGCAGTCGCTGGTGAACGGACCTCTGCGCTGGCCGTATCGACGCGCACTCCGCTTGTCGCGCAGATTCCAGCAATTGTGCCTGCGCAGGAGCTCAAGGAGATTAAAACATCACAAGGTGTGGCGGTCCGCCAGATCGCTGTCCCCGTAGCTCCCGCCGTACGTGGGGTGGCGACTCCCCAGGCAGTACAGGTTCGCACCTCTGGTTTCGGGCCTTCCCCGCAGCGCTATGACGAGTTGCGTGACATCACCACGGCACCAGAGCAGCCTTTACGACACACCCGCGATCCGCAGCCAGCTACTGTGCGGTCGGTGACCATGCCAAGCGAATTCCGCCCACGTTCGGTCGACGTCCCCCGTCCGCTGCAACCACGACCAGTATCCGCACCGCACCCCATGGCCCTGCGCAAGGTCGACGTTCCACGCCCGGTAGAGCCGCACCACGTTACGGCCCCGCGCGCCACAGCGCTACGCACGCCGCAAGTCGCGCCGAGCGCTACGTCGCGCAACCTCCGCCCGATTGAAATCCGGCCCTCGGCGGATTTCACCCGCCGCGTCGACATACCTCGCCCTACGCCACTGCGCGCAATTACCATCACCCCGTTTGCCGAAGGAGCCCACCATGAGTGATTCGACTCTGCCCGTCGGCTTAGGCCAACGTCCCAAGGCCTCACCGCCCGCACGTACGTGGACCGTTATCCTTGGCATCGTGCTCATCGCTGGTGCCGCCGTAGCAGGTCGCGAGGCCTGGGTTGTCGGCGCCGATGAGGGCGGTCAGTCATGGCTGCAACCGTTCATTGATGTCATGTCAAAGCCAGACATCGAGACGTGGATGCTGATTGGTGGCGGCCTCGGCATCCTTGTTGGCCTTATCCTGCTGTGGGCGGCCTGTGCGCCGCGTAAGACTACCCACGTCACTATCGCCTCGGAGGATGCGTCGATGTGGTTGCGTGCTGTTGATATTGCGCGCGTGGCGTCGGCGTCTGCTCGTCGAGTACCGGGTGCCAGCGCCGCGCGCAGCCGCGCGAAGATTTCCTCGAACCGCGCCCAGGTTACTGTCACTGCAACGGGCGATCTCGAGGACTCCCAGCTCAAGGAGCGCGTGACGGATGCAGTTACCGCTGCGCTCGCCGCCGTCTCCCCCACCCCCGAGCTCACCGTTCAGATCGAGAACGACCAAGAGGAGATCGCCAATGTCTAAGACACTCGCCGGCGTGGACCGGGTTATTCTCGCCATTCTTGGGCTCTTACTCATCGCGTTGGGTGCGTGGCCGATTCTCATTCACTTCGACGTCGGATTCGCTACGTACCTGGCCGATTGGGTCGACCACGAGACGTGGGCAGGACTTCCGAAGCAGTCGTGGTGGGTCTATGCCCTCGCTGCTGCCACTGTGGTAATGGCATTGGTAGGCCTGTGGCTTATCATCGCGAATCTGCGCCACCGCCGCTTCAACGTGGTGCATTCCGACGCCTCCAATGAAGACGGCGCCATCAAAACCAGCATGAATGCCATCGCTGGTGCTGTCGCCGACACGTTAGCCAACGTCGAAGGCGTTGAGAAGGTCTCACGGCTCGTCGCCTACGACCGCGCACGCCCCACACTCCAGTACGAAATCCTCGCAGACCCGGACACCCCGATTCTGCGCATTAAGGATGCCATCGAAGTCAATGACCAGGACTTCCGTGCAGCGTTTCCTGATGCGGATGTGGACACGACGTACAAGGTACATTTCACCAAGGTGCGCAGCTCCGTCGTCTAGTTAGCTCGCTCTACTGGGGACTCCCCATAACCGCGCCACCTGACTCACGACCGAAAAGTCACGAGGCCACAGGCGCGGGCTTGATGCCCGCCAACCACACCACGGTTGGCGGGCATCTCGGCGATCCGGGAAACAGTTAGCGCGGGCACCCCGGCTCCGATTCCACGAGGGTCACCTCTACCACCTCGCCGAAAGAGTGCTGTGTTCCGCGGGAAAGGTCGACCGTCAAGGGCACCCCGACAGCGCACTCGTCGATGCGATGCCATGAAAAATCTCTGCGGACTAACTCGCGGTTCTTTCGCTCCGTGACGTGAAGGCCATGGTCGAGAATGATCGTCTCCTCTGCGGTACGGATGAACCACACTCTGTCACCAACGCTGCGGCGCGTGAGACCACTAAGCGAACGATTGTCTTCGCGAAGGCGCGTCACCGACTCGACGACGCCATAGCGGTGCTCAAATCCTTCGCTATCGGACAGGACGAGCGGACGGCCAGGGCCAACCGGCCGCAGCGCAGACACCTTCCACGCGACGGGCTGCCCCCTCTCCCCTTCCTTGGTCACAGGCCGCACAACCACCTGAGAGGACCCCTCGGTGGCTGCCAGCGTAACTCTGTGGGAATCGGTGACGGCGAGCCAGAGGCCATGGGTGATGAGGGAGGCGTCGGAAAGCGGGATGAGCGGAGGATGCACCTGTGCCATCGCCTCCAGCCGGGCAGTGAGCTCGTCGTCGGACACACCCCAGCCATATCCTTCCGCCGCGAGCATGCCGAAGAGAGTACCTAGGGGCAGATCAGGCTGACCCTCCCAGGCGGAGCGAAGAGCCCCTAAAGTGCGGTCGATGCGAGTCGGATCAAACATGATACCCCAGCCTAGTCTTTCGTCGATCGCAAAAGCCGCCCAACCCCACTGGGATTGGGCGGCTCAAGGATGCTACTACATCCCGCTAATCAGCTGATTAGGCGATGATCTTGGTAACACGGCCAGCGCCGACGGTACGGGAGCCCTCGCGGATAGCGAAGCGCAGGCCCTCGTCCATAGCGACCGGCTGGATCAGCTCAACGGTCATCTCAACGTTGTCGCCCGGCATGACCATCTCGGTGCCCTCCGGCAGCTTGATGACGCCGGTAACGTCGGTGGTGCGGAAGTAGAACTGCGGACGGTAGTTGTCCATGAACGGGGTGTGGCGGCCGCCCTCTTCCTTCTTCAGGACGTAGACGGAACCCTCGAACTTGGTGTGCGGGGTGTAAGCGCCCGGCTTGATGCAGACCTGGCCACGCTCAACCTCTTCACGCTTGGTACCACGCAGAAGCAGACCACAGTTGTCGCCAGCCTCGGTGTAGTCCATCATCTTGCGGAACATCTCGATACCGGTAACGGTGGTGGACATGGACTTGTCCTTGATACCGATGATCTCGATGTCTTCGTTAACGTTCAGGGAGCCACGCTCAACACGGCCGGTAACAACGGTACCGCGGCCGGTGATGGTGAAGATGTCCTCGATCGGCATCAGGAACGGCTTGTCCAGCTCGCGCTCCGGATCCGGAATGGAGTCATCGCAAGCCTGCATCAGGTCGACGACGGACTGTACCCACTTCTCGTCGCCCTCAAGAGCCTTCAGAGCGGAGATGTGAACGATCGGAGCGTCCTCATCGTAGTCCTGCTCAGCGAGCAGCTCGCGGATCTCCATCTCGACGAGCTCGATGATTTCCTCATCGTCAACCATGTCGCACTTGTTCAGTGCAACGAGGATGTACGGAACGCCAACCTGGCGAGCGAGCAGAACGTGCTCACGAGTCTGCGGCATCGGGCCATCGGTTGCAGCAACAACCAGGATCGCGCCGTCCATCTGAGCAGCACCGGTAATCATGTTCTTGATGTAGTCGGCGTGGCCCGGGGCGTCCACGTGTGCGTAGTGGCGCTTCGGGGTGGAGTACTCAACGTGGGAGATGTTGATGGTAATACCGCGCTCCTTCTCCTCAGGAGCCTTATCGATCATGTCGAAGGCGAAAGCGGTGTTCTCCTCCGGGTAAGCGTCAGCCAGAACCTTGGT
Organism: Corynebacterium sp. BF-R-2; assembly: GCF_024586525.1. Classification (NCBI taxonomy): domain Bacteria; kingdom Bacillati; phylum Actinomycetota; class Actinomycetes; order Mycobacteriales; family Corynebacteriaceae; genus Corynebacterium; species Corynebacterium sp. BF-R-2. The sequence goes on along the minus strand of NZ_JAMFTP010000003.1, from coordinate 73,536 downwards.
GATCGCTGCGGTGGTGGTGGTCTTGCCGTGGTCGACGTGTCCGATGGTGCCGATGTTCACATGCGGCTTCGTACGCTCGAACTTCTCCTTTGCCACTGTTTGTCCTCCTGGACTCTATGGCGGCTACGTATTTCGCAGCCACGTGGTTTGTATTGCCATTGGCACTTCGGGCCGGGCCCATAAGCGCTAATGACGCTTTCTTTACGTGCCAGTTACACGATCCTAGATTTATGCCGCAGTTTTTTCAAACTGCCTCTTTAGGAGGTAACCCCGCGCATAACGTGCGGTCGTTGACCCTCGACAAGAATCAATTAGCAGGATCCTGGGAGGGTAACGGCCGGCTCAACACACACAGCCTTTGGTGCGCACTCAGCCGACCGCTACCCCCAGTGCAGAGAGCTGGCGGTCTACTGGCGAAGACTACCAGCCCTGCAATGCGGGCTAAACGGCGGGGCCGCTTAGGCCTTGCTGCCGGTGCGCTCCTCAATGATCTCCTGTGCCACGGAGGACGGAACCTCTGCGTAGGAATCGAAGACCATGGTGAAGTTTGCACGGCCGGCGGTGGAGGAACGCAGGTCACCGATGTAACCGAACATCTCGGACAGCGGAACCTTTGCCTTCACGACCTTGGCGCCGGAGCGGTCCTCCATGGAGAAGACCTGGCCACGACGGGAGGAGATGTCACCGTTCACGGTACCCATGTACTCCTCCGGGGTCACGACCTCGACGGCCATAACCGGCTCGAGCAGAACCGGCTTCGCCTTGGCCACGGCCTCCTTGAGGACCTGGGAGCCAGCGAGCTTGAAGGCCATCTCAGAGGAGTCAACATCGTGGTAAGCGCCATCCTCGAGGGTGGCCTTGATGTTCACCAGCGGGAAGCCAGCGAGGTAGCCGTACTGCATAGCATCCTGGATACCAGCGTCGACGGACGGGATGTACTCCTTCGGCACGCGGCCACCGGTGACGGCATTCTCGAACTTGTAGGTTGCGGACTCGCCCTCTTCCAGGGTCTCCGGGTCCGGGTTGTACGGCTCGATGGTGCAGATGACCTTTGCGAACTGACCAGAACCACCGGTCTGCTTCTTGTGGGTGTAGTCCAGGGACTCGACCTTCTTGCGGATGGTCTCGCGGTAAGCAACCTGCGGGTTACCGATGTTTGCCTCGACCTTGAACTCGCGCTTCATGCGGTCCACCATGACGTCGAGGTGCAGCTCGCCCATACCGCCGATGACGGTCTGGCCGGTCTCCTCGTCGAGCTCGACGGTGAACGTCGGGTCCTCGGCAGCCAGCTTCTGAATAGCGGTACCCAGCTTCTCCTGGTCAGCCTTGGTCTTCGGCTCGATGGAGACCTTGATAACCGGGTCCGGGAAGTCCATGGACTCGAGGATGATCTGGTCATCCTTGTCACACAGGGTGTCACCGGTAGTGGTTTCCTTCAGACCAATGACGGCGTAGATGTTGCCGGCATCTGCCTGCTCAACCGGGTTCTCCTTGTTGGCGTGCATCTGGAAGAGCTTGCCGATGCGCTCCTTCTTACCCTTGGTGGAGTTCATAACCTCGGTACCCGGAACAACCTGGCCGGAGTACACGCGGGTGAAGGTCAGCTGACCGAAGAACGGGTGAGCGGCAATCTTGAAGGCCAGTGCGGAGAACGGGGACTCCACGGACGGCTTACGGGTGAGGACCTCGTCCTCGTTGCCCACAGCGTGGCCGGTGATCTCGCCGATGTCCAGCGGGTTCGGCAGGTAGTCCACAACAGCGTCGAGCAGCGGCTGAACACCCTTGTTGCGGTATGCGGTACCACACAGAACCGGGAAGACCTCGGTGCTGATGGTCATCTTGCGGATGGCAGCCTGGATCTCTTCCTTGGTGAGCTCCTCGCCACCGAAGTACTTCTCCATGAGCTCTTCGTCGGACTCAGCGACGTCCTCGAGCAGCTTCTCGCGGTATTCCTCTGCCTTCTCCTTGAGGTCCTCCGGGATCTCCTCAATGGTCGGCTCAGCGCCGGTCTCGACCTTGCCGCGCCAGGTGATGGCCTTCATGTCGATCAGGTCGACAACACCGTCGAAGTCGTCCTCAGCGCCGATCGGCAGCTGCAGAACCAGCGGCTTAGCGCCGAGGCGCTCGATGATGGTGTCCACGGTGAAGTAGAAGTCCGCACCCATCTTGTCCATCTTGTTGATGAAGCAGATACGCGGAACGTCGTACTTGGCGGCCTGGCGCCACACCTGCTCGGACTGCGGCTCCACGCCCTCCTTGCCGTCGAAGACGGCAACGGCGCCATCGAGAACACGCAGGGAACGCTCAACCTCAATGGTGAAGTCCACGTGGCCCGGGGTGTCGATGATGTTGATCTGGTTGTTGTCCCAGAAACAGGTCACAGCAGCGGACGTAATGGTGATGCCGCGTTCCTTCTCCTGCTCCATCCAGTCAGTGGTGGAAGCACCGTCGTGGGTCTCGCCGACCTTACGGTTGATACCGGTGTAGAAGAGAATACGCTCGGTCGTGGTGGTCTTACCAGCATCGATGTGAGCCATGATGCCGATGTTGCGGACCTTGTGCAGATCCTTAAGCACTTGTTGTGCCACGGTTTATACCCCAACTTAATGTGTCGTCGACGCCGCATTTCCTCACTCATCAACTTCCACGTCAATGAGGCAAGTCCGACGTCTTCATGGATAGGTCTTGGTCTATTTTGCCACGTCTGGGCTAGCGCGGCAGCGCGAGGCGCCTAATACACCTCACTTGTGGGCTGCCACTGTCCCGTTGTGCATGTTACTGCATCCACTATGTGGCCGTGCATGCAGGGCGTTCAATTCCCAGATACAAAAATGGCCCGAACAACGCTATTAAAGTTTGTGGTCCGCACTGTGTGCGCCGCCATACCCCATTAAAGGGCGCCGGCGCGCACTGTTAGTGCAGGTAAACGATGATGTCGTTGTTCGGGCCATGATGCCATATGGCGAATTTTCCGCAGGGATTACCAGCGGTAGTGGGCGAAGGCACGGTTAGCCTCAGCCATCTTGTGAGTATCCTCACGGCGCTTGACGGAAGCACCCAGGCCGTTGGAAGCATCCAGGATCTCGTTAGCGAGACGCTCGATCATGGTGTTCTCACGACGCTGACGGGTGAAGGTCACCAGCCAACGCAGAGCCAGGGTGTTAGCGCGAGCCGGCTTAACCTCAACCGGCACCTGGTAGGTAGCGCCACCCACGCGGCGGGAGCGAACCTCGAGGTCCGGGCGGATGTTGCCCAGAGCCTTCTCCAGGGTGCCAACCGGATCGGTACCGGTCTTCTCGCGGCAAGCCTCGAGAGCACCGTAGACGATGCGCTCGGCGGTGGACTTCTTGCCGTCCAGCAGGATCTTGTTCACGAGCATGGTGACCTGCTCGGAGTTGTAAACCGGGTCCTTAACTACAGGACGCTTCGGTGCAGCATTCTTACGCATTGTTGATTACTGTCCCTTCTTTGCGCCGTAGCGGGAACGAGCCTGCTTACGGTCCTTCACGCCCTGGGTATCCAGTGCGCCACGGATAATCTTGTAACGAACACCCGGGAGGTCCCTCACACGACCACCGCGGACGAGCACCATGGAGTGCTCCTGAAGGTTGTGACCCTCACCCGGAATGTAGGCAGAAACCTCGATACCGGAGGTCAGGCGCACACGGGCAACCTTACGGAGTGCCGAGTTCGGCTTCTTCGGGGTGGTGGTGTACACGCGGGTGCACACGCCGCGGCGCTGCGGGGAGCCCTTGAGGGCGGCCGTAGCAACCTTGGCCTTCTTGTCGTGGCGGCCCTTGCGGACCAGCTGCTGAATAGTTGGCATAGATCTTGTCTTTCTGTATGACTTCGGCTTCTACTGATCAAGGAAGGCGGTCAAACATGCAAAAATAGGGGCTCTTCTCCGGGGCCCTTCCGCATGTCCAGAACTTCCCTCGACCACGAACGGCCGAGAAACTGATCAGACTTTTCATCTCACCAAAGATGAAACCGTTGGTTAGAGTACCACCAGCCCCCTGATCTGCCCAAATCCCAGAGTCGCTAGCTCCATTCCCAGGTCAGGTCGGCCTCAGCGGCCAGCTCGGCGAAGTAATTTTTCTCCTGGTTTTCCCACGTCTCAAACCACTCTTCATAGTCTGGGTCGCGCTCCAGCGCACGCTGGCGGCGCTGCTCGCGGGGGCCATCGATACGCACGGTCACCACAGAACCACGCTGCTGCGCTGCCGCGATGTTCTCCGCAGTGACGCAGCCAACGCCTTCAACGATAAGGTCGTCTCGCACGTCAAGGCTCGCCCAATCCCTAGGTGCGTTGGCCTCCCAATCCCAGCGCCAGTAGCCAGGATTATTCTCTCGCAGGACCTGCTCGGCCACCATGACGGAGCCAGCCTCGAGGCCGTGCCAGCCTGGATAGAACTCGTCGAGGTGCACCACTCGCCACCCAGTGCGCTCGGCTAGGGCCACTGAGGCCCAGGTCTTGCCGGCTCCGGAGGGGCCGTCGATCAACACGGTCACTGGTTTCAGCGGACGTTTTCGCGAGTCGGAGAGCTTGACGACGTCCTCCAACAGCCGTTCCATCTGACTGTTGTAGTCAGCATCTTGCGTGTCCTGCATGTGTTTGTTTTCACCACTTCTGGGTTTGCGCGTGCAGACAAGGTACCGCGGAGGCCTACAGACCGAAGAACCTCCACGAACCACTCAGCACCGAAACTACCACCGGTAGTGCGGCGAGGATCACACCCAGCACCATGACCAGCCAATCTCGTTGGACGAGACGAGAAGGGCGCGCCCATGTGCGTTGGCCGCCTCCCGGCGGGGTTCGGCCAAATCCACGGGCTTCCATCGCGGTAGCCAGTTTTCCGCCTCGGCGCAGCGCTAAGACGAGCAGACCGAAGGACATGGTGATGAGGTGCTTGACACGGCCTTCATCGGTAAGCCCGCGGGCCCGACGCGCCATGCCGAGGTACTGCCAGTCCGACTTAAATAGCGTCATCATGCGCACTCCGGCCACGGCCCCAATGACGAAGCGGGAGGGAAGTTTGAGAATCTGCGAGAGGGCATCTCCCAGTTCCGTGGGATCGATGTCCCGCGCGAGCACCACCATCGGCAGCGCCACTGCCAGCACTCGCAGCGTCATAGCTATGGCCAACTCTATCGAGTTGTCCGTGACCGTGATCAGCCACCAGCTGGCGTACTCCCGCCCGCCAGGAGCGCCGTAGAGCAGCATCGAGATACCGGATAGCGGAGCTATCAGGAACAGGAACCAGCCGGCCTTAATGAGGCGCGGCCAGGACACCCCGCACAACGGGGCGAAAAGCAAGGTCATGCCCAACGAAACCGCCGCCGATACCCAGTCCACAGAGAGCAGCAGCGGGGTGACCCACACGAACATGAGGAAGATGCGTGTCAGCGGATTAACTCCGGACAGCAGCCCAGCAGACCACGTGTTCTGACCAGTTTGCGTCTCAGTCACGGGTCACCTCCACGCGGTGATCACCAAGAGCAGAAATAAATAGTGGGTCGTGGGTAACGGAGGCAATGGTCGTGCCTTCATCGGCCATGCGACGTAGCAGCCCCACCAGCTCGCTAAAGGTGTGGGGATCTTGGCCGAACGTGGGTTCGTCGAGAAGCAGCACGTCCGGAGCACTCACCAGTGCCGTCGCCACGGACAACCGGCGCTTCTCCCCTCCTGACAAAGTGAAAGGATTGGTGTTGAGGAGGTGGCCTAAACGGAGGACTTCGACAAGCTCAGCGATACGCTCTTCCGGGATCTCACGGCGCATGACTTTCGGACCCACGCGCAGCTCCTCCGCCACCGTACGGGCAACGAATTGGTGTTCCGGGTTCTGGAACACGAACCCGATGCGATCCGCAAGTTCCCGAGACTTCCACGTCAGTGGCGAGCCTTTCAATCCCCGCCGCACGAAGTCCGCAACACCAATGTCGCCCGATTGGGCAGGCAGGAGCCCTGCCACTGTCATCATCCATGTCGTCTTGCCCGCGCCATTCGGCCCGGTCAGCACCGTCGATGCACCCTGGGGCAGCGCATAAGAGCGCGGCGGCCCGAAGCGTGTCACCAAGTCCATGCTCCACAGGGCAGGCTCGCTGTGCTTGTCGACGCCCCTCGCCGACGGCAAGTCAGTAACGATACGGTCCGAGACGACGTCATCAAGCTGCCCATCCGCCACGATCCGCCCATCCTTGAGCTCGATGGCCCGATCGAGTACGCCTTTCCACGCGGCATGCTGATGCTCGACCACAACGAGTGTGGCACCCGTGCGCTCCACCATCGTGGCGACGGCTTCGATAACGTCGCGCGCACCTTCCGGATCTAGGTTCGCCGTGGGCTCATCCAGCAACACCACGCCAGCGCCCATTGCGATGACACCGGCGAGCGCCAAGCGCTGCTTCTGTCCACCGGACAGCTGCGCGGTGGGAAAATCGAGGCTGACATAAGGACCCACCATTTCCAGCGCGGAGCGAACACGCTGCCAGATTTTTTCACGTGGGTAGGCAAGATTTTCACAGCCAAATGCCGCGTCATCGCCCACTCGTGCCGCAATTACCTGGGAGTCCGGATCTTGGAGCACCAAGCCCACCGGGATGGTGCGGCCGGGCTGCTCAACATTTCCATCAGCACCCTCGAGAAGGATCTCCCCCACACGAGTTCCTTCATCATCCCCGCCGAGGACGCCTGCAATAGCAGCAAGCAGCGTGGATTTGCCCGAACCGGAATCGCCGCACAGCAGCACCTTCTCCCCCGGTTCAATGACAAAGTCAATATCCGCTAGGGCTGCCGCGGTGCGGCCCGCGTGGGTCCAGCCATAGCCGCGGGCGGTCACCTTCGTGGCGCCCGGCCCTGCTACATCTTGTGTGTCACGCATGCGTAGTGTTTTACGCAGAATGCTGTTCACGGCCGACCGCAAAGCGATCGAGTGCGCCGGTCTTGGCCAGTGCCTTCACCACGATGTAGCCCACCGCACCGGCCAAAATAGCGCCGGAGATACTCAGGGTAACCAAGTAGATGAGGTTGAACTGCAGGGTCTTGCCCAGGTTTCCCGAGGTAAACAGCTCCAGCACGAAGGCACCCCAACCAGCCGCCATGCCACCAAGCATCGCAATGCCCAGGCTGAAGCGTCGGTACAGGAAGATAGCTAACACAATCTCCACTCCTATGCCTTGCGCGAGACCGGAGTACACCGTGCTAGGGCCCCATTGGGAGCCCAACACCGCGGACACAATGGCCGCCAGCAGCTCCACGTAGAGCGCCGCGCCCGGCTTGCGGATAATCAAGCCACCGATGACGCCACCGATGAGCCAGATACCGGTGGCTATACCACCCAGGCCCGGCGTGAGCGCATCCATGGCTTGGAACCAGGCATACCCCACCGTGTTCCATGCCAAGAAGATGACACCACAGGCCACACCCAATACGGATGCCACCACGATGTCAACGATGCGCCAGTTCAGGCTCCGCTGAGGCGCCGCGGCCGACGATGCACCACTAGTAGATACAGAACTCATTTTTCCTCCCTCTCGCCGGCATTACCCGGATCAGGTTCGACGGTTCGCCGCCCCTCGGCGGCATCTCAGCCTCCTCCCGTGCGCTGGGAAGCACGTGCGGACAGGAAGCACCCGTGACGTTGTGTAGTTAAAAGCGGCCAGCACCTCACAGCGCCGACCCAGAAAGCTCAAAAGCACTGACAGCTTAGCAAGCAGCCCCGATAAGGGCACATCCAGCACCTTCAGCACTTCCACGCAATACAATGGAGATAGCGGCACATGTCACATCAGGCAGTAAAGGAGACATTTGCCATGCGAGCTATCAAAGTTGTTCTCACGATCTTAGGGATTCTTCTCCTATGCTTGGTCCTCCTGATCGCTGGTGTATGGATTGTCCGTTCCATCAACGTCAATCGTTACGCAATCCCGGAAAACCCCGAGGGCGGGGATGAACGAATTCTCAGCGAGAACGGCGTGGAGAAAATCAACGGCGACTACATGAAGGGGTTCCACCTCTCGCCGCTTGGTGACGCCCACCCCGGCACGGTCGTCGTCTTCGGTGGCTCCGACGGCGGCGCCAACGTGGAACAGGCTCAACTCCTCCGCGATAACGGCTACGATGTGCTCGACCTCTACTTCTTTGGACAACCCGGCCAAAAGGAGTTTATTGATGAAGTCCCACTCGAATTCTTTGATGAGGTCATTGCCTATGCCAACGAGAAGGGCAATGGTGTTCAACCGCTGACCGTCATCGGCACCTCAAAGGGCGCGGAGCTCACTGCAAACTTGGCGGCACGCTACCCAGAGATCAGCAACATTGTGCTCTACGCCCCTGGGGATCACACGTACGGCAACCTCAACTACCAGCGTGATACCGGCACACGGAGCAGCTTTACATGGAAGGGCGAACCCGTCCCCTTTGCTGCTGAGCAGGGAGCCGAGTTTGGCAAATTTGCTGCTGAGCAGGGAGCCGAGTTTGGCAAACTCATGACACGCTTGGCCCTTGGTCTGCCGGTGTCCTATCGCGCTAGCTATGAAGCCATCGCCGTCGCTGCCGGCCCAGAAACCGTCATTGACCTCAGCCAGTTCGATGGCCATGGCCTCCTCTTCGCCGGGACGGAGGACGCAATGTGGCAAGCCGATGTTGCCGCCAAGGCTCTGAACGAGCAGAACGACGACCTTGAACCTCACATCTACGAGGGCGCCGGCCACCTTTTTCACGAGAATATTGATGAGCTTGTCGGCCCCTCCTGGGAAACCATGATGGGCGGGACCGTGGAGGCCAACCGTGAGGCAAAGCTGGAGTCTGACAAGATTTTGCTCGAACGCCTCGAAGAATGGCATGAGAGCTAAAAGTCGCGTCCGCTAGCCTCTCCCCCACCCCCGCTTACTCACATCGGCCCTAAAACTGCGCAGTACCCCGTCGCGTCCTCTGACCTACGCGACGGGGTACATGAAGCCGGCTCTTAGTGCACCGACCACCATGGGAACTCTCGTTGAGTGCTTAAGGAAAGGAGAAAGCTTCTCGGGAGTACCCAAGTCTTTTGGGGAACATCTCTGCGCCACTTCAGCGCATTCAATTACATACTTAGTATTGATTTTTAACTGATCGTTTGCTGAGAATAGTCCCCCGCTACCACGGACGCAAGTAATAAAGGTATTCCCTGCTCATGGACTGAACTACGAGCGGAACATGCCACCCTACGCCGGCAAGTACATTCGATCCGCTTCTCGCACACGTGCACGAAATAATGTTTCCGGTGTTATCCCTACCGTCGTCGCGTTCTCCGCTTGAGACACTAACCCCACAAATCCCAATCCCGGGCATAGAGCACCCCTCAGAGTTGCTAAGCAACGCTGAGTACGGGGCAACGTCTCCCTTCCTCCCCCATATACCCAGTTTCGCCCCTGAGTAAAAGGGCTTATCGACAAATTAGCAATCAATTATGGCAGCTCATGCCATAAATTTCTGTTAATGGTATTAACATTGCTGATGGCATTGAGTGGCTCTACGCACCACGCAAAAATACCCCCGCCCGCCCAAGTTAGGGCGAACGGGGGCATTTCTCTCGTGCGCTAATCACGAACTACGCACAGTAACTGCTCATCACCTTAGAAGGTGTAATCCTCCTCCAGCGGCACGGAGGCGCCGGTGAACTCACCGAAGCCATCGTCGCCGTAGATGGAATCACCGTAGGTCGGAATGGAGTACGCAGCATTGCGTGCAGCCTCGGTCGGCTTAACGCTGATGTTGCGGTAGCGGGAAATACCGGTACCGGCCGGAATCAGCTTACCGATGATGACATTCTCCTTCAGACCGATGAGCTGATCCGAGCGCTTGTTGATGGCGGCGTCGGTAAGCACGCGCGTGGTCTCCTGGAAGGAAGCCGCAGACAGCCAGGACTCCGTAGCCAGCGAGGCCTTGGTGATACCCATGATCTCACTGCGCAGCTGAGCCGGCTGACCACCCTCAGCAACCTGAGCGGCGTTGACCTGCTTGGCCTCCGAAAGGTCAATGAGGTTACCCGGCAGCAGGTCGGTGGTACCAGCGTCGATGACGGTACCGCGACGCAGCATCTGACGGATGATGATCTCAATGTGCTTGTCGTGGATGGCCACACCCTGTGCACGGTAGACAGCCTGGACCTCATCAATGAGGTGCTTCTCCACACCACGGCGGCCGAGAACCTCAAGCACATCGTGCGGATCAGCGGCACCGCGCATGAGACGGTCACCGGTGGTTACGTGGTCACCATCGCGCAAAGAACGCTCGATCATGGCATCCGGGTTCGACTCCATCGGGCGACGGACCTGAGCCAGTCCCTGACGCTTCGAGAGCTTCTCATAAACCACGTTGTCGGAACCGTCATCCGGAGTGATGGTCAGAGTCCAGAAGTTGCCCTCATCGGACAGGGACACGGTGCCGTCGACGGATGCAATCGGGGCGCGGTTCTTCGGGTTACGAGCCTCGAAGAGCTCCTGAACACGCGGCAAACCACCGGTAATATCGCCACCGACACCACCTTGGTGGAAGGTACGCATGGTCAGCTGGGTACCCGGCTCACCAATGGACTGGGCGGCCACAATACCGACAGCCTCGCCGATATCAACGAGCTGACCAGAAGCCATGGACTTGCCGTAGCACTTCGCACAAACGCCGGCTGGGGTCTGGCAGGTCAGCACGGAGCGAACCTTAATCTCGGTAACACCAGCGCGCAGGATCTCTGCGGTGAGCTCCTCAGTCAGGTCGGTGCCAGCCTCAGCAACAACGGTGCCGTCCTCAGCCTTGACGTCAGAAGCGACAACACGACCAGAAGCGGAGGTCTCCCACAGCTCATCGAATACCGGGGTGCCGTTAACCAGCTCGCCCAGCGGAACGCGGACGCCCTGGCGGGTGCCACAATCCTTTTCGCGGACGATGACATCTTGTGCCACGTCGACAAGACGACGGGTGAGGTAACCAGAGTCGGCGGTACGCAGTGCGGTATCCGCCAGACCCTTACGGGAGCCGTGGGAGTTGTTGAAGTACTCCAGAACCGACAGACCTTCACGGAAGGAGGTCTTAATCGGACGGGTGATGTAGTCACCCTTGGAGTTCACAACCATGCCCTTCATACCGGCCAGGGTCCAGATCTGACGCATGTTACCGGCTGCACCGGACTTCACGATCATCGGAATCGGGTTGTCATCCGGGTACATGTTCTCGACGGCCTCACCGACGGTGTCGGTAGCGTCCTTCCAGAGCTCAACCAGGCGGTCGTAGCGCTCGCGCTCGGTCAGAGCACCCTGCTCCCAGTACTTGCGCTCGATGCGCTCTGCTTCCTTCTCATAGGACTCGAGAACCTCGGTCTTGTTCGGGAGGACCAGAACGTCGTGCATGGTGATGGTCACGCCAGAACGGGTAGCCCAGTAGAAGCCAGCGTCCTTCATCTTGTCCAGAACCTGGGCAACGGTGATCATCGGGTACTTCGCAGCAAGGTCATTAATGACATCACCGAGGAGCATCTTGTTGGCGGAACCGCCCTTACGGACCATGACGCCCTCAAGGTACGGGTAGTTCCACGGCAGCAAGTCATTGAACATGATGCGGCCAAGGGTGGTCTCCGCCATCCAGGCCTGCCCCTTCTGCCAGCCATCGGGGAACTGCTCTGCCTCGATGTCTGCCGGCGGACGCAGGTGAGAAATACGGACCTTGATCGGAGCCTGCAGGCCCAGTACGCCACGGTCACGAGCCATGATGGCCTCTGCGTAGGAGGAGTACACGCCCTGTGCCGGTCCGTTCTCGTTTGCGGGAGCGTAAGCTCCCGCGCCACCGATCTCGTCCTCACCCTTGTCCATGGTGAGGTAGTACAGGCCGGTCACCATATCCAGACGCGGCATAGCAAGCGGCTTACCGGATGCTGGAGACAGAATGTTGTTGGACGCCAGCATGAGAACGCGGGCCTCAGCCTGTGCCTCAGCGGACAGTGGCAGGTGGACTGCCATCTGGTCACCGTCGAAGTCGGCGTTGAAGGCCTCGCAGGCCAGCGGGTGCAGCTGAATTGCCTTACCCTCAACGAGCTTCGGCTCGAAGGCCTGAATACCCAGGCGGTGCAGGGTTGGAGCACGGTTCAGCATGACAGGGTGCTCAGAAATAGCTTCTTCAAGGACGTCCCACACCTCAGGGCGCTGACGCTCCACCATGCGCTTGGCGGACTTGATGTTCTGAGCGTAGTCGTTCTCCACCAGACGCTTCATGACGAATGGCTTGAACAGCTCCAGCGCCATGAGCTTCGGCAGACCACACTCGTGCAGCTTGAGCTGTGGACCGACGATAATAACGGAACGGCCAGAGTAGTCAACACGCTTACCCAGCAGGTTCTGACGGAATCGGCCCTGCTTACCCTTGAGCAAGTCAGACAGCGACTTCAGCGGGCGGTTGCCCGGGCCGGTGACCGGACGGCCGCGACGGCCGTTGTCGAAGAGCGCGTCGACGGACTCCTGCAGCATGCGCTTCTCGTTGTTCACGATGATCTCGGGGGCGCCGAGGTCGATCATGCGCTTGAGGCGGTTGTTGCGGTTGATCACACGGCGGTACAGGTCATTGAGGTCGGAGGTGGCGAAGCGGCCACCGTCCAGCTGCACCATCGGGCGCAGCTCCGGCGGGATCACCGGGATAGCATCAAGCACCATGCCAGCCGGGTCGTTACCCGAGCGCAGGAAGGCCGCGACGACCTTGAGGCGCTTCAGGGCACGCATCTTCTTCTGACCCTTGCCGTTGTTGATGATTTCCTTGAGCTCCTTGGCCTCAGACTCGAGGTCGAAGTTGCGGATGAGGGTCTGGATGGCCTCAGCACCCATACCGCCGGTGAAGTAATCCTCGTAGCGGTCAACGAGCTCTTCGTAGATGGTCTCATCGATGATCATCTGCTTCGGAGCAAGCTTGATGAAGGTGTTCCAGATTTCGTCGAGGCGAGCGACCTCGCGCTCACCGCGCTCGCGGATGTGCTGCATCTCCTTGTCGGCAGCGTTCTGGACCTTGCGGCGGGCGTCGGCCTTGGCGCCGGCGGCTTCGAGCTCAGCCAGATCCTGCTCGAGCTTGGCAGCGCGCTCAGCGATCTCGGACTCGACGTCATCCTCCACGTCCTTCTTCTCCAGAAGCATTTCTGCCTCAAGAGTGGACTGATCATTGTGGCGAGCTTCCTCGTCCACGGAGGTGATGATGTTGGCAGCGAAGTAAATGATGCGCTCAAGATCCTTCGGAGCCAGGTCCAGCAGGTAGCCCAAGCGGGACGGAACGCCCTTGAAGTACCAGATGTGGGTAACCGGCGCGGCCAGCTCGATGTGGCCCATGCGCTCACGGCGAACCTTGGACTTGGTCACCTCGACGCCGCAGCGCTCACAGATGATGCCCTTGTAGCGGACACGCTTGTACTTACCGCAGGAGCACTCCCAGTCGCGGGTCGGACCGAAGATGCGCTCGCAGAAGAGGCCGTCCTTCTCTGGCTTGAGGGTTCGGTAGTTAATGGTCTCAGGCTTCTTAACCTCGCCCTTAGACCAGCGGCGGATGTCCTCGGCGGTGGCCAGACCGATACGGAGCTCGTCGAAGAGATTTACGTCAAACACGTAATGTCTCCCTTTCATCCCCCTGGCGGGGGAAGTTGATGGCTTTTATGAGTTAGTGATTCGTTATGCCCGCCTAGCGGCGGACCGAGAAGCTAGGCGATATCGGCGTCGGAGCGCTCGTCGCGAGACAGGTTAATGCCCAGGGACGGAGCGCCGTCCATGTCGTCATCGTCGGAACCAGACAGTTCCATCGGAGTACCGTCCGTGGAGAGAACCTCCACGTTGAGGCACAAGGACTGCAGCTCCTTGAGGAGGACCTTGAAGGACTCCGGAATACCCGGATCCGGGATGTTATCGCCCTTGACGATTGCCTCGTAGACCTTGACGCGGCCGACGACGTCATCGGACTTGATGGTCAGGAGCTCCTGCAGGGTGTAGGCAGCGCCATAAGCCTGCATTGCCCACACCTCCATCTCACCGAAGCGCTGGCCACCGAACTGTGCCTTACCACCCAGCGGCTGCTGGGTAATCATGGAGTACGGGCCGGTGGAACGAGCGTGAATCTTCTCGTCGACGAGGTGGTGCAGCTTGAGCATGTACATGTAGCCCACGGAAACCGGGTACATGTACGGCTCGCCGGAGCGACCATCGAAGAGACGGGCCTTACCGTGCTCATCCACCATGACGTCACCATCGCGGTTCGGCTTGGAGGACGCCAGCAGGCGAGAGATTTCCTCGTTGGTGGCGCCGTCGAAGACCGGGGTTGCGGTGAGGGACTCCGGCGGGACGTCGTACAGCTCTTCCGGCAGCTTCTTCAGCAGATCGGCGTTGGCCGGATCCTCGGTATCAATCTTCCAACCAGCGTGAGCCAGCCAGCCGAGGTGAACCTCAAGAACCTGACCAATGTTCATACGACGCGGCACACCGTGGGTGTTGAGGATGATGTCCACCGGGGTGCCATCCTCCATGAACGGCATATCCTCCGGCGGGAGAATCTTGCCCACAACACCCTTGTTGCCGTGGCGGCCGGCCAGCTTATCGCCGTCCTGGATCTTGCGCTTCTGAGCCACGTAAACGCGGATCATCTCGTTGACGCCCGGGGCCAGATCGTCGTCATCCTCGCGGGAGAAGCGGGACACGCCGATAACCTTACCGGTCTCACCGTGCGGAACCTTCATGGAGGTATCGCGGACCTCACGGGCCTTCTCACCGAAGATGGCGCGCAGCAGGCGCTCCTCCGGGGTCAACTCGGTCTCACCCTTCGGGGTGACCTTACCCACCAGGATGTCGCCGGCGCGGACATCAGCACCGATGCGGACGATGCCGCGCTCGTCGAGGTCACGCAGGACGTCATCGGAGACGTTCGGGATCTCGCGGGTGATCTCCTCCGGGCCCAGCTTGGTATCGCGAGCATCAATCTCGTGCTCCTCGATGTGGATCGAGGTGAGGATATCCTCCTCCACGATGCGCTGGTTGAGGATGATGGCGTCCTCGTAGTTGTGGCCTTCCCACGGCATGAAGGCAACCAGGAGGTTGCGGCCGAGGGACATCTCACCGTTGTGGGTACCGGGGCCGTCAGCAAGCACCTGGCCCGCCTCCACACGGTCACCCAGGGACACCAGCGGGGTCTGGTTGTAGTTGGTGTTCTGGTTGGTGCGCTCGAACTTGCGCAACATGTAAGTATCGCGCTGGCCTTCATCATCCATGATGGTGATGAGGTCGGCGGTGACGTTCTCCACCACACCGGCCTTCGGAGTGATGATGAGGTCACCGGCGTCGTACGCAGCGCGCTGCTCCATACCGGTACCCACGTACGGGGCCTCGGAACGCACCAGCGGCACAGCCTGACGCTGCATGTTCGCGCCCATGAGGGCACGGTTAGCATCGTCGTGCTCGAGGAACGGAATCATGGCGGTTGCCACGGACACCATCTGGCGCGGGGAAACGTCAACGTAGTCCACGCCCGCGGCGTCGGTCACGCCGATGTCACCGTCCTTGAGACGGACCTCGATACGGTCGCCGGTCAGGGTGCCGTCGGCATCCTTCTCGACCTCAGCCTGGGCGATGGCAAAGCGATCCTCTTCATCAGCGGTGAGGTACTCGACCTGGTCGGTGACCTTACCGTCCACGACCTTGCGGTACGGGGTCTCGATGAAGCCAAAGGCGTTGACGCGTGCGTAGGACGCCAGCGAGCCGATCAGACCAATGTTCGGACCCTCAGGAGTCTCAATCGGGCACATGCGGCCGTAGTGCGAGGCGTGAACGTCTCGCACCTCAATGCCGGCGCGCTCACGAGACAGACCGCCCGGGCCCAGCGCAGACAGGCGGCGCTTGTGGGTCAAGCCGGACAGGGAGTTGTTCTGGTCCATGAACTGCGAGAGCTGGGAGGTACCGAAGAACTCGCGGATGGCAGCAGAAACCGGACGGACATTAATCAGGGAAGTCGGGGTAATCGACTCAGCATCCTGAGTGGTCATGCGCTCGCGGACAACACGCTCCATGCGGGACAGGCCGACGCGGACCTGGTTTTGGATGAGCTCGCCCACGGTGCGCAGGCGGCGGTTGCCAAAGTGGTCGATGTCGTCGGTGTGGATGGAGATGGTCTCACCGTTCGGGGCCTTCATCTCACGCTCGCCTGCATGCAGGCGCACGAGATACTCGAGGGTGACAGCGATGTCTTCCTCAGTCAGGGTCATCAGACCCTCGTGGTCGCCGCCGAGACCCAGCTTGCGGTTGACCTTGTAACGGCCGACCTTAGCCAAGTCATAGCGCTTGGCGCGGAAGAAGGAGTTGTCCAGCAGGGCCTGCGCGAGGTCACGGGTGGGCTGCTCGCCCGGGCGCTGCTTACGGTAGATCTCCAGGAGAGCCTCATCGGTGTTAGCCACGCCATCGGACTCGAGGGTGGACATCATGAGCTCGGAGAAGCCGAAGCGCTCCTTGATCTGCTCCTCGCTCCAGCCGAGCGCCTTGAGCAGCACGGTGACCGGCTGGCGGCGCTTGCGGTCAATACGAACGCCGACGGTGTCGCGCTTGTCGACGTCGAACTCGAGCCATGCACCGCGGGAAGGAATGACCTTCACAGAGTGCAGCGGGCGCTCAGTGGACTTGTCGATGGTCTGATCAAAGTAGACGCCCGGGGAACGCACGAGCTGCGAGACAATAACGCGCTCGGTTCCGTTCACGATGAAGGTGCCCTTATCAGTCATCATCGGGAAGTCACCGATGAAGACGGTCTGGGACTTAATCTCCTGGGTGTCGTTGTTAATGAATTCTGCGGTGACGTACAGTGGCGCCGAGTAGTTGATGTCCTTCTCTTTACACTCGTCCACGGTGTTCTTCACCGGCTCGAAGCGAGGCTCCGACAGGGACAGGGACATGTTGCCCGAGTAGTCCTGGATCGGAGAAAGCTCCTCGAGGATATCCTCAAGGCCGCTCGTCACGCGTGCATCATCGCCGCGCTCTGCCTGCTCGCGTTCGCGCCATTCGGGGGTACCGATGAGCCACGCGTAAGAATCGAGTTGTAGATCGAGGAGGCCCGGGACGGCGATGGGTTCGCTGATTTTAGCGAAGGAGTATCGCTTCGGGGCTCCAGGGATGTTGGCCACTGACTTGGTCTGGCGGGAGACTGCCAAGATGGGTCCTTCCAGTACCTCTGGCGGATTGCGTCCCCACCCTGGCCGGTGAGGTGCAAAACCGCTGGTAGATTTAGCATTCGGTCTGCTGTGGAATAGCTGGGTTTAGAATGCACAAAATCACCTTGTCAAGTCGGTTTTTCCATCACCGCTCGAAAGGCTAAATGTGCACTAAAGATCCAGATTCCAGCGCAACGAAATAGCCTATAGCATAATGGCAGCCTTGTAAAGGCGAAACGCACTTCTGGCGTGTCGCTACACCGATTCGCGCGTCCGGAAGGTTAGCGGGAGTGGCGCTGTGCGGGACGTCGGAAAGCACCCAGCGCCCCGAACAACACCAGAATCGCGCCACTGCCGACGCCACCCCAGCGCACCCACTGCCCCACCGCACTGCGCGGGAATCGCTCTGCCTGCTGGAGCAACTCCGTGCGGGATTGCTCGTCGGTGGCACCGTTAAAGGCAAACTGCACCTCGCGCTCGTTGCCTTCGCGGTCGGCCCAGTAGTCACGCACGTCGACGTCCATGCCCACGACGAGTCCAGTGGCCTGGTCCACGAAGAGGTCCCGTGTTGCGGCGTGGAAGAGGTAACCCTGCTCTGTGGAGCCATCCTCGTTGCTCAAAGTAGTGGTCGTGTTGCCCGCATAAAGAGTAGCCACGTTGGTGGGCTCGATCTCTTGGCGGTAGCGGTAGACGGTGCGGCCGTCGATGTCGAGGGACTCCTCAAACACTGCGTCCGCTGCTGTGCGCAGTACCGGGTCAAACACTGGATAGGTGGTCTGCTCGGCATCGGCTGGCAGCTTGAGCCAATAGCCTTCGACTGGGACCTCCGCCGTGGGCGAGCCCATAGTGTGGGAAAGCGCCGCCGGACCCGTCGCCTCACCACTAAGGCGATCGACGGGATAGGCCCACACGCGGGCAAAGCTCAAATCCTCCACGTTTCCCGTGCCCCCGCGGATGGCGGACTCCCCCACCCGAAGTGTTGCGGTGTCCTTGTCCGCCGGCTCCTGAATGTCCATGTTGAGCTGATAGGTCATGGGCCCCTCATACTGCGAGACGCCCTCCGCGGACAGCGCCTGCGCAGTGGCGTTCTCATCGTGCATCGTCCACGTAGTGCCCTCGATATCCAGCGGCAGCCGCGGACTAAAACTCAAGAAGCTCGACGCCGCCAGGCCAGCAGCAATCAGCGCAACGCCGAGGCCGAGCAGGAGGACGGAGAAGATGCGGGACTTGGGCAGCATGGTGGCTTATCCTACCGATTCATTTGCTCAACACACACTTCCAGAAACAAGAACTTAAAACTTTTGTAGGATACCTGGATCCAAAGTGATCATGTAAATTCGAATTACCGCAAGTAATGCGCATCACATTATTAGGAGGTTTTACGGCCTTCTCTCTTTCGGGAGAACATCATCGCTGACAACGCGGGACTAGATTGGTGATCTTTCCCCTGGGGCATGCTAATTGAAATAGGGCCTAGAGACGTCTGAGATCGCTTTTTGGAGGAACATTGAATACCAATAAAGTCGATCGCACCAACCTAAGTGATTTTAGACTATTCCTGTGGTCAGACCTTGTGGCTCAGATAGCTGGGGTAGGAGCCGGGCTTGCTATTCCGGCGGTCACTCTACGTTTGAGCGATAGTCTTACCCTTGCCGGCCTGTATGGAACCATCACTGGAATTGCGGCACTAGCGGGCGGCATCATTGGCGGCTCTCTTGCGGATATGTGGCGCCGCAAGCCACTCATCATTGTGACCAACGCGCTGGCTGGGGTACTCAACCTCGCGTTAGCGGGTCTCATCCTCTCCGGAGGCTTCTCCCCCATCCTCTTCGGCATGCTTCTCGGGAGCATGATGCTCTTTTACCGAATTGGTCAAGCTTGTGCCGACCCTTGCCTGCCCCAGCTGGTTGAGGAAGAACAACTCGCCGCCAAACAAGGGCTCATCCAAGCGCGCCTGCAATTTGCGGGACTCATCGGCCCCACCGTGGGCGGCGCACTTCTAGAAGTCAATCTGGCGCTGCCCTTTGTGTTTGTAGGCCTGGCAAATTTCCTCACCATTGTCTTCTTCCTCTTTATCAAGGCTAGCCTAGACCCCGCAAAGAAGGCAGGGAACAAGCTCCTACGCACGACGAAGGAAGGCTTAGCCATTGTCGCTCGCTCGCCCCTACTTCGCGGGCTCATTGCCATGCAAACGCTGTCAAACTGCGCAATTAACGGCTCACTATTCATGGCTGTCCTCATACTGGAGGAGGGGAACAACCCTGGATGGGTAACGGGTCTAGCCCGCACGTCCATTGGCCTCATCGGGATTGTGGGTGCTTTGTCGACGGGCTGGCTGCAGAAGAAGTTCTCCTTCGCAGCCCTTCAGGTAGGCACGTGTGTCTGGGTTGCTGCGTCAATCGCCTGTGGCGCCCTGCTCAGCTCCAGCCTGTTGATGATCATCCCGCTAGGACTATCCGTTCTTACAGCCCCAGCCGCCGGCGCGGTAACCTATGCCGCACTCCACAGGCTTATGGCTGAAGAAACATTTGGCCGAGTCACCAATATCCAAATGAGCACCGTTGTCTCACTCTCCAGTGTATGGTCGACCCCTCTGGCCGCGCTGTCTCATCGCTGGTCATTGACCACTGGATTATGGGCCAATGCGCTTGCCGGGATCCTCGCTATCGGGCCCGCCCTCATCTTTGTGCGCAGAGCCGATCGCGCCCTTGCACAAGCAGACGCGAAGGAGAAAAAGGACTCCCCTAGCCACTCATGAGCGCAAGTCAACTGTTTCTATGAGTGAGAGTCGTCTTCTTCTTTGTGATCCCACGGGACGATGGCGCTGATATCCGTGGTCTGGCGAGCTTTCCAGAGATCGTATTCCTCTTGAAGTCCGAGCCAGAACTCCGCGGAGTTCCCAAAGTAGGCCGACAAACGCAACGCCATATCGGCACTGATACCGAGCGCGCCGCGGGTAATTTTGGAGACTTGGGAACGGGTAGTGCCAATGTCACTGGCCAGACGATACTGGGTGATACCACAGGGTTTGAGGAATTCTAGGAGAAGGATTTCCCCAGGATGCGGAACGGGAACCACATCAATATGAGTATGCGCTTCAGTGGTAGTCGATAAAGTCAACGTCAACAGCTCCTTCGTGCGTCCATTTGAATATGATGCGCCACTGCGAATTGACGCGAATTGAGTAGTAGCCCTCTAGGTCACCTTTTAGCTTCTCCAACCGATTTGCCGGAGGTATCCGAAGGTCCGTGACGCTTACGGATCGCCCGATCATGAGCAACTTGCGTCGTACTACTGAGCGTAACTCCGATGGGATATATCGCGGCGGAACGCCATCCTGATGAAATCGCTCGAGACTTCGCCGACGAAATTGCACATCCCCATAGTGTCATCTATTGATACTAGTGTCAATAGATGACACTAGAGGCATAAAACCGGGGTTTCCACCAAAACGGGAACAACCCCGCTCCGCGCAGTGCGGAACGGGGTTGTGGGTACGCAGCACGTGTGCCGCGCGGAAAAGCTGAAGTAATTCAGGTGAATTACTTGAGCTCGACGGAAGCGCCAGCCTCTTCGAGCTTAGCCTTAGCAGCCTCAGCGTCGTCCTTGGAAGCGCCCTCGAGGATAGCCTTCGGAGCACCCTCAACCATTTCCTTGGCTTCCTTCAGGCCCAGGCCGGACACGATCTCGCGGACAGCCTTAATAACGCCGATCTTCTTAGCGCCAGCGTCGGTCAGAACGACGTCGAACTCGGTCTTCTCTTCCTCAGCAGCACCGCCGGCAGCCGGGGCACCAGCAGCAACGGCAGCAACCGGAGCAGCAGCCTCAACGTCGAAGACCTCCTCGAATTCCTTAACGAACTCGGAGAGCTCGATGAGGGTCATTTCCTTGAAAGCTTCAATGAGCTCGTCCTTGGTGAGCTTAGCCATGATTGGCATCCTTTCTCAGTGTTCCTGGCCGCCCTAGGCAGCCAGATGAATTTGTGTGTGTGTAATTGTGCGCCGTTAATCGGCGTCTTAAGCTTCCGCAGCCTTCTTGTCCTGCAGGGCCGCAGCGGTGCGGACCATCTTGGTTGCAGGAGCGTTGAATACGGCGGCAGCCTTTGCCATAGAACCCTTCATGGCGCCAGCCAGCTTGGCGAGAGTGGTCTCGCGGTTGTCCAGCTTGGAGATGGCCTCAACCTGGTCGGCAGACAGTGCGTTGCCGTCCATGTAGCCACCCTTGATAACGAGTGCCTTGTTGTCATCAGCGAACTTGGTGATGACCTTCGCAGCATCCACTGCCTCGCCCTTGATGAACGCAATAGCGGTTGGGCCAGTCAGGTGCTCGTCAAGACCCTCGATGCCAGCTTCGTTGGCAGCGATCTTGAAAAGGGTGTTCTTGGCGACGGAGTACTCAACGTCAAAGCCGAGGTTGTTACGCAGCTCCTGGAGCTGACCCACGGTCAGGCCGCGGTACTCAGTGAGCACGATGGAGTGAGCACCATCGAGCTTCTCCTTTAGCTTTGCCAGGTCTGCAGTGTTCTTCGGGTTTGCCATTTTCTACTTCGCCTCCTTTCGAAACATTTATTGTGTTTTCCGCCGGGACTCTTCCTGCCCCAGCCGCCGGAGATGGCGACCGAAACAACAAAAGCCCCGTGCAAGAGCACAGGGCGCGCGCGGAAATCCGCGGTAATTCGCAAAGTGTCTCCTGCGTGGGCCGCCCTCGTGGATGAGGAACCTTCGATCCGTAAATCCGGATGACCGACGGTCTTCGGTGAACTTTGACTCGACCTCCGTGGGCCGTTCAAACTTCGCTAGGTACTTTACAACCCGAGCTGGGCAAACTCCAAATCGCTCCCCTGAGGGCTTTGTACTCGGGTTTCTTTATGGGGTTGTTGGCGTGCCGAGCACTCCACGCGGAACGATGACGGGGGCGTCGCTTCGCGGGTCATCCCAGATTTCAACGCCGATGCCATACGCGGCCGCCAGCACTTCTTTCGTCAACGCCTGGCGGGGAGTTCCCTGCGCGATGACCTCACCGTTGTTCATGACCACCATGGTGTCAGAGTACTGACCGGCCAACATAAGATCGTGCAACACGACGACGACCGTTTTCCCTGCATTGGCTTGTTTGCGCACAAGCTCTAAAACGCTAATGGCGTGGGCTGGGTCGAGGAAGGTGGTGGGTTCGTCAAGAAGCAGCACTGGCGTGTCCTGCGCCAAAGCAAGCGCTAGCCACACGCGCTGGCGTTGGCCGCCCGACAGTGCCGCGATGTCACGGTCGATGAAGTCCATAATACCCGTCTCCACGCAAGCCTGCGCGATGATGTCGCGGTCTTTCGCGGACAGTCCCCGCCCGCGGCCCAGGTGCGGGTAGCGGCCGCGCGCGACGAGCTCGCCCACCCGCAGCCCGTCCGGTGCCGTCGGCTGCTGCGGAAGAAGCGCCACGTGGGCAGCTGCTTCTTTCGGGCTCATGGCGTGCACGTCTAGCTCGCCGATGCGCACGCGCCCCTGCCGCGGGCGAAGAATCTTAGACAAGGTCTTCAGCAGCGTGGACTTGCCGCAGCCATTGGGGCCAATGAGCGTGGTGATTTCACCCGGGCGGGCCACTAGGTCAACGCCGGACAGGATGTCTTCCCCGTCCTTATAGCCGGCATGAATACCGGTAGCTGTAATTTCTCTGTCTTTCACAAGCTTTTTATCCTCTCCGCCGTGCGGCGTTCCACACCAAGATGACCAGGGCGCCCCCTCCGATGATGGAGGAGACAGCGCCTACGGGAGCGTCCATCGGCAGCAATCCAGCAATGACAGCGCATACACTCAACAAGGCGGCGCCGGCAGCGCAGGAGACCAGGGGCACCGGCGTGGGTGTTCGGGCAACAATGCGCCCCACGTGCGGGGCCAGAAGCGCGATGAAACCAATGGGACCGGCCACGGATACGGTCACCGCGCAGATGCCCGTAGCTGCCACCAGCAGGAGCGTGCGTGTTCGCGTGATGTTGACCCCAAGGGAAAGGGCCGAGAGATCATCGTGTGCAAGGAGCGGCAGCTCCCGAGCACACCACACGCCGAGAACTACGAATGGTGCCAACCCCACGAGCAGAGGAATGATGACATCCATCCGTACAAACCCTGTGGTTCCCGCCAACCAGAGCTGGGACTGCGCCGCACGGAGGAGCTGGGCAGCGCGCAACAGATATGCCACGAGGGCTTGGAACAGAAGTGACAGCGCGATTCCGACGATGACGATGCGGTTGCTCGTACCGATTCCCCCAAGTGCCACGAGCAGGATGGCTGCTAGCACCGCGCCCAGCAGCGCGAGTGCCGCCCGCCACCAGAACATGGAGAGCCCCTCAGCGAGGAGAGGCCGGGAGAGTACCGTTCCGATGATCACCATGACCGACGCGCCACCAGTCACGCCAAGGATATCGGGCGAGGCCAGCGGATTGCGAGACATAGACTGCGTCCACGAGCCCGCCAGCCCGAGCGCGGCGCCCACGATGAGGGTCGCTAGCGCTACCGGCATACGCAGGTCCCAAACAACGCGAATTTCACTTCGGCTTCCCCCGCCGTTGAGAATCTCCAAAACCCGCCCCGGGCTCAAGTCCATGGGGCCTTGGCCCAGCAGGAGAACATAGGAGCTTGCTGCGACCAGAATAAAGAAGCAGGTGGCCATCCATATCCCTGTCCGGCGCTGTCGTTCTTGAGAACGCAAGTGCTTGACGACGTCCCCCTTCACCCGCCCACTCATAGCGTGTGCTCCCCACGGTGTACGGCCCAGATGAGAAATGGTGCACCCACAAAGGCCAAGACAATGGACATCTCTAACTCTGATGGACCCGCGATCAGCCGGCCGAGGATATCCGCAGCAAGTACGAAGCAACCACCGAGTAATGCGGCCGGAGCAATCATAGCGGTAACTTCTGGTCCCGTGAACCGGCGCAGCAGATGCGGAATGGCAAACCCGACGAAGGCAATGGGCCCCGTCGCCGCAGTAGCACATCCCGCTAAGACAACGATGCTCAAGGCAGCGCCGCGTCGCGCCAATGTGGGAGAACCACCTAGAGCAACCGAGGATTCCTTCCCCATTGCCAAGAGATCGAGCGGGCGCGCCACACGTGCGGCGATGATAAAACCGACAAGCAGTCCGGCACCTGCGATGGCGACATCTTCTGGGCCGCGCCCAAACGTGGAGCCGATGGTCCACCGACGCATGCTGTCGAGAACATCCGTGGAATATAGGCCGATCAGCATGGCGCCAGAGCTCAAGGCAGCAGCAACACCTGCGCCGACTAAGACCAGCGTCAAAGGATCCTGAAACCTGCGGGACACACCCAGCACTAATGCCGTGGCCAAGCCAGCGCCGAGGAGGGCGAGCGCTGTCCGCATCCCGGTTGAGGTCGCGATTCCTAGTGTTGTCCCGAGAGCTACAAGGAACGAGGCTCCCGCAGTGATACCGATGAAGCCCGGATCAGCCAGGGGATTTCTAGTCCAGGACTGGGCGATTACACCCGATACTGCGATGGCAGCACCCGCAAAGTAGGCCACGAACGTGCGGGGGATACGCAAATCCCACACGATATTCTCGATGTCTGCTTCGCCCCCGTGAAGAAGTACAGAGAACAGATCAGGCAACGGGATAGTCCTGGACCCCACTACTAGCGAGCACAGGAAAAGGAGAAGGGTCGCAATAACGAGTGCCGTGGTCAGCCGCGCGCGGCTCCTCCCCCGCGAGTCCAGTGTGGCTGCCTTGTCGCCGTGGTGTGTGCCCGCAGCACCGTGGATAGCGTCAGCCTTCCTCGGTAGTGCGAGCACTTAGAGCTTCTCTTCGAACTTGTTGACGGCCCACGGGATCGTCAGCGGATTTGGCATGCTCATCGCATTGCCGGTGTCCGTGTCCAGGTAGCGAACACGGCCATCCTTGACCACGTCGAGGCCCTGGAACGTGGAGTCCTTCTTGAGTTCATCGGCCGCGCCGTTGTAATCCAAGACGAACAGGTAGTCCACGTTGTTGAGCTGGGAGTAGTTTTCTGGGGCATAGTCCACGAAAAAGCTGGAGCCATCACCCTGCAGTTCCTGCGGAATGTCAAAGCCGAGAGATTCGATGAACTGGCCGCGGCCGTCCTCTGCTGTGTAGAGGCCCAGCTTCCCTTCATAGGGCATGACGATGGCTGCTCGTTTGCCCTGCAGCTCCGGGTGAGAGTTCTTGAACTGCTCTAAGGCGTCCTCCGCTTGGTCAATGAGCTTCTCCCCCTCCTCTTCCTTGTCCACGGCGGAGGCGATGGTCTTAACTTGCTCCTCCCAGGGAATCTGCCAGTCTTCGAAACCTTCGGGCTTCACGGTCAGCGGGGCGATATCCTCGAGGGATTTCTTCGCCTCCTGATCCACAGCTTGGTTCACGGCGATGATCTGTGTGGGATCCGAGGCCGTGACCTGTTCAAGAACCTCTGCCGTGAAACCGGAAGCGGTGTTATAAATCACCTCGGGCTGGGCATCACCCAAAAGTTCCTTCGCCCAGGGGCCAACGCCGGAGCCATCACCGTCGCCTTGCGAACCCCACGGCGCCACGGCAATCGGAGTGATTCCGAGTGCCAGCACGGTATCGGCATCACCGAGCCCCAGGCTGGCAACGCGCACCTCCTCGGCACTGTCCGCACCCGCGCTGTCCTCGCCACTTCCGCGCGAGCACCCCGCTAAAGCAATCGCTGCCGCTGAGACAATAGCGAGCACGGTTTTCGCGCGCCGGTTGATAGCAACCATGGATTAAACCTTTCCTTCACAGGGAAGGAGCACGCACATTAACGGGCTCCTAACTTATTTGAGGCTAGCCTAACTTCTTCTCTATAATGGTGACAAATTTCCCTCCCACCTAGGAACGCTTCCCTTGACGCATCACCGCCTATTGCCCGTCACCCTCACCGGGAACACCCGCCTCAAGCCGCGGCTGCACCGTTTAACTTTTCACTCGCCGGCTTTTGGTGACTACCTCTTAGCCGGGCCTGACGAGTATTTTGGGCTCCTCATGCCCCAAGACAAGCAGGAATTTTCACCCTTCCCGGTCGACGATGCCAATGTTCGCGCCGCCGTCACCCGATTGCCCGACGACATTCGCCCAGCATTGCGCTGGTACACAATTCGCAAGCTCAACCAGAAAGCGTGCACCATCGATGTCGACGTGGTGACTCACGGCGATAATGGCCCGGGCTCACGCTGGATCCTCAACGCCCAACCCGGGGATAGCGCTGGAATATATACCGGGCAAGCACGATGGCAGGCGCCTAAGAAGTCACAGCTGTTGCTTGCGGACGCCTCCGCCCTACCGGCCCTGCGGCATATCTTGGAGCACTACGAAGCCTGTTCACCGGAAACCTTGGACAGCGTCGACGTCGTTGCCATGATCGCCGACGATGCCGAAGTTGAAGACGGCTTTGAAGAAGCGTGGCGCGACAAAGTTCGCTCGCTCACCATGGTCCTGGCTCCACACGGCGAACACTGCACACGCGCCAGACAACTTCTCGGCTCCCGCTTCACCGCGGATACTGCACCGGATTCGGTATGGGTGTCCGGTGAAGGGGATCTCGCCAAAGCTGTGCGCTCACTAGCCGTGCACTACTGGGGCGTTCCGCGCGAAGACGTCATCTGGTCCGTCTACTGGATTCAAGGAAAGCCGCGGCCTTAACCCCCTCTGCACGCGCCATAACACGAGGACGGCCCTCCTCCAGCCCGCCACATATCCGTATGCCGAGCCTGCATGAGGGCTGAGACGGCATGAGGGCCGAGTCCACCGCAGAACAAAAGACCGCGTGCACTAATTGGCAGTGGACTAAAAGCAGCACAATGCGTTTCCAGATGGTTCCCATCAGAAGGTTTCATTCGAAAGGCTCACCTGACCCCAAACGAACCGTCATCGCTACTCCAGATGGTTTGTTTGCCCCCAAGAAAACCATCTGACTAAAACCTTTTAGCTAGAACCATCGTGCACCACGGTTCTGTCCCCAGAACCGCTACCCCGCTATCCTTACCCCCTCAGCACCGCTGCCCCACCATCCGGTCCAACGAACTTGGCTCAGTTCAGGCTTCAGCCCCACCCAGGGCCGAGGGCTTAAGGGACATTTCGTGTGGATAAATCGATACGGATTCCTGAAACAGCCTGGGATAATGCGGCGATCTTGCTTTGTAATCGGTTCCAACAGCCCGATCGGTGAAATCAACACCGGATAGTCCTAGGTCTGTGGTAGGAGGGCTGCTGCTGGTGAGGTAAGGCCAATTCCTATGGCTAATAGGAATCGGCCGTCGTGTGACATGTGCGGCCACTTACTGGTTAAGAACGGCAAAACCGCGGCAGGAACCCAACGCTGGCTATGCCCTCAGTGCAACGCATCATCGATTAATCCCCGGGTACACACCAGCGAGATTCGACACTTCAAAATCTTTATCGACTGGATTCTTTCCGGCGAATCCGCAGACCATTTAGCTAAACGGCTTGGGGTGACCAGACGAACTTTGACCCGGTGGTTCAAGCTTTTGTGGTTTATCACCGTGCCCACGTCTACTGACCCCTATCGTGTCTACGACCAGGTCTTTATCGACGGCACCTACTTTCACAAGAAATGCCTGCTGGTAGCCTGCACCGATACACACGTCATCGCCTGGCATTGGTGCCTGCGTGAAACCTCATACGAGTACTTAAAACTGCTCGACAAAATCGCTCAACCACTCATCGTGACCACCGACGGGGCAGGCGGAGCATTAAAAGCACTGCGCATTAAATGGCCCGACGTTGCCATCCAGCGCTGTCTTGTTCACGTCCAGCGCAACACCTTTGCTGATATCAGCCGCAACCCGATTCACCCAGCCCATAAAGCAATCCGAAAGCTGGGCTACATGCTCGTCCAGGTACGCAATCCCGAAGATGCTGCACGGTTTACAGCTGCAGTCCACCACACCCGCATCACCTTTGCTGATTGGCTTAAACAGCGCACCTACCGCAGTGCTATACCGGCAGGCCAAGTACCGAAATGGGTCAGCCCCAACCAGAAATGGTGGTACACCCACCGCAACGCCCGCAGGGCTCTAAAGCGGCTAGAAAAGCTCATCCACGCCGGACACCTATTTGCCTTCCTGACCCCGCCTGATGGCCTCACCCAGGACTTAAAAGCCACCACAAACCTGCTGGAAGGCGGCATCAACAAACAGCTCAAAGACTTAGCGGGCAATCATCGCGGCATGTTCGATGAGCATCAGCGCATCACCATGGACTGGTGGCTCTACACCCACACCGAAGACCCCGTGCCGCCACTGGAAATAGCCAAGCAACAAGACTTCGGACGCCAAGGAGAAAAAGCAGCGCGCGCAGCCTGGACGAAAGAAGAACTTAAACGCCGTGGCCACCCAGACGGGCGACCCGCCACATACGACACCGGCATCGACAACGAATGGAACCCCAGCTTAGGAGTAAGAAAAGGCTGGGCCGGACGCGCCTAAATCCACACGAAATGCCCCTTAACGCGACACGCCGAGCCAGACACACATTTTGACCCTTAACCCTTTAAATGGATATAATTAGACCCATGTTGATTTCAGGTACCGCTTTCTTGCGGTTGCGCACCAACCGCTAAGGCGGTTTCCTACCCCGTAGGTTAAAAACCGCTCCGGTCCTTTAGCCGGGCGGCTATTTGTCATGCCCGGCTCCCTTTCAAATCCAAGGAGCACACCTGATGTCTGCATACGGACACGGCCGTCACGAGCATGGCCAAAATTTTCTCACCAACCACAAGATCATCAACTCCATCATCGACCTTGTGAAACAAACCTCCGGCCCCATCATTGAGATCGGACCAGGAAGCGGTGCCCTCACTCACCCGATGGCCCACTTGGGGAGGGCGATAACGGCAGTTGAAGTGGACGCAAAACTAGCTGCCAAAATCACACAAGAAACCTCCTCGGCGGCGGTCGAAGTGGTCCATGATGATTTCCTTAACTTCCGGTTACCCGCCACTCCCTGCGTCATTGTGGGAAACATTCCCTTTCACCTCACCACTGCCATTCTTCGAAAGTTGCTGCATGCGCCAGCATGGACTGACGCTGTACTCCTCATGCAGTGGGAAGTCGCTCGCCGCCGGGCCGGGGTAGGCGCAAGCACGATGATGACGGCTCAGTGGTCCCCATGGTTCACATTTCACCTGGGTTCTCGGGTACCAAGGCCTGCTTTCCGGCCACAGCCAAACGTTGACGGGGGGATCTTAGTGATCCGCCGGGTGGGTGACCCGAAGATTCCGATAGAGCAGCGCAAAGCCTTTCAGGCGATGGTGCACACCGTTTTCACTGCCCGGGGACGCGGGATAGGGGAAATTCTCCGAAGGGCAGGGTTGTTTTCATCACGTTCAGAAACACAATCATGGTTGCGCTCGCGAGGAATCGACCCCGCGACCCTACCTCCCAGATTGCACACCAACGACTGGATCGATCTCTTCCAGGTGACTGGTTCCTCTCTACCTCACCATCGACCCATTTCACCATCGGGAAGTAGTCAACGACCTCCTCAACGGAAAAACCGAAGCCGGCGGCGTTAATCCCCACCAAAACCGAAATCCACCAGTAGTACTAAAAGGGCTCTTCCGGTTTTAGAGTGCATTGATTAGTTCGCCGGGGGTTCGGGCGTGGCACAAGATATTGGGGTCCTTGGCTTTGTAGGAAAAAGGTATCTAATCCATCCGTACAAAACTAAGGACCTACTGTGCAGCCTAACGGAAATGTCATCGTCGATACCATCTGCCGCACCGCAAAACTAGGAACTACTATCACCGGTGCCACAGAAAACGGTGACGTCACTGTTATTGAAGCCGAACCCGTCGAGCCGATCAATGAATGCCCTACCTGCGGGCAGCCTGGAGTATTCCGCGACCACGTCATCCGCAGCCTGGTCGATCTGCCCATCGTCGGCCACCCAACAACTTCATGTGCGCCTTCCACGCTACCGGTGCACCAACAAGCGTTGCTTGCAGAAGATCTTCCGTGCTGGCCTTGCCTGCGCGCCCGACAATTCAAAGACCACGGACCAGGTGACCCACTGGATCCTGCAACGACTCTGCCTAAATCGGATGAGCGTTGCCGCTGCACCCAAGTCATTAGGCCTGGGGTGGGATATGAAGTGTCCCAGGTTTTGTTCCGTTTGATGAAACCCGTTTTTGAAACAACGTACGGAGCACAACGCACGCCGATGCCAAAGCTTCCGCAACATCGACTACCTCATCAAACCCACGACAGTGGGATTCACACCCTCAATCCCCACGCGTGCAAATCCACACGAAATGTCCCTTAAGCCGGGCCGAGACTGAGACAGCACAACGCGGGCCCCGGAAAACCGGGACCCGCGTTGCAAGGGGTCTTGGTTATCAGGCGGTTTCTCACGCCGCCCGCCCTGCAAGACTCAGGGTGTTCTCTCTATCTCTCATGCGCCTCTCTCAAACGCACAGGATTATTATGCGGCACGTTCCTTGTAATGCCATACCACCAACCTGCCAATTGCCTGTTAGTGAAAAAAGTGCCTTTACCCTGTGCAAATCCAGCACTAGAAACGGGAAAGACCCCCGCTCGCAAGCGAGCGGAGGCCTTGACGCCGTTAACACTGATAGCACAACCGCGTGCGCATGGTGGTGGGCTCGTTCCTCCCGGAGAACCTGGGCATTCACTGGCGCCTATGCGAGGAATGGTTTTGGGACACCTTGGTGGATGCCGATGCCGCCTCCAACCCCTTTAATTGGCAGTGAGTTGCCGGCTGCGGCGATGATGCCGCGCCCTTCTTTCGCATCTTCAACCCCGAAACGCAGGCCAAGCGCTTTGTTCCCGACGGCGACTATGTTCGCCGCTGGGTACCCGCATTGTCCGCGCCGCCAATTATGGATCTCAAGGAATCGCGCAAAGCTGCGCTCGATGCCTATGCATAGATCAAAGAACAAGCCGGCAACAAAAGCCGCAGGCAGAGGTCTACCATGGTATTAATGATGAGCCCACGGATTCATTCTCAAGCCCAACCACCTATTGGCCATACCCCGCTGATGCGCGTGGATGCCATTAATCCCCGTACCGATGTGCACCTCTACCTCAAGCTAGAGCAATTCAACCTGGGCGGATCCGCCAAGGACCGCACCGCACGCGCACTCATCCAAGCCGCGCTTGGCGCCGGCGACATAGGCCCCGGATCCACCCTGGTGGAGTCTTCCTCGGGCAACCTTGGCATGGCGCTGGCCCGCCAGGCCCCACTTGCGGGTATGAAATTCCACTGCGTGGTCGATCCTCGCGTCAATTCCTCCACCGTGGCCACGATGCGGGCCTACGGCGCCCACGTAGAATTACTGGATCACCCGGACCCGGAAACCGGCGATTGGCTCACCGCTCGCCGCACCCGCGTGGCCGAGCTTCTAGAAGAGATCCCCGATTCTTTCAATCTCAACCAGTACTCCAACGAGGCCGCCTTTTACGCCCACGCCGAAGGCACGATGACGGAAATCATGTACCAGCTCGGACAGGCGCCCACCCACTTGCTCGTCGCTATGAGCACCACCGGCACTCTCGGCGGCTGCGTCCGCAAGCTCACTGAGCTTGGTGCTGATACGGAGACCATCGGTGTCGATGCCGAAGGCTCCGTGCTGTTTGGGGGCCAGCGCGGCACCCGCATGCTGCCGGGCTATGGCGCTGGCATTGTCACCGATCTATCCACCAAATTCTCGCCGTCCTCAGTCGAGCGTGTGCCCGATCTGGATGCCATTGTGGCAGCCCGTCGCCTCGCCCAGGCCGAAGGCCTTCTGCCTGGGGCCTCCGGCGGCGCGGTCATCGCAGCATTCCAGCGTCTCGCGCCTACCCTTCCGGCCGGTGCGGAGGTCGTGGCTGTACTCCACGACGGTGGCCAGCCTTACCTCGATACCATCTACAACGATTCCTGGGTCTGCGAGCATTTCGATATCTCTCCTCCCGAGCTCGCCGCGCGCGTCGAAGAGGATTCAGAGTGAGCTCGCAGGAACCTTCCCGCCGCATCGCCATCATCGGCGGCGGCCCACGCGGGCTGTGGGCCGTAGAAGAGCTCATCGGGCGCGCCGGCATCCCCGTGGATATCACCGTCTTTGATCCCTACCCCGCCGGCGCCGGCGCGGTGTATCGCCCGCAGCAGCCGCCGCAGTGGCGCCTTAACGTCAATTGCGCCATCGTCACCACCGCACACGATAGCTTCAACGCTTGGCGTACCCGCCGCGGGGAATCCACCACCGATGCCTTCCCGCCACGCGCGCAGGTGGGGCAATTCTTGGCCGATACGTGGGCTGCTGCCCTGCACCGCGCCCCGCAGCACGTGCGCATTCGACACCTACCCCAGTGTGTGAGTTCGGTGTCTGCCGCTGACGGCGGGTTCATCGTCGATGGCTCGCCCTTCGACGAAGTCCTCGTCTGCACCGGCCACGATCACCTCCACCCCGGTGCCTTAGTCCACGAGCCTTCCCGCGTTCCGGTCACCGGACTCTACTTCGGCGCCGATTTGCCCAGTGCCCCGCGACGGATTGGGGTGCGCGGTGCTGCCTTGAGCTTCATCGATGTTTGCCTGCTGTACGGCGATACCTCCGAGGTCATCTTCCCAGTAAGCCGCAGCGGGCGTTTTATGGAGGTCAAACCCGCGCCGGGCACGCCGCAGCCCGAGATCCCGGCCCATGTAAGGCGCGCCTGTGCCGGCGTGCACAATGCCGATGAATTGCGCGACATCCTCCTGGCAGCCGCCGGATCGATGGGTGAGTTTTCCACCGGGGACCTGGCTGCAGTGCTCGACGGCCACGATTTTTCCGGTGATGCCGTCGCAGAACTGGACGCCTCCCTCCGAGCCGCTGAGGGCACAGGGCCCCTTACCCCGGCGGCGGCTGTGGGTGCGGCGTTTCGGGGGCTCTTTCAAGAATGCGTGGACTGGCACAAGGCTCATGGCCCCATGCCCGGCTTCCGTGAGCTCTCGCGCACTCTCGAGCGCGTGGCGTTTGGCCCACCCCCAGTCACCGCGCGGCGCCTGCTCGAGCTCATCCGCACAGGCGTGGTAGATACCCGCTACCTCGCCGCCCCGGACCAAATTGACCTTTGGCGCACACAAGGTGACATTGACCTGCTTATCGATGCCACCGTAGCTCCCCAAGCCACCCCCTCCCCTTTCCACGATGTCCCCGGCGTCGTGGAAATCGGCCGCATGAATGAGCTGGAGCTTCCCGGCCATGACTCGTTGAACCGTTCCATGCACGATGACATCCCCCGCTGGGCAGAGAAAGTAGGAAATCCATGACCCACTACACCACCCCGCTACCCGTTCATGGCACCGTTGCGCTGCGCGCCCGGTGGGAAGAATGGATGTCAAAATTGGTGGGTGACCCACAGCAAGTTTCCCGCCTCACCTCCGAATATGGTTCGCCCGTTAATGTGCTCAACCCTGCACCGTTACACCGCAACGCCCAAGAGCTCCTCGATGCCGGCGCCTCTCATGGCGTGGACACCCAGGTATTTTTCGCTCGTAAAGCCAATAAAGCCTTGTGCTTCGTCGACGCCGCCCGCGAGGCTGGCCTGGGCGTGGACGTCGCCAGTGAAAATGAGCTGCGCCAAGTGCTTAACCGTGGTGTTGCACCCGATCGGATTATCCTCAGCGCAGCTATTAAGACCGACGCGCTGCTTCGCCTAGCTATCGACCGCGGAGTCACCATTTCCTGCGATTCGCGCGCGGAGGCTATGCGCATCGCTGCCCTTGCCAAGGCCCTCCACCACACCGCACACGTAGCACCGCGCCTTGCTCCCAACCCGGATAACCTCCCGCCGACGCGCTTCGGTGAACTCCTCCACGCATGGCAAAGCCATGCCTGGCCCGAAACCATCCACGCTGACGGCGTCCACGTACACCTGCATGGCTATAGCGAATCGGACCGCCGCACCGCGCTCGCGGAGGCCATCGCCCTCATCGAGCACCTCCGCGCGGCCGGCCAGCCTGCTTCCTTCATCGATATCGGCGGCGGTGTTCCCATGAGCTACCTCGAATCCCGCGGGCAATGGGAGTATTACCAGGAGCGCATCGCAGCCCAGCGCGCCGGCACCGGTGAGCCGTTCACCTGGAAGTCCGACCCGCTCTCAAATACCTACCCCTTCTGGCAGACACCCACCCGCGGCCAGTGGTTAGACCAACTCCTTTCTGGTGAGGTGGCCGGGTTTGGCCCTGCCGGCCGCGCCTTGGGCGAGCGAAAAATTTCTCTTCACTTGGAGCCGGGACGCAGCCTGCTCGATGGCTGCGGCATCATTCTCGCTGAGGTCAGCTTCCTCAAAGAGCGCTCCGACGGCCTGCCCCTCATCGGCGCCGCCATGAACCGCACCCAGTGCCGTACCGCGGCGGATGATATCTTGCTCGACCCGCTCCTCGTACCCACTGCCGGAGACCTCGGTGCGGTGGGCCGGGAACCGCGCACCGGGTTCGTGGTGGGGGCCTATTGCATCGAAGATGAAGTCATCTTGCGCCGCGAGCTCGATTTCCCCAAGGGCATTGCGGTGGGCGATACCCTCGCTATCCCTAACACCGCCGGTTACTTCATGCATATTTTGGAGTCTGCCTCTCACCAGATTCCGTTAGCACGCAATGTCTACCTGGACGCAGACGGCCGGGGCTGGGCGCCGGACGATATCGACGCCTAGAGATCGCAGCCGCTATCTCCACGGGACTGGCTGGGCAAAGGAAAAGGGCTCCGAGGGTAAACCTCGAAGCCCTTTGTCAATTAGCGCGATGCGCCAGACCGATTTACTCGGTGTAGTTCTTCTCCACGGAAGCGTCGACCGGGATGCCCGGACCGGAAGTGGTGGAGATGGTGATCTTCTTGGCGTAGATGCCCTTGGCGGAGGCCGGCTTGAGACGAATGATCTCGTCGTACAGCGCGCCGTAGTTCTCAGCCAGCTTCTCAGCGTCGAAGGAAGCCTTACCGATGATGGCGTGCAGGTTGGAAGCCTTGTCCACGCGGAACGAGATCTTACCGCCCTTGACGTCAGCAACAGCCTTGGTCACGTCAGCGGTGACGGTGCCGGTCTTCGGGTTCGGCATGAGACCACGCGGGCCCAAGACGCGGGCAACGCGGCCAACCTTGGCCATCTGGTCCGGGGTAGCGATAGCAACGTCGAAATCGATGTTGCCCTCGTTGATGGCGGTGATCAGCTCGTCGGTACCAACGATGTCGGCGCCAGCAGCCTTAGCTTCCTCAGCCTTGTCGCCCTCAGCGAAGACGGCGACGCGGACGTCCTTACCGGTGCCGTTCGGCAGGGAAACGGTACCGCGAACCAGCTGGTCAGCCTTACGCGGGTCAACGCCGAGACGGAAGACAACGTCTACGGTGGCGTCGAAGTTCTTGGAGGCGGTCTCCTTGGCCAGCTTGGCGGCCTCGATCGGGCGGTAGAGGCGGGAGCGGTCTACCAGCTCAGCGGCAGCCTTGTATGCCTTGGACTTGGTGCTCATATGATGCAATTCCTTTTCTTGGATTGATGTGGTCGAAGCGGGCCGTAGCTGGCCCTACCACGCGCACTACGGGGACGTAGTGCGCATTAAAAGCGATATTTACTTAGCCGGGATGCCGTCAACGGTGATGCCCATGGAGCGAGCGGTACCAGCGATGATGCGGGCGCCGTTGTCGATGTCACGAGCGTTGAGGTCCTCGAACTTGGTCTGTGCAATCTCCTTGCACTGATCCCAGGTCACGGAGCCGACCTTGTCGGTGTGCGGAACGCCGGAGCCCTTCTTGATGCCCGCAGCCTTGAGCAGGAGCTTCGCTGCCGGCGGGGTCTTCAGCTTGAAGTCGAAGGAACGGTCCTCGTAGACGGTGATTTCCACCGGCACGACGTTGCCGCGCTGGGACTCGGTCGCAGCGTTGTAGGCCTTGCAGAACTCCATGATGTTGACGCCGTGGGCACCGAGTGCCGGACCAACCGGCGGAGCCGGGTTAGCAGCGCCTGCCTCGATCTGGAGCTTGATCAGGCCGGTAACCTTCTTCTTGGGAGCCATCGAATTACCTCTTTCCTCGTGGTACCGAGGTGCCGCCACGATGAATAACAGCACCCCGTCCGGATGCCCACGCAGCGTGGGCCACCGGAGGATGAACGTTTAAACATGCACAAAAGCGCACGGCGTTCAAGTTTAGAACACCGTGCGCCCAGCACAAAATCGCTTTTTAGGAGATGCGCTCGATCTCCGTCGGGGACAACTCCACCGGGGTCTCGCGGCCAAAGATGGACACCAAGCCCTGCATCTTGCCGGTTTCCGGGTCGATTTCTGAAATAGTGGCGGACACCGACGCCAGCGGACCAGACAGGATGGTGACTGCCTCGCCCACCTCGAAGTCGTGGGCGTACGCCTTAGCGGCCTCCTTCTCCGGCATAGCGACGACCTGCTCGCCTTCGGAATCAGCAGCCGAGCTCTCGGGATCCACGGTGGCATCGTTCGGCATGAGGAACTTGGCCACATCGCGGATCTTCACCGGAGTAGCATTGCCTTCG
Source organism: Corynebacterium sp. BF-R-2 (assembly GCF_024586525.1). Taxonomy (NCBI): domain Bacteria; kingdom Bacillati; phylum Actinomycetota; class Actinomycetes; order Mycobacteriales; family Corynebacteriaceae; genus Corynebacterium; species Corynebacterium sp. BF-R-2. Next base: position 36,845 of record NZ_JAMFTP010000003.1, on the reverse strand, counting down.
TTGCCCACGAAGGAGGTTACGCCCGGGGTATCGCGGACGACGGACCACGCGGCGTCGTTAAGCTCCATGCGCACAAGCACGTAACCCGGCAGCAGCTTACGCTTCACAACCTTCTTCTTGCCGTCCTTCTTTTCAATCACCTGCTCGACTGGCACGACGACGTCGAAGATGGAGTCCTCTACCTCGAGGGTCTGGGCACGCATGTCCAGGTTGGTCTTCACTTTGTTTTCATAGCCGGAGTAGCACTGAATGATGTACCACTGGCCCGGCTGCTTCTTCAGCTCGCGGGTAAAGGCACGCAGGCGGGTCTTGTACTCAGCATCTGCTGCGGCGGTATCCGCAGATGCGCTTTCCGACGTCTCCTCGCCCTCACCGCTGCCTCCCAACGCGGCCTCCGCTGCCTTCGTCGCAGCCTCCTTCTCGGCAGCCTCCTTCTCCTCAGGGGACAGCTCATCCTGCTGTTCCTGAGGCTCCTCAGCAGCAGCGTCAGTAACCTCAGAGGCGCCAGCGGCCTCGGAGGTGGCTACAGCGTCAGTGGGTTCCTCAGCATTAACCTCGGCTGCTTCCACAGCCTCGGAGGCCTGGTCTTGGACGTTGTCGATCATGGCCTGCTCAAGGGAAGTGCCGGTGGTTTCGTCGCTCATTGTCTGCTCCATCTTCATGTTAATCCGTCTAGTCACCACCAGGGTACTCGGCGTGGCTAGGGCAAAAAGTATCCCGCCGTTCCCCAGGTGGGATTCGGCGGGATGAAAGTATGTAGGTGATTCTACTAAGGCGCGAGGACTGCTTCAACTCCGAGGCCGGTAAGCGTGTCCACGCCCCACACCAACGCGGTGAGAATAATGAGGAAGGCGAAGGTCACGAGAACGTACTGGACCATTTCCTTACCGGTGGGCCAGACAACCTTCTTGATTTCAGAAGCGACCTCGCCCGGGAAGGACGCCACAGAGCCGCCAGCAGATTCTTGCTTCTTATCCTCGACACGCACGACGCGCTTGTCGTTGTAGGACTCAGTAGAGGTGGTTGCTGCGCCAGAGAGCTGACGCTTGCCGGTTGGGCGCGCGGACCCGGTGCTCGGCTGCTTTTCATCGCTCACGGCGAGAACCTCCTTGGAAATGATGTGGCAGGGGCGACAGGACTCGAACCTGCAACCTACGGTTTTGGAGACCGTTGCGCTACCAATTGCGCCACGCCCCTTTGCGTGTCCCCTTTGGGACAACGCACAACCCTACCAGAACGGTGATCCTTCATGGAAACCACCTGCCGTGTAAGGCTGGGAGTCGGTAGTAAAAAAGCGCCCACGGGGCGGGCGCTTTTCTTTCCCGGTAGCGATGGCGAGAATTGAACTCGCGACACAGCGATTATGAGTCGCTTGCTCTACCACTGAGCTACACCGCCATATTCACTTCCCAGACATGTCTGGAAACATGAATGGAGCCCCCTGACAGAATCGAACTGTCGACCTTTTCCTTACCATGGAAACGCTCTGCCGACTGAGCTAAGGGGGCACAGCCTCTTTGAGTCACGGATTATCTCCGCTGTGCTCTCGTTGAAGCCTTGAAAAGATTAACCCGAAACGCTCAAACAACACAAATCGCCAGCGCACCCGATGTTTTTAAGCCCTTACAGCCTGTAAGCGTTGCGTCATCACGACCACTAGACCCCGCCCCGCACACACTAAGCCCATCTCCCCAAGGTCGAGGCCAGATTGAGGCTGAGAATTCGCCCCAAGTCCGCAACGCAAAAATCCCGCAGACGCTTTCTAACGTCTGCGGGACTCATTCTGTGCCAGGTAGAAGATTCGAACTTCTGAAGGCAATGCCGGCGGATTTACAGTCCGCTCCCTTTGGCCGCTCGGGCAACCTGGCATGCACTCTTGAGTGCGGTTATGTACTTTACTACGAAGCCCCGCCCTCGATGCAAATCAGCTGGCAGGAAGCCTATTTAACCCACGCGCTGCACGGTGTAATCCGCGAGCTGACGCAGCGCTTCACTCGCCGTGCATTCCGGTAACAGCGACAGCTGGTCCTCCACCACGCGCAGGTAGGCGTTGACATCAGCCATGGCCTTGTCCCGACCGGTCGACTTCCAGAGAAGTTCGATCGCACGCTCAACGGCGGCATCCTCAGTCAGTGGGCCTGTCAGCAGGCCACGCAGCTCGTCCCCCACGTCACCTTCTTCCTCCAAGGCATAGAGAACCGGAAGGGTGAACACGCCCTCACGCAGGTCGGTTCCCGGGGTCTTTCCGGATTCTTCGGGGTCGGAGAAGATGTCAATGATGTCATCGACAATCTGGAAAATCATGCCCACGGCAGCGCCGATCTGACGCAGCGCCTCGCACTGCTCTGGGCCAGCACCCGCGTGGTAGGCACCCAGGTAACCGGCGGACGCGATGAGCACCGCGGTCTTTTCCCGAATGACCGCCGTGTAGTGTTCCACTGCGTTCGCCTCACCAGCGCCAATGGTTTCGCGCATTTGGCCGGTGACGAGTTCTTCGAAGGTTTCCGCAAAATGCTCAACGGTATGCGTATCGAGCTGGCTCATCAGACGCGAGGAGTGCGCCAACAGCGCATCGCCGGCCAAGATAGCCACCGAGTTGGTCCACCGAAAATTAGCAGATTCCACACCGCGACGGCGGTCTGCTTCATCCATGACATCGTCGTGGTAGAGCGTGGCTACATGAACCATCTCCACGGCTGTGGCTGCCTTAACCACGTCTGGTGATTCCGGGCGCTCACCAAACTCAGAGGCCAGCAGCGCCATCATCGGGCGGAAACGCTTACCACCGGCTAAGGAGAGGTGACGCACCTTCTCCTTCAGGAAATCCTGCCCGCGATCGAGCTCTACGCTCAGCAGATCCTCAACAGCAGCCATCCCGGCGTTGATACGCTCGGTGAGCTGCGCATCCCCCAAGTCCACGTGCTTGGCGTGAGTTTGGCCGTGTGACATTAAACGCGTTCCTTTTAACTCAAAAATCCTAGTGTTTACTTACCGTAGCCCATAGCACGGCCCTCAACACACTCAAGGCCAGTATCCCGTGCAATGATAGTCCCCATGTCGGAGCAGATCGATTCCACCCTTGTAGACGTTGCCGTTGTTGGCGCGGGCCCCGCTGGCGCTGCCGCCGCGATCCATGCCGCGCATGCAGGTTTTGACACGCTGCTGATCGATTCCTCCCCCTTCCCCCGCGATAAAACCTGCGGCGATGGCCTCACCCCGCGTGCTGTGCACCAGTTGGATCTTCTGGGTGTTGAAGTCAACGCCACCTACCGCAATCGGGGGCTCAAGCTACACGGATTTGGCGGGACAGTAACCGCACCTTGGCCGGCAACCTATCCTTCACGGGAAGGCACAGCGCTGCCTCGCTATGAGTTTGATGCACTGCTTGTCGCCGTTGCCCGGGACGCCGGCGCACGCCTCCTCACAGGCACAGCGACAACCCCGGTACTGGAAGGAAACCGTCTCGTTTCCTTTGACGTCGACAAGCAGCGCATCACCGCACAGTGGGTCATCGTGGCCGACGGCGTGCGCTCCACGTTTGGCAAGCAGCTGGGACGCACGTGGCACCGCGACGAGGTGTATGGCATTGCTGCCCGCGCCTATGCAGCCTCCCCACACGATGGCGAGGAGTGGGTGCATTCCCATGTCGAGCTCAAGGATCCTGACGGCGTTGTGCAGCCAGGCTACGGGTGGATCTTCCCCTTGGGCCAGCACGTCAATATCGGTCTCGGCGCGCTGTCAACGGCCACGCGTCCCGCCCATCTCAACACGAAGAAGGCCCTTCACTTCTATGCCGAGCAGCAGCGAAGCGAGTGGGGGTTGGGCGAGCTTAGCAACGTCACGTCCGCGATGCTGCCCATGGGAGGAGCCGTGTCCGGCGTCGCCGGCGCCAATTGGATGCTTATCGGTGATGCAGCTGCCTGCGTCAACCCACTCAACGGTGAAGGCATTGACTATGGGCTCGAAACAGCCGCCATGGCCGTGGAGATGCTGGGGACGAAGGACGTCACATTAGCCTGGCCGGATCGACTCCGTGCGGAATACGGCGAGGCTTTCCTCTTAGCGCGCACAGCCGCACGCCTGCTCACCTACCCGCAATTCCTTCCACTCGCCGGACCTGTAGCGATGCGCGGTCCTGTCGGCCGCATGCTCATGCCCGCTGCCGCACGACTCATGGGCAATCTCATCACCGACGAAGACCGGGACCTCGTCGCCCGCGCCTGGCGCCTAGCCGGGGGTGCAGTGTCGGCGCTGCGCCGCGACACTCCCCTCTGGGATGCTTAAGCAGGTTTGACGGCGGAGTGCAAAGCCACGATGCCGAAGGTCAAGTTGCGCCAGCCTGCCTGCGTCCAGCCGTTGCGATTAATCGCCGCTGCAAGCTCGTGCTGCTCTGGCCACGCACGAATGGACTCCGCCAGGTAAATGTAGGCCTCCGGGTTGGAGGAGACGACCTGTGCAATCGGCGGCAGCAGGCGAGTCAAGTATTCCTTGTACACGGTGCCGAATACCGGGATGACTGGCTTGGAAAACTCCGCCACGGCGAGGCGCCCACCGGGCTTGGTCACGCGTGCCATCTCACGCAGACCTAGCTCGAAGTCGTGGATATTGCGCAGGCCATAGGAGATGGTCACCGCATCAAAGGTGTTGTCCGCAAAAGGCAGACGCATGCCGTCGCCAGCAACCTTGGGCACATCACGGCCTTCACCTGCTGCAAGCATGCCGCGAGAGAAATCACAGGCCACGCACCACGCACCGGACTTGGCCAGTTCGACGGTAGACACCGCCGTTCCGGCGGCAAGGTCCAGGACCTTCTCCCCCGGCTTCAGGTCAAGCCTCTCGCGGGTCAGGCGGCGCCACCGCGCGTCTTGGCCAAAAGACAGCACCGTGTTGGTGATGTCATACTTCTTGCCCACCGCGTCAAACATGCGCGCAACATCGAAGGGCTTTTTCTCCAGATCTGCCTTAGACACAAAAGCCAAGTCTAGGCTACGCGCGCGCCCAAAGCGCGAGCGGCCCAGCGCGGTAGCTCAGGCCGCTGGCCAAAGATGGTCAGCGGCACCTCGCGAACATCCTCCAAGACTTCCTCGTAGTAGCCCACCAGCTGCTCACACAGCGCCGGCCAGGTCTTGGAAGAAATGGACTCGCGGGCATTCTCACGCAGTTCCTGGTGGATCTCTGGGTTGAGTAGAGCATCGACGGCAGTGGGGAGGTCGTCGACGAACGTTGGAACGTCGAGAAGCAGCCCGTTGTAGCCTTCCTCAATAAGATCCACCGGTCCGCCCGCGCGGGGCCCAATGGTGGGTACACCCGAGGCCTGCGCCTCCTGGATAGCCTGGCAGAACGTCTCAAACTCTCCCGCATGAACAAACACATCGAGGGAGGCATACGCCGCAGCCAACTCCTCACCGCTCAAGGCTCCAGTGAAGACCGCAGTGGGAAGCTGGGCCTCGAGCAGCGGACGCTCCGGACCATCCCCCACAATGACGAGCTGGATATCATCACGCCCGTTCAGCGCGGATAGACGGTGCACGCCTTTCTCGGCGGCGAGGCGGCCAACGAAGCCCACGATTTTCCTGCGGCCAGTCGGATCCCACTCGCGGCGCAGCGCAGCCGAGCGCTTCGAAGGGTGGAAGCGCTCCGAATCGACACCACGGCCCCAGTGGCGCACGTTCTTGATGTGGTGCTTTTCCAAGTCAGCGATGGTGAGCGAGGAGGGGGCAAGCGTCATCTGGCAGGCGTTGTGAATGGTGCGCAGCCACTCCCACACGCCATAGGCCAACGCGGAGGCGTGATACTTGGTGGCAAATCCCGCTACATCAGTCTGGTAGAGCGCCACGGCCGGAATCCGTTGCTGGCGGGCAGAGAACGCTCCCGCCGCGCCGAGGACGAATGGGCTGGCCAAGTGGATAATGTCCGGCTTGAATTCACGAAGGGCCTCATCCACAGCAGTGGTGGGCACCCCAACAGGTAAAGAATCCACCAGTGGCACTCGCACGGTAGGGACACGAACAATGCTAAACCCCAGGTAATCAGGGATCTCCTCCTGGCCATCACGGGCGCCAGGAGCAATAACGATGGCCTCATGACCGTGCTCGTGAAGGTACTCGAGCACGCGCAGCACGGAGTTCGTTACTCCATTGACGTTAGGCAGGAAGGATTCTGCGACGATGGCTACACGCATGCGCCCCATCATTCCTTGTCTTTGTTCTCCTCTGGTAACGCCCGTGCAAAGTTTCGGTTAATTTTTCCGCTTCCCCACCAGCATGCACCCGCGATGAGGGTCGCCACAGCCGCTGAGGACAGGGCCGGAATCACCGATAGCGTCCACTCGCGGCCTTCGACTTTCACGAGGTCAGGGTTATTTTTAGCGTAGAGCACCCATACCTGTTGACCCTCGCCCAACCCGGTGGGATAAAGCAGACCGGTCGTCGGGGTGTGGTAGATGCCCTCACCATCTTGGAAGTCGACGAAGGTGCGCAAGCGGCCCACATCCGTCACCGTGGCCAGCGCTCGCCCGGGATTCGCGGTAATGGTGCGGTCATTGAGAAAAGGCCCAAGGACCATGCCGGCCATCCCCACCAGGGCGGCAGCATAGAGCATCAGGATGAGCTGGCGCACCCGCCGTCGCGTCACGTTACTGACCCACCTTGGCCGCCAGTGCCTCCTGCAGCGCACGCCGCGAGGAGCGCGTGGTGTGGGCCTCAACCACGGTGATACCGGTGGAGTATTCCTTGAGCTCCGCGAGGACGTCGAGAAGCTCCTGCGCCGTGCTCACCTCACGATGCTCAGCACCGCAGGCTTCTGCAAGCTTAGCGACGCCCACCCCATGCGGCGTCCCAAACGCCTTCTCAAAGGAGGGGCGCAGCGCCTCACTGCCTTGCTCAAGCAGCTCGAAAATACCGCCGCCGTTGTCATTGGCCACGACGATGGTGAGGTTCTCCGGGCGAGGATTGTCTTCGGGGAGGATGAGGGAGGTGGCGTCGTGGAGGAAGGTGACATCACCCATGAGCGCCACGGTGCGCGGTGCGCGGGGCGCATCTGCCTCACGAGATTGCGTGGCCACGGCGATGCCGATGGCCTGCGCAACGGTGCCATCAATACCGGCAGCACCACGCGGCGAATAGGTCTCCACACCATCAAAAGGAAGGCCGATAAGCGAGGCATCCCGAACGGGGTTCGACGCCCCCAACACCAGAATGTCTCCGACGGACAAGGTATCCCCCACCGCAGCCGCAACGTGCAGACCAGTGAAGCCAATCTCAGAGTCCGTGACCTCCTCACCCGTGGTCTCCGCAAGCACCTCGCGGACCGCGTCTGCTGCCATCTGGGCCGCGCCTTCACAAATCTTCATCCACTCACGCGTAGGCTCGCCGCTGGTCTTGACTGTGGTGCCTAACTGTGCGGACTCACCGCGCGGGTTGGTGAAATCCTCCGTGCGGGACAGGCAAATGAGGTCGATATCGGGATCACTGAGCAATGCCACAACCCCGCGATGCAAGGTGGGATGCCCCACGACGATGACCTGCTCCACCTTGGTGTTGACCACGTAGTCATTGGCGGAGACCTGCGCACGGCGGAAAAGGTGCGCCGCGGCGGGATGCACTGGGTGGTAAGGCGCGGGGGCGGTGGGTTCAGCAATCGTCGGCACGTCTTCGAGGCCCTCAACCTCCCAGGCCTCGTCGCCCGCGACGACCAGCGTGTTGCGGCTCAGATCCACAGCCACCTCGCCATGGTTAGACCAGCGCGGGGTACGCGCGCGGTGCTGCGTGACATCGTTCGGCTCACCCGGAAGCTCCTCGCCTACCAGAGGCACGTCAAGCGCCACGTTGATGTGCACCTGCCGGTCAGCGAGGAAACGCTCCGCGATGAGTGGAACATCAGCAGCACTGTCCACCTGGGTGGTCTGTGCGTATACGCCGAAGATGCCCTGCTGTTCAATGGTCTGGGACGCTCCCGTGCCCACCATACGAGCAGGACGGTCCGCGCTGATGACGGCAAACGGCGTGTGCGAGTAATGTGCTTCCACCATCGCCGGTAGAGCGTTGGCCACCGCGGTGCCCGAGGTCATGACTATGCCGACGTGGCGACGCTGCACCCGCGCCAACCCCAGAGCAGCGAAGGCAGCGGAACGCTCATCCAGACGGGTGTGCACACGCACATCAGACCGTGCGAGGAGCGCCAGCGACAACGGCGCGTTGCGCGAGCCTGGGCACAGGACCACGTCCGTGAGGTGGCGCGACAGCTGCGCGGCAAGAACTTGAGCAAGCTCCATCGATTCAGGGTTAGACACTATCCGCCCCGCTGTTTGTCTCGAGCCCACCAAAGAGCTCATTGAGCAGATCTTCCAAGTCATCGCCGCCCTGATCCAGCTGGTCCTGCAGCTCCGGCGGAAGGTCGGTGGGCAAATCCGTCGGGAGCTCCGGCGGCATCTCGTCGCGCGGTGCATCCTCCGTGGTGGTCACCGTTGTGGGAACCTCCGTAGTCACGGTCTGCGTGTGGGTTACCGGCTCTGGGGCAGGCTTATTGGCCTCCTCGGCTGCACCGCGCCACAGGAAGAAAAGCACACCGGCGATGACGACGGCAATGGCTGCGATGGCTGCGAAGACATAGGCCAATGCTCCGCTGCCGCCCTTCTTCGGTTCCTCGACGGTGTAGCTGGAAGGAACCGGATCGTACTGCGCCTGCTGGTAGGGCTGCTCGTATTCCGATGAGTTCTGTGAACCAGGCTCTGGGAAGTACTGCTGGGGGCGCTGCGGTGGTTGCTGGCGGGGCTGCTGATGGTTGCTACCCGCCTGAGGTGCGCCAAATTGGCGCGTTTCGTTGTCACCGGTGACGCGGCCAAACTGGCGCGTCTCGTTCTCACCATTGTTGTTGGTCATGGAATTCACCTTATCGTGCGTTCCTGCCGCGTGCCTACGCCGCTCAGTACCGCGCCCGTCGGTGTGTCACCCGCGGAGACCTCGGCCGGCGCGCCGTCCGCCACAATCTCACCGCCCTCAACACCGGAGCCTGGGCCCATCTCGATGACGCGGTCCGCTCCGGCGATGAGGCCGAGGTCATGGTCCACGGCAACAACGGTGTGGGAAGCATCCACCAGAGAGTGCAGCTCCGTGATCAGCAGCTCGATATCGGCCGGGTGGAGGCCGGTCGTTGGCTCGTCCAGCAGGTAAACGGTGTGCCCACGGCGGGAATTGCGAGAGCGTTGCAGCTCCGTGGCGAGCTTGATGCGCTGCGCTTCACCACCGGAGAGCTCCGGGGCACCTTGGCCTAGGCGCAGGTAACCCAATCCGACTGCGTCAAGGGTCTGCACAGCGTGGAGGATCGGCGCCTCATCAGCAAAGACGTCGAGGGCTTCTTCCACGGTGAGGTCAAGGATGTCCGCGATGGTGTAGCCATTCCAGCGGATGGACAGGGTGTCCTCGTTATAGCGCTTGCCGTGGCAGTCCGGGCACTGGGTGTAGGAGCCGGGGAGGAAGACGAGCTCAACCTCGATTTGTCCGGCGCCTCCACACGTAGGGCACTGGCCCTGCTTGACGTTGTAGGAAAAGCGGGAGACGGTCCACTTCTTTTCCTTGGCCTCAGGCGTGGACGCAAAAAGCTTGCGCACATTGTCAAAAAGGTTGGTGTACGTCGCCACCGTGGAGCGTGGCGTGCGGCCGATGGGCTTTTGCGTAATGGATACCACGCGCTTGACGGCCTTCGGACTGTCATCTCCTGCAAGGGTGTCATCGAGCACGTGCAGCAGAGTCGACTTACCGGAGCCAGAAAGGCCGGTCAGTACTGTGAATTGGCCCAGGCCAAAGTTCACATCGAGGCCATCGATGTTGTTCGAGCGTACGTTGCGAAGTTCGACTGCGCCATGCGCTTCACGCGGCTCACCGTTGGGATCTGGGTGCGGGCGTGCCAAGGCGCGGGCTGTGGGGGTGTCTGCGTCGTAATCCGCAACGGGACCTGAATAGACCACTTCGCCGCCGCGCTCCCCGGCGCGCGGTCCAACGTCAATGAGCCAATCTGCATGCTTCACCAGGTTCATATCGTGCTCTACCAGCAGGACGGAGTTACCTTCATCGATGAAACGGCGGCAGATATCCAGCACTGCATCACGCTCTGCCGGGTGGAGGCCCGCGGACGGCTCATCGAGCACATACGTGACACCAAAGAGACCGGAGCGCAGCTGCGCCGCTAGGCGTAGACGCTGCACTTCGCCTGCAGACAACGTGTCTGTGGGACGATCCAGGCTGAGGTGTCCTAGGCCCAGCTCAAGGGCGGACTCCAAGGCCGGGCGAATGGTCTTGAGCAACAGGTCCTCAGCATCATTCGGTTGTGGGGAGCGCGTGGTGAGGAGTTCGAGGGCATCCGCTAGCGGAAGGCTATTGAAGGCGTCGATAGGCAAGCCCGCATACGTCACCTTGAGGGCCCGCGGGTTAAGACGGCGGCCATCACACGTGGTGCATTTATGGGATTCCATGTAGCTGAGCGTGCGGGCGCGAAGAGTGTCGGAGTTCGTCTCCGCGAAGGTTTTACGCAGGTAGGACGCTACCGACCGCCATGTTCCTTTGTAGTTACGCTGGATCTGATCCTCACCGCGGTGGGGCTTGACCGTGACAACTGGACGCTCCTCCGTAAAAAGGATCCAGTCGCGATCTTTCTGTGGCAGGTCTTCCCACGGCGAGTCGAGGTCGTAGCCTAGTTCTTCCAGGATGTCGTGGAAGTTCTTACCGGCCCAGGCGCCGGGCCAGGCGGCAATGGCGCCATCTTCAATACTCAAGCTGGGGTCCGGCACCATGGATGCTTCCGTGGGCTCGTGTACTACACCGGTACCTTGGCACTCGGGGCACATACCCTCCGGAGTATTCGGGGAGAAGGAATCAGAATAAAGGCCCTCAGGGTTCTCGCCGCAGCGCGAATACAGCAAGCGCACCGAGTTGGAGATAGCGGAAATCGTACCCACGGTGGAGCGAGCACCACCCGTCGAGGCTGACTGCTGCAACGCCACTGTTGGCGGCAGACCATCGATGCGTCCGACCTGCGGATCGACGGCCGAAGCAATAAGACGCCGGGCAAAAGGCGCCACGGACTCTAGGTAGCGCCGCTGGCCCTCGCCGTGGATGGTGCCGAAAGCAAGGGAGGACTTACCTGAACCGGACACACCGGTGACAGCTACGAGCTTGCCGCGTGGCAGGTCCACATCAACGTTACGGAGGTTGTGCAGGTGTGCATCTCTCACAGAAACGGTCATGTCAACCAGCCTACGCCCCGGCCCAGACATCGACCGTGAGGTGCGAGTTTATAAGTATGACCAGCACTGTCGTACGCGTTCAAACCACCAGTCACGCCGATCATCCGGTGCGGCCAACGCCGCAAGACGAGCTGGGTCGGGGGTGAGAGCTTCGGCGCGGAGGTGGCCGTCGATAAGCTCGCGCGGCGCGGTGACATCTTCTAGGAACAATGACCCCGTGGCTAGCCCCGCGGCAGCTGGGGTGACGTCAATGTCCTCATCATCATAAATCTGCGGCAGGGCGGCGACGGCGGCAAGACCCATGGAAATCCCCACAGAGGTATCCAAAGCAGAAGCCACCGTGATGTCCATATGGCGCTCCCGCAGGTGCTTAGCCACCTCGAGGACCTTGCGCACGCCGCCGAGAGGCGCGGGCTTGACCACCGCAACGTCTGCTGCCTGCAGCTCCGCGACACGGTACGGGTCACTGGCCTTGCGGATGGACTCATCGGCCGCAACCCGTACGAAAATCCCTGCGCGCATGAGCTGGCGGCGCACCTCCGCCAGCTCCTCGACGCTCGCGCACGGCTGCTCCATGTAATCCAGAGGCATGAGTTCCTTCGCCGCAGTAACAGCTTCCTCGACGCTCCAGCCACAGTTGGCGTCCACGCGCAGGACGGGGACACGGCCCTGAGCCTCAATGTGGGCACGCACCGCAGCGACGCGCGCGATGTCATCCTCCAGTGTCTGACCTTTCTCAGCGACCTTGATCTTAAACGTACGGCAGCCGGGGTAGCGCGCCATCACGTCGGGCACCTGCTCCGCGGGGATAGCGGGGATAGTGCCGTTGACCTCGATCAGCTCACGCACGGGTTCGGGGAAGCCCTCGTAGGCAGCTTCGATACCAGCCGCGAGCCATCGCGCGGACTCCTCTGGTCCGTACTCAAGGAAGGGAGCGAATTCACCCCAGCCGTGAGGGCCTTCGATAAGCAGTGCTTCCCGCGTGGTGATGCCGCGGAATTTCACGGCGAGCGGCAAGGACACCACGTGGGCGCGGTCGAGGAGATCATCAATCTGCATGGCGCCCATCGTACGTGCGGGGTTAAATGCGACAGATGGCACGGGTGGTGTTAGGTTAGAAAAGTAATTGGTTATAACCAGAAGAAAGATCTTCAGATGCTTTATCTTCTCATCGCACTGTTGGCCATCGCCGCAGTTGTTTATCTTATTTACAAGAAGGTCCACGCAGCGGCCTCCATCTTTGCCGTCGGCGTTGTTCTGCTCATGCTCGCTGCACTTACCGGACGCGCGGAATTCCGCACCACCGAGATTGAAGCGACTGGCAACGCCTTCTATGACCAGCTGCTTGTTGTTGACGCACTGTTTAAGTCGCGTTTCTCTGGCATCGGCATGGCCATTATGGTGCTCTTCGGCTTCGTCTCCTACATGCGACACATCGGTGCCGACGCGAAAACCGTCGTTGTACTTTCCGCCCCACTGAAGCGCTTCAAAGGCTCCTACTGGCTCGTACCTGTGGGCTTTATCCTGGGCACCCTCCTCTCGCTGGTGATCCCTTCAGCCGCCGCGCTCTCCCTACTCCTCGTGGCTACTCTCCTCCCGGCACTCATCGCCGCCGGGCTAACCCCGCTGACCGTGGGTGCCATCGTGGTCACCTCCTCCACCATCGTGCCTACCCCGCTGGAGGCCGGCCTTATTCAAGGCGCAGATTTGACGAACATGACCCCCACGGAGTTCGTATACGGCGCCGTCGCACACGCCACGGTGCCCACGCTCCTTATCACGGCTTTTGTCCACATGTGGTGGCAGCGCCGCTGTGACAAGGTGGACGCTCGCAAGGCCATTGATTCCGGCGCAGTCAGCGCTGACTCCCTGAGTGATAAAGCCACGGAGGAAGCCATCGCGCGTGCTGCCGCCCTGCCAGGTTTCTACGCAATCCTGCCGCTCATGCCGCTGCTGCTCATCATCATCTCTGCCATCCTCAAGCAGATGGGCATCATCCCGTTTGAGGGCGGCATCCTCCCTGTCACCGTGGTCTCCCTCTTCATCGCGATGATCATCGAGTCCATCCGCAACCGCACCGTCACCGGCGCCGTGGACTCCATGGCCACCTTCTTCAAGGGCATGGGTGAGGGCGCAGCAGGCGTTGTGGCCCTGCTGGTCGCCGCCGCAGTCCTCGTGGAGGGCATCACGCAGATGGGTGTGATCGACATGCTTATCGACGCCACCGAGGGCTCCTCCGGTGCAGCCGTCCTCATCGTCCTTATCTTCGTGGCCTCCACGGCCGCAATGGCCGCCCTGACCGGTTCCGGTACCGCACCCTACTTCGCCTTCTCTGAGGTGGTACCGAACCTGGCCTCGCAAACCTCCATCCATGCCCCGCAGATGCTCACCGCTATTTGGGGTACCTCCAACCTCATGCGCCAGGTCTCCCCGGTGAACGCCGCCGTGCTCATCGTCTCCGGCGCCATCAAGGTCAACCCCATCCAACTGGTTAAGCGCACCTCCGTGCCGATGATCGTGGCAACCATCCTCAACACGCTGTTTGCGTTCATGTTTATTGGGTAGTGACTTCCCTCTTTGTTCGGGCCCAGCGACAACCGCTGGGTCTCGGTACGTTTTGGTAAATAGGGCTCCCCAAACCCGAACATTTCCGAGCTTATTTACGAAAACGTACCAACCAATCTGGCACAACGTACACAACGATCAAATAAGGCCCTGGGTTTTCGCAATTTTGGGGCACTATTTGTTAAAACCGTCACGGCTCCAAGGTGCAGCCTCCTGTCTGCCGTACAATTGCTGAGACAAACAATTCCATTAAGGGAAAAGGAGGGACCATGCTACTTGCTGAAGCCTTGGCTGAGCGCGCCCAAGCGCAGGAGCGCCTCAACTCTTTGAAGGACCGCCTCGCGGCGACTGTCCGCGTGCAGGAGGGTGACGAGCCTGATGAGAACCCCACGGATCTTCTCCGCGAGCTCGAGGGCGTGACCACCCGCATTGATGAGCTCGTCATCGCCATTAACGCCACCAACACGGCCACGGCTTTCGATGAGGAGCGCTCGCTCATGGAGGCGCTGGCACTTCGTGATGGCCTTCTGCGCAAACGCCGCATTTACCAGGGCCTGGCCGAGCAGGCCGGGGCACGCCACGACCGTTACTCCCGCTCGGAGATCAAGTTCGTGGCCACCGTTCCGGTACCGAGGCTGCGCGAGCGCGCCGACGACCTGGCCCGCCAGTACCGCGAGCTGGATACCCGCATCCAGCAGCTGAACTGGAATACCGAACTCATAACTAAATAAGGTCTGCCGCTTATGTGCGCCGCACTCTAGCGGCACATAGTCATGTCGCGTACTTCGCACGCGACGGTAGCCCACACTTTCCGCAGCGAGCGCAACCCTTCTGGGCAGGGAAAGCCCAGTGCTTCTCAGGCGCCTTTATAGCGCACGAAGGCAGGGAGGTTCGACTCCGTCCCACTGTATGGTGTACCGCGCTTGTACGGATTACACGTGTACATTGCCGGGAATTGCCCGCAGTATTGAGTATTGTTTATCACCGCCGCGCTGGGCGGAGAGTGTGGGTGAGGGTTGGGAATGGGGACTATACTTCCGGCGCGCTGCTTTCCAATTAAGCTGGTGTGCCATGAGCGAGCAGAAAAATTACAGCACCGATAATCCTTTCAAGCCGGAACTCTGGCGGACTGTAGAGGGCTTTGAGGACCTCACGGATATCACCTACCACCGACTCATCAGTGATGGGCCGCAGCCTAAGCGCAAGGACGGCATCGTCCGCATCGCTTTCGACCGTCCGGAAGTCCGCAATGCCTTCCGCCCGCACACGGTGGATGAGCTCTACCGCGCGCTCGACCATGCGCGCCGCACCCCGGACGTCGGCACGGTGCTGCTCACCGGCAACGGCCCATCGGAGAAGGACGGCGGCTGGGCATTTTGTTCCGGTGGTGACCAGCGTATCCGCGGTCGCTCCGGGTACCGCTACGCCACCGAGCATGCACACGATGACGCTACTGCAGACGAATCCACGGTGGACACCGCCCGCGAGAAGGTCGAAGGCGGGCGCCTACACATCCTGGAGGTCCAGCGCCTCATCCGTACCATGCCCAAGGTTGTCATCGCCGTGGTGAACGGATGGGCCGCTGGTGGCGGACACTCGCTGCACGTGGTGTGCGATATGACCATTGCCTCCCGCCAGGAAGCTCGCTTTAAGCAGACTGACGCCGACGTCGGATCCTTCGATGCCGGCTATGGCTCCGCCTACCTGGCCAAGATGGTGGGCCAGAAGTACGCCCGCGAGATTTTCTTCTTGGGCCGCACCTACGACGCGCAGCGCATGTATGAGATGGGCGCGGTCAACGAAGTAGTTGATCACACCGAGCTGGAGGACGCCGCCATCCAGATGGGGCGCGAGATCAACATGAAGTCCCCCACCGCCCAGCGCATGCTCAAGTTCGCGTTCAACCTCACCGATGACGGCCTCATGGGTCAGCAGGTCTTCGCCGGTGAAGCCACACGCTTGGCCTACATGACCGACGAAGCCGTCGAGGGCAAGGAGTCCTTCCTGGAAAAGCGCGAACCCAACTGGGATGACTTCCCGTACTACTACTAGGTCTCCATCGAGAGCTCGTGCCTTCTCTTCCACCCGAAAGATAAAACGAGGGTAATATCCGGGACAGTTAACACCAGTAACTATAGCTCCCACGGAGGCAACCTTGACCACGGAGAAAATCAATCAGATAACCCGCCCAATCGGACTTGTCCTCTGCCTAATCCTCTTGGTTTCCCTGCGGCACTTTACCGAATGGTCATGGCTGCTACGGGCGGGCGTCGCCGTTGGCGCAACCATCGCCGCCATGCTGGTGCTGATTTTTGTCCTAGGTTGCTTCTCCACGGAAGAAGACACCCCCGAGACACACGAGGCCACTTCTTAAAGCTCAAGCCAGTAGGGAGGGCAGGTAGGTACCTGCCAGCTATCCTAATTACCACCAATCACCTTCACCCAGGGAGAGCCTGAAGTGATGTATTTCGCCATTGTCCTCGCGGCCATCGCACTCATTGCTGTCATTGCATCACGCGTGTGGATGCTCCGCCGCATCCAGCAAGCCCAGAGGGACGGCGAGCGCCCCTTCGATCAGGAGGATGAGCTCATCAACCCTTACGAGCACCGCGGTTAAGTAGCCCTTAGTGTCCAGGTGTAGACACTTTCACTCTTCTGAGTTCAGCGTATTGAACTTTTCAATTCATAGCGTTAGTCTCTTTGTGATGCATCGTTGAATTTTATTTACTTCGACCTCTAAGGAGACCTCTCGTGTCTATTCATCGCCGCACCAAGCGCGCCGCGCTCATCGCTCTTGCCGGGGGCACCGCGGTGGCGTTGTCAGCCTGCAGCACTTCTGCTAACTCTGCCGACAACTCCGCCAACGCCGCTGACTCTGACACCATCACGGCCGTTGCCACCACCACCCAGATCTGTGACTACCTCACCCACATCGCCGAAGGTGGTCTCACTCTGGAAAAGACGGATGCCCAAGGAGAGAAAACCACCTCGGGCGACGGTGATACCACCCTGGATCTCACCTGCTTGCTCGCCCCGAATGCCAGCGCCCACGAGCACGAGATGACTCCGAACCAGATGCAGGCTCTCGCCCAGGCGGACTACCTCTTTACCAACGGCGTTGACCTCGAGCACTTCCTGGATCAAGCCATTGCCTCCTCCGGGTTCCACGGCACTATGGCTGTGACCTCCGGTGTGAAAAACTCCGGTGACGCCCCCGAAGGTATCAAGGTGAAGGAAGGCTCCCACCGCATCGACGTCAAGCCCTGGCCGTTTGCTGGAGAGGACGGCGAAGAACCAGAATTTAGCCACGATCCACACGTGTGGACCTCCCCTAAGCAGGCAAAAATCCAGGTAGAGAATATCGTCGAAGAGCTGGCCACGAAGGCTCCGTCTGTGAAGGAAGCCGGCGCAAGTTACGAAAAACAGCTGGACGATCTGGATGCGTGGGCCGCTCAGTCCCTGGCTGACATTCCGCGCGAGGATCGCGTTTTGTTCACCTCACACGATGCCTTCGGCTACTTTGCCAACGCCTACGATGTCACTTTCATCGGTTCGGCGTTGAGTGACTTCAACAACCAACAAGACGCCACCGCCTCCCACATCGATGAGGCAGCGCGCACCGTGCGTGAATCTGGCGCCAAGGCCATCTTCGCGGAGAACTCTAATAACTCTAAGTCCATCGAGGCTATTGCGCGCGCCGCTGGCGTGAAGGCCATTACCGCCGAGGATGCCTTGTACGGAGACTCCCTGGGTATTCCGGGCAGCGCGGGCGAGACCTACATTGGTTCCCTCATCCACAACGTCTCCACCCTGGTCACCGCCTGGGGCGGCAAGCCGGCTGAGCTGCCGGAATCCCTTTCTGAGTTCGACTCCGCCCTCGCGCAGTAATGGATTCCATACTGAGGCTTCACAACGCCTCCTGTTCTTATGGCTCTGTCCAGATCCTCAGCGGGGTCAACCTGGACGTTAAGGCGGGGCAGGCAGTTGCGCTCCTAGGTTCCAATGGCGCAGGTAAGTCCACCCTGTTCAAATCCATCGTGGGTCTGGCCTCATTGCGCGGACTTGAAACTCCGCGCCCACGTTTGGGTTATGTGCCGCAGCACCAAGACACCGATCCCACTTTTCCCGTCACCGCGTATCACGTGGTGGAGATGGGCATGCTGAGAAGCGCTTCTTGGTGGCAGCGCGCGCTATCCATGCGCAAATTCCGCCCCCAGATCATGGAAGCACTCGAGCAGGTGGGGCTGGCGGATATCGCCACCACTCGCTTTGGTGAGCTCTCCGGCGGTCAACGCCAACGCGTCCTCATCGCTCGCGCGCTGGTATCAGATCCGCAGCTGCTGCTTTTGGACGAACCTTTCAACGGCCTCGACCAAACCAGCCGCGAGGTTTTGCTCGACACCATCACGAGATTGAAAAAGCACGGCGTGGCCCTGCTGATCTCCACGCACGATCCGATTTTGGCCCAGCGCACCTGCGATTGGGCTGGGCTCATTGCTGATGGCACGCTCATCCGCATGAATACCGAGGACGCCGTGGAGAGCTACGCCCAAGCCACGTCGTTCCTGCGGGAGGAGATTAGCCAATGATGCTGTTACTCACCGCACCTTATCTCCAGCGTGCGCTCGTCTTCCTCCTTATTTTGTCCATCGCGGGTGCAGTGGTCAGTGTGGTGGTCAACCTGCGCCGTATGGAGTTCACTGTCGAGGCCACCGTGCACTCGATTTTCCCTGGAATCGTCGTTGGCCTTGCCCTCGGCGGTATTGCCGGCATTCTTCCTGGTGCAGCTCTAGTGGGCGCGGTAACCGTCGCTGTTTTCGTGGCACTGAATGCGCGCCAGGGCGGGAGCTCGGATGCCGGCACAGCGGTAGTGCTGACCTCGATGTATGGGCTTGGCGTGGTGATCAGCTTGCGGCACGGTGATACGTCCGGGCAGCTCGAGGCCCTCATGTTTGGCCGCTTGCTCGACCTCACTGCGACCCGCCTCTACCCTGCTGCTGCCTTCTGTATTCTTGCTGCTTTGATCCTGGCGGTAACGTGGCGCTACCAGGTTGCCGTGGCCTTTGACCCCGTCGCAGCCGCCGCCCACGGCATTCCAGTCACTGCGGTCACGGTGGCAGCTCACGCGGCTGTGGCCATGGTGGTGGTCGCGGCGTCAGCGGCCGTTGGTGTCTTGCTGGTCTTAAGCTTCCTCGTTATTCCTGGTCTTGCCGCGCGGCTTGTAGCTCGCGGGCCCGGAAGCATGTGCTTGATCGCTGCCGTACTTTCGACTGTGGCGGTACTAGCCGGCTTTCTGGCGATGCTCTCGCAGACCTCCCACCAGCTCTCCCCGCAGGCTATGGTGAGCCTCGCCCTGACGCTCACGCTGATTCCTGCGCTGATTATGCAGAGGAGGGTGCAGTGACGCTAGCAGATCCCAGCATCCTCGCCCTACCCGTGGCCGAGGCACTCGCCGTGGGCTGCTTGGCTGGGCTTGTGGGGGCCTTCGTGGTGCTCGACCGCCGAGTATTTTTTGCGGAAAGCCTCTCGCACGGCATCTTCCCCGGCGCGGTGCTTGGCGTTGTGGGAGCAACCTTCCTGGGCGCGCATGCCACCTCCGGACTCATGGTGGGTGCTGCGTTGGGATGTATCCCGCTTATAGTGCTCACACGAGCCCTCAGCGGGGTGCGGGGCGTTAGCGCCTCGGCCGCCGCGGGAGTCACACTGACCGTGGGTTATGCCTTAGGTATTGTCCTACTCCGGTGGTTCCAGCCCCTGCCCATTCGCGTGGATACCTTCTTGGTCGGCTCCCTAACCACGGTGGATTCCCGCGATGTCACAGTGGCAGTAGCGCTGCTCATTGCCTGCCTGGTCATTTTGGTGCCGTTGCGGCGCCAGCTCATCGCCACCGCCTTCGACGCTGATTCGGTTCGTGCTTCGAACGGGCCAGCGCGGCTGTGCGAGTACGTGGTGCTCGGGGCGGCTACCGCCACCATGGTGGCGCTTGTTCCCGCGGTGGGTACCATTTTGTCCCTCGCGCTGCTCGTGGCACCGGCGGCAGGCTTGCGCTGCTGGGTTGCCAGCCCAGGACACCTCCTCGCAGGCTCGGCACTGGTGGGAGTGGTTCTCGCTACAGGTGGTCTGGCCGCGGCGGTCATCTTTGATCTTTCCGCCGGCGGCACCATCGCCGTATTGGCGGGCGTGTTCTACGTGGGAAGTGCCGTGTTCCGCACGCTACGCTAGCTACCTGTGACTCACATCCTCGCCCCTCTCGCCGTCAACAAGCGCAACCCCGCCGCCATCCTCCCCGATTTGGAAGCGGCCATCGCCGGGCAGTCCACCTTCCTGCCCGTTCCGGCGGAGGACCGTACCCGCACGGAGCTGCTTCGCAACCACATGCGGTCTGGCGCGCCAATTGATTCCTCCATTGCCCTCGTTGTCGCCACCTCCGGATCCACGGGCACGCCGAAGGGCGCACAGCTGACCGCGGCGAACCTCGTGGCCAGCGCGGATGCCACCCACCAGGTGCTCGGCGGTACCGGCCAGTGGTTGCTCGCCATGCCGGCCCACCACATCGCCGGTATCCAGGTATTGGTGCGTTCCCTGGTCGCGGGCGTCGATCCGCTCTGCCTGGACCTGTCAGATGGTTTCTCCATCCCCGCCTTCGCCCGCGCGGCCCACAAGCTCGCCGCCACCGGGGACCGCTCCTATACGGGCCTGACCCCGATGCAGTTGGCCAAGGCCATGGACTCTCTCGAGGGCATCGAGGCCCTGCGCACCTTCGATGCCATCCTCGTCGGCGGTGCCGCCACGCACCCGCAGCTTCTCGACGCCGCCGTGAAGCTCCGCATCACCGTGGTCACCACCTACGGGTCCTCGGAAACCGCCGGCGGCTGCGTCTACAGCGGCACGCCCATTCCGGGCGCCCGCGTGCGTATCGGGGAGGACGGCCGCATCCTCCTGGGCGGCCCCATGATTGCGCAGGGCTACCGCAATGTGGATTCCTCGGCCTTTAGTGTCGATGATTCCGGTACCTCGTGGTTCGCCACCTCAGACGCCGGGGCGTTTGTCGGAAACACGCTGAACGTCACCGGGCGCCTCGACGCCATCATCAACTCCGGCGGCCTCAAGCTCCACCCGGAGCAGCTCGAGCAGCACATCCTGCGCGTCCCCGGTGTGGAGGCCGCCTGCGTCGTGGGCATTCCGGATCCGCGTCTGGGCCAGATGATTGTCGCCGCCTACAGCGGCTGGGCCTCCCGTGCCGATATCCTCGAAGCGCTCGATGATCTCCCCCGCTGGCAGGTACCGAAGGATCTGCGCCGCCTGGATGCGCTTCCCACCATCGGTCCGGGCAAGGTGGACCGCCAGGCGGTGGCCGGCCTATTTAGCTAGGCACCGGGGGCTGTGCGAACGGTGACATCCCGCGCGGCGACCTCCGCTAGCGAGAACTCGTCCGCGCCGTGGCGGACTTCCACCAGGCCCGCGATGCGTGCGGTGACGACGACCTCATCACCCACGTCGACGCCGCACCGATCGAGATAGCGCAGAAGCTCCGGGTCCTCGTCGCAGACGCGCTCGATGATCAGGGGAACACCGACAGGCGCGCGATCAAGCGTGTCTCCCTCCAACACATCGATGACACCCTGGGCATTCGGGATGGGATCGCCGTGCGGATCGCGGGTAGGCGAGCCCAAGTGCGCGTCGAGGCGCTCGATGAAGAGATCGGAGCACGCATGCTCCAACAAATCCGCGTCCGCGTGAACCTCATCCCACGAATATCCCAGCTCCTGCACCAGGAAGGTCTCCAGCAGCCGGTGACGGCGTACCATGCCCATGGCCAGGGCCGTGCCTTCCTCAGTCAACGTCACGCCGGCGTAGCGCTCGTGGTTAACCAGCCCCTGGGTTGCCAGGCGCTTGATCGCCTCGGAGGCCGTGGGCACCTTCTGCCCTGTTCGCTGCGCAATCTGCTTGAGCGGAACCGCCTCCCCGCCCAGATGCTCGGACAGATCCCACAGGACCTTGAGGTAGTCCTGGGTGCGCTCGGGCAGGTCGTGGAGAAGCATGTCCACCATTCTATCCGGCCCTATAAAGCGCGTGGCACAATACTAGCTATGCCGAATTCTGCGTATCCCGCCACCGCCTCCGACTGGCTCCAGGGCGCTCGCCCGCACACCTGGGCCAATGCCTTCGCCCCCGTCATCGCTGGTACCGGCGCCGCGGCCGCGGCGCACGGCCTGCACTGGGGCCGGGCCTTCTTGGCGCTTGTCGTGGCGTGGGCGCTCATCATCGGTGTCAACTACGCCAACGACTACTCCGACGGCATCCGTGGCACCGACGATGACCGCACCGGCCCCCAGCGCCTCACCGGCGGCGGGCTGGCCAAGCCGCAGCACGTGAAGTGTGCGGCCTTCGCCGCCTTCGGCGTGGCCGCCATCGCAGGCATCTCCCTGTCACTGGCCGCGAACGCAGCCTGGTTCATTCTCGTGGGCGCCGTGTGCATCGCCGGCGCCTGGTTTTACACCGGCGGCAAGAACCCGTACGGCTACCGCGGGCTGGGCGAAATTGCCATCTTCATCTTCTTCGGCCTCGTCGCCGTGCTGGGCACCGAGTACACGCAGGCCGGCCGCGTCACGTGGACGGGGCTGGCGCTGGCCGTCGGCATCGGCGGCATGAGCTCCGCGGTAAACCTGGCCAACAACATCCGCGATATCCCCTCAGACAAGGAAGCCGGCAAGATCACCCTTGCCGTGCGCCTGGGCGATAGGCCCTCGCGCACCCTGTTCATGATCCTGCTCCTGCTCCCGGTGCTGCTCACCGTGGGCCTGGTCTTTGATTCCTGGGCGGCGGTGGCCTCCCTGCTCTACTTCCCCCTCGCGCTGGGCGCTATCCGCACCGTCAACCGCGGTGCCCGAGGGCCCAAGCTCATCCCGGTGCTCGGCATGACTGGGCGCGCGATGCTGGTGTGGGCGGTCATCAACGCCCTGGCGTTGGCCTTTATTTAACTCGTCGCTTTAGCGTCCGGCCAGCTCCGCCTGCACCCACTGCTTGTGGGCCTTGCGCTGCGCGGAGTACTCCGCCAGGGTCTGAGTGGCCTCCACCCGCCACGCGGAAAAGATCAGCATGGACAGCGGCAGCGCCACGAACAGGGCCAGCAGCGCGGAGACCAGCACCGGGATGGCCACGCCGACGGCCATCGCCAGTAGCTGAATCACCACGGTCAGCACGATGAAGAGCACCACGCGGGCCGCGCCATACTTCCACAGCGCCACGCGGGAGCGGCGCTTGAGCGCCGGGTCCGGCTGGGGCGGCTCGGGGGTCAGGGAATCGTTCGGGGTGTTTTTAGTCTGGCTCATCATTCTCACTTTTGCTTCGCGGGCATTCCGTAGAATACAACGCATGGGTCGATTGATACTACTACTGTTGTTTGTCCTCGCGGCAGTCCTAGTGTGGAAGGCATTTGGGCCGTCGAGCTGGAAAAAGGTGCAGCAGCCCCACACGCCGCAGCGCCGGGAAATCAAGGGCCCCGATGACGACGAAGAGTTCCTGTGGAACCTGGAAAAGCAGCGCTTCAAGGAGCGCCGCGCGAAGGAACGCGAGGAACAGCGCAGGGAGGAAGAGCGCCGCCGGCGCGCGCCCAAGCCCACAGAGCCCACCGAGCCCACAGAGAGCTCAGAGCCCACAGACCCCACCGACGACAAGGACGCGGGCGAAGAGCGCTAATCCCGGGGCGTGAACGACATCTCGAGGCCCAGGGCGTCCGCCACCGCGGCGACCTTCTCCCAGCGCACGCCGGTGCCGCCGTGCTCGATGGTGTGCAGGGTAGAGCGCGAAATGCCGGCCTTCTCCGCCAGCTCCTGTTGCAGGATGCCCAGCTCGCGGCGGCGTTCCGCAAATCCGTCGCCAAGGGCGATGAGCTGCGGGTTATCACCGGCGGGCTTGCCCAGCTTGTGGCGTGGCTTGTGCGTATCAGACATTTAGTTCAGCCCCGCATAAGAGTGCAGGCCGGAGACAACCATGTTGATGAAGAACAGGTTGAAGACCATGAGCGCCATCGCCGCGATGTTGATGTACGGCGCGGCCTTACGGAAGGCCGGGGTGGCGCGGGCATGCAGGTAGGCGGCATAGAGGATCCAGGTGGCAAAGGACACGGTCTCCTTCGGGTCCCAGCCCCAGTAGCGGCCCCACGTGGACTCCGCCCAGATGGCGCCGAGCACGATGCCCAGGCCCAGGGTCGGCAGCGTGACCACGCCGAGGCGGTAGGCCAGCTGGTCCAGCTTCTTGGCAGACGGCAGCGGGCGCGCCAGCGCTCCGAAGAAGCCGGTCTCCACGCCCTTCGGCTGGTGCACGCGCAGGATGCTCAGCAGCGAGGCGATGCCGGAGACGATGCCGATGGAGGCACCCAGCGACACCACGGTGACGTGGATGGGCAGCCAGTGGGACTGCAGCGCCGGCACCACGGGGGCGGACTCCGCGTACAGCTTGGTGGATCCGTAGAACATCAGCGCCAGGATCGGGGTCAGCAGCCACGGCCACAGGGTGCGCCATTCCTTGCGCTGCATGGCAAGGGTCGCCACCACCATCACGCCCGCGGTCACCATGAGCACGTACTCGTACAGGTTGCCAAACGGGAAGCGGCCGGTGGCAAGCCCGCGCAGCACGATGGCCGCGAGGTGCAGGGCGATGCCCAGCCACATGAGCATCTGCATCATGCCGCCGAGCTTGTCGACGTTCTGCTCTTTCTTCGCCACATCGGCGTCCTCGGCGGCGGTGGTGGCCGGGGGGACGTCGCCCAGCACGGCGTCGCCACCGCGCGCGCCCACGGCGGCGTACTCACGCTGCTGCGCCACTGCGTCGGAGCGGGAACGCAGGGCCTCGATGAGGCCTTGCATGCGGCCGTAGTAAATCAGGGACAGCACCAGTGCGAGCGCGTAGATGACGAACGCGGTCTGGACGGCGATGTCCGAGAAGTTGGACAGATTCTGATCAATCTGCATAGGTTTCTACCTTCACAATCTGGCAGGAATGGAGAGGATTTGCGGTGGCCCTTAGGGTACTCCCCCATGTGCAGCCTCTCCAACTTTTGACTGATAAATCCGGCGCCGATGCCGACGCCGCTAATCCTCGGCGTACAGGGTGTCTTCCTCCACCTCGTCCGGGTCCGGCAGCTCCAAGAGCTGGCGGTGGAGCGCGTAGAACTCCTCGGACCAGCCGGCGCGGTCGGTGCGGGCCAGGCCGCCCATCTCGATATCGGTGCCGCCCCCGGCAGCCGGGCGGAGGCGCACCCACACGCGGCGGCGCTTAATCACCAGCGAGCCCACGAGGGAGACCAGCATGGCCAGTGCGGAAACCAGCACCCACTTCTGGAAGGGATCGTAGGAAACCTGGTAGTTGGCGAACTCGGAGGCGCCGTCGAAGGTGACCTTCGTGCCGTCGTCCAGCGTCACCGACTCACCCTGGTTGAGGTTCACGCGGTCGATCTTCTGCAGCTGACCGGAGTGGACCAGGGAGGTATCCAGGCTAAACAGGGACTGCGGGGTGCCGGTGTCCAGGCCGGCGTCGCCGCGGTAGATGTCGATGGCCACGGCCGGATCCAGCATCGCCGGGTACGAAGACTGCAGCAGCTTGCCGTTCTCACCGGACCACTCGGCCGTCGGCGCGAAGAGGCCCTGGATGGCCAGCTGGTTCTGGCGGCGCTCAAACAGGTCCGGGTACATGCCCGCCGGCGGGTCGAAGCGCATGAGGCCCGAGGACAGGAAGAAGGTGGTGTCATTGGGCTGGAACTGGATGGTCTGCGTGCGCTTTTCACCGTCCGGCCACTCCACCGTCATCGTCGGCGCATAGCCGTGGCCCTGCAGGTAGACGCGGTTATTCTGCAGGCGCAGCGGGTGGTTGACCTGGAGCTGGTAGTCCTTCCACTCGGAGTCATCCTTATAGATGTCATCGCCCTCCGCGTAGGACACGTTGGAGCTAAACATCTCCGCCTGGCCGTTGGGAAGGTACTCCGCGGCGAAGTCATGGGCCTTGACGCAGAAGGGGTGCAGGCCGGTGCCGTCAAAGAGCGGGCCGGCGCGGAAGGAGTTGTAATTCGAGGTCGAGGTATTGCAGAACTCCGTGGACTGCGCCTGCTCCTGGGACTGGCCCTGGGAGTTCTTCTCCGTGACCACGATGACCTGGCCCTCGTAGGTGACCAGGCGGCCGGCCGCCATGGTGAGCAGGATGGCCACGAGTGCCACGTGGAAAATGAGGTTGCACAGCTCGCGGGCGTAACCGCGCTCCGCGGAGAAGGACTGCGCGCCGGCGCGGTCCTCGGCGGGCGAGACCTCCGAGACTCGCCACTTCTTGAGCATGCTCTGTGTCGCGGCCGCGATCTCCTCCGGGGATTTCTCCGAATGCCCAGTGGCGTTGAGCGGCATCTTGGACAAGTACTTCGGCGCGCGGGTGGGCGGGGTCTTCCACGCCTTGTAGTGATCCCAGGAGCGCGGGATGATGCAGCCCACCAGGGAAACCATGAGGAGGACGTAGATGGCCTGGAACCAGATGGAGGAGAAAACGTCGAAAAGCTGCAGCTTATCGTAGATCTCCGCCACCGTGCCGTTGGTCTCGATGAAGTCGTTGACGTTGGACTCGTTGAGCGAGCGCTGCGGCAGCAGGGAGCCGGGGATGGCCGCGATGGCCAGCAAGAACAGCAGCGCCAGGGCCGTGCGCATGCTGGTCAGCCAGTGCCAGGCCTTGCGGATGTACCTCACGAAAATGTCTCTCCTTCTAAATCAGCGTCGCGCCGTGGGAGACGGTCCACTGCCGGACGATAGTGATGAACTCGCCCCAGGCGCCGGTGAGCAGGGCAAGGCCTACGAGGATCATGGCGATTCCGCCCGCCATCTGAATGGCGCGGGAGTGCGCGCGCATCCACGACACGGTGCGCATGGCCTTGGCAGATCCCAGCGCCACGAGCAGGAAGGGCAGGCCCAGCCCCAGGCAGTAGCCGACGATAAGCAGCGTGCCGCGCACCGCAGTCATGCCCGCGGTGCCGGCGGAGACGGACAAGATGGCGGCCAGCGTGGGCCCCAGGCACGGCGTCCAGCCCAGGGCGAACACGCCGCCGAGCAGCGGCGCACCCAGCCAGGTGGTCCAGCGCCTCGGCGCCATGCGCGTGTCCTTCTGCAGCACCGGCACCACGCCCATGAACACCACACCCATGAGGATGGTGATGATGCCACCGGCGCGCATGAGGGTGTCCGCGTTGAGCCGCAGCGCCGAGATGGCGCCGAAGACCGAGACTGTGGCCAGCACGAAGATGACGGTAAAGCCCAGCACGAAGAGGGCTGCGGCACCGACGACGGCCCACTGCCGGCGCTTGCCCACGCCGACCCCGAGCTCCTCGTCGTAGGTGACCTCGCCGCCGACCACGGAGGCCAGGTAGGAGATGTAGCCGGGCACCAGCGGCACTACGCAGGGCGAGGCGAAAGATACCAGCCCGGCGGCGGCCGCGGCGAGGATTCCTAGCAGCAGCGGGCCGGCCGCGGCGGCGTCGGCAAAGCTCTGTCCCACACTGGCGCCCGTGACCATGGCCTCTGACAGGGACGCAGCCAGGCTCACTGCTCCTTCTCCAGCTCGTCCACGACGTCTAGGACGTCCTGCTCCGTGATCTCCGTGAGGAAGACCGCGGCCGGGCGGTGCTGCTTGTCCAGCACGATGGTGGTGGGCACCACGGAGGTGGGCACGCCGCCGAGCGCTGCGGCCGTCTTAAACGGCGGGTCGTAGATGGACGGGTACTCTAGGCCGTTATCGGTGAGGAAGTCCCGGGAAATCTCCGGATTAAAGTCCTGGACGTTAATGCCCAGCACGGTGCCGATCTCGCGTTTCTGCAGCTCCGCGTGGACGGCCTGCAGGTCGTCTGATTCCGAGCGGCACGGCGCGCACCACTGGCCCCAGGAGTTGAGGACGACGATCTGGTCCTTGTAATCCGAGAGGTGAATCGTTGCCGACTCGTCCCGCAGATCCTCGCCGGAGAAATCCTTGAGCGGCTTGCGGTCGGCCTCGTCGTAGCGGATGGTGGTCTGCCCGCCGGGCGAGATGAACTGGAACGTGTCTCCGGAGGACACCGCGTTCTGGGCGTTCTCCTCGCTCTGGGAGCAGCCGGCCACCGCGAGGGCCGGCACGAGGACGAGCGCCGCAGCGCTGCTTGTCAGTCGGCCCATTAGATGTCCTGCGCCGGGGAGGAATAGAAGATGTCCACGATGTCGCGGTCGCGGTAGACCAGGGAGGTCACCGAGGCCAGATCGCATTCGCGGTCCCACGGCGCGTGCGCCAGGCGCTTGCCCAGGACGGTGCGCTGCACCATGACGATGGGCAGCTGGTGGGAAACCACGATGGCCTCGTGGCCCTCGGCCTTGGCGCGGGCACGCTCGGCGGCGTCCATCATGCGCGCGGCGATCTCGGTGAAGGGCTCGCCCCACGAGGGCTGCAGCGGGTTGACCATGAGCGGCCAGCGCTGCGGGTTCCACAGCTGCGAGTTCCAGCCCTTGGTGCGCAGGCCCTCGAAGCGGTTGCCGGACTCGATAACGCCCTTATCGACGTCCACCTCCAGCCCCGTCACCCGCGAAATCGGCAGCGCCGTCTCCTGGGCGCGCTGCAGCGGCGAGGCCGCCAGGTACGTGACGTCGTGACCTTCGAAGGCCTGGGCGGTGCGCACGGCCATGGAGTGTCCGCGGGAGGACAGGTGGTAGCCCGGGATGCGTCCGTAGAGGATCTTGTCCGGGTTAAAAACCTCGCCGTGGCGGACGAAGTGGACGATGGTGGTGGACATAAGCCTGGTGGTATCCCCTCAAAGTGGTTGGTTTACTGCGGGCGCTGCGCGCTGGCGGCGGCCTGGGCGGCAGGCTTGAGCGCGGCCTCGATTACCTCAAAATCATTGTCCGTGAGTGCATCGGACACAAACCACGTCTCGAAAGCTGACGGCGGCACGTAGACCCCGCCCTCCAGCAGCGCGTGGAAGAAGGGGGCGAAACGCCAGGTTTCGGCCGCCTGCATGTCCGCAAAGTTGTGACCTTGGCCCTCCGCGAAGCGGATGGAGAACATCGACTCAGCGCGCTGGATGTGGTGCACCACGCCGGCGGCGTCGAGCGCCTGGGAGATGAGCCCCGTGAGGCGGTCGGCGTTGGCCTGCAGGCGCGGGTAAAGCTCTTCGTTCGCCAGTTCCAGGGACGCCAGGCCGGAGGCCATGGCCACCGGGTTTCCGGAGAGCGTGCCCGCCTGGTAGACGGGGCCGGCAGGGGCGAGGGAGGCCATGACGTCGGCGCGGCCGCCGAACGCCGCGGCGGGCAGTCCGCCGGAGACAACCTTGCCGAAGGTCACCAGGTCACCGGCCACGCCGTCGACGCCGAACCAACCCTGGTGGGAGGTGCGGAAGCCCGTCATGACCTCATCGAGGATGAGCAGGGCGCCGTCAGCATGCGCGATCTCCTTAAGCGCCGCGTTGAAGCCCTCCTGCGGGGCCACGGTGCCCATGTTGCCGGCGGCGGCCTCGGCGATGATGCAGGCAATCTCGCCCGGGTGCGCGGCGAAGGCCTCGCGCACCGCATCGAGGTCGTTGTAGGGCACCACGATGGTGTCCGCGGCGGAGGCGCCGGTCACGCCCGGGGAGTCCGGCAGCGCGAAGGTAGCCACGCCGGAGCCAGCCGACGCCAACAGCGCGTCCACGTGGCCGTGGTAGCAGCCCTCAAACTTGAGCACCTTGGCGCGGCCGGTGTAGCCGCGGGCCAGACGCACCGCGGACATCGTCGCCTCGGTGCCGGAGTTGACCAAGCGCACCTGCTCGGCAGCGGTGCGCTCCACGATGCGCTCCGCCAGGAGGGTCTCGGCCTCGGTGGGGGCGCCGAAGGAGAGGCCGTCGGCAGCCGCCTTCTGAACCGCGTCCACGATGGCTGGGTGAGCGTTGCCGTGGATCATCGGACCGTAGGAGCTGACCAGATCCACGTATTCGTTGCCGTCAATATCCCACAGACGGGAGCCTTCACCGCGAGCGATAACTCGGGCCTGGCCGCCGACGGATCCGAAAGCGCGGACCGGAGAATTCACGCCACCCGGGGTGACCTTCGTAGCGCGGTCAAACCACTGGGCGGACTTGTTCGTATTCTGCTGGCTAGAGATAGGCATACCCCACATTGTATCGGTTTTAGCCCTATACAAAAGTTTGAGTCCCTCCCTATGCCTCTCCCCCTGCCCCTCGGGCTTTGCCCTGCAGCTTTGCCGCAAGACCGCTATGCTGGCAACACAACCACATTCTTAGGGTCTGTGCTCGTGCGCGGGGGTGCGCTGGGACGGGCCACGTTACCAAGGGGGAACTCCTATGGCACCACGCCACACTCTTTTCATTCTTGCTTGCCTTCCGCTCGCATCCTGTGCTGCTACTCAGGCAGAAACCACAACACCGCTCCACCCCACTTCGACGGAACTCCACGCACCAGATGCCAGCACCGCACCATCGTCCTGGCAGCCCACCGCCGCACCACAGCCGGTCTCCCGTTTGGGCAAAACTACTTCCCTGGCCCCTAGCGCACCAGAAAAAGACGCACCTCAGCAAGTACCAGACCAGCCGCTAGCACCAACGCCAACACCAGCTCCGCCTATCCAGGTGGAAACTGTCACAGTCCACGCACCGGCACCACACCCAGTCCAGCCGCCGCACCAGCCCAAGCCCAAACCTAAGCCTGAGTTCCCCAAGCCCCCACGCGTGCCCACGTATATACCCATCCCGCAAGAAGTCGAGGACGGCTTGGACCAGCTGCCCAAGCTTCCGCCCCTGCCCAAGGCGGAAGACATCTATATTGATGTGCCCTTCTAAAAGTCAGATGCCGCATACGATTCGATCAAATAGTGGCAGAAAAACGCCCATTTTCGGGTCCCTATTTGATCAAAACGTCACCAGTCCTCATGGCCTCACGCCCTCTAGGGGTAGACCCTGATCTACTTCCGATATTCACCCTGAGTTGACTGACAACCTACATGCACGAGAGTTAACCTATACCCGGTTTACATTCACAGCTTTTCTGACAAGGCAAGGGATTCATGAACAAGAAAGCTCTCGGCATCACAGCAGGCGCCCTCGCGGCTGTTCTCCTCGCAGGCGGCGGTGGGTACTACGCACTCACCAGTGGTTCCTCCGATATCCAGCTAACCTCGGCTGACATCACCACGGCAGCCAAAGAGGATCTCATCAGCTCGGTATCCGCAACCGGCACGGTAGCTGCTGAACGCGAGCTTTCCCTGACGACTTCACTCACTGGACCTATCCAGTCCCTTGAGGCAAAAGTCGGTGATCGCGTCGATGCACAGCAACTTCTAGGCCGAATGGACACCACCGACACCGAGCGCGAGCTCGAGGCCCAGCGCACTGCACAGGAGGCAGGAAAGCTAGAGTCCGTCCATCAGATTGAGGACGCCCAGCTGCAACTGCGCCAACTTCAAGAATCCCTCGACCAAGGTCTTAATCCAGAGGTCAACAGCGCACAGTCTGCAGTCAACTCCGCTCAGAGTGAGTACACCGAAGCGCAGAAGAAACTCGATGAAGCCCTCGCTACCAAGGGAGACCGCCCCGAGGTTGCGGAAGCCCGCGCCGCCGTCGACCAAGCACGCAACGGAGTGCGCGACGCCGAGTCCAAGTCCTTCCAAGCAGCGCTTGCTTCCATCGGCACCGCCGCCGAAGACGTCTCTGGTGTGCAGACCGCCAGTGCCATCCTGAGCTACCTCGATTCCGATGAGGCGGTGTCGGATGCCGAACGCCAGCTCACGGAAACCGAGGACTCCTACAACCGCGTCCTCCGCGGCATCGACCGTGAGCTCGGCGAACAGCAGCGCGCTACTGCCGCCTCTTACCAGGCTGTTTCTGATGCCGAACGTGCGCTCCAGGCCAGCAACTTGGCCATCGAGCAACAAATCTCCGCCCAGTCCCAAGCGGTGAACCATGCGGTGGAAAGTGCGACGTCGGCAAGCGCAAACAGCGCCAAGGAGAACGGCCCACTCGAGTACACCCTGTCCCAGGCAGACCTGCGCTCCCCGCTAGCGGGCGTCATCACCGCCGTCAATGGCCAAGCCGGCATGCCTGCCGAAGGCCCCATCCTCACCGTGGCTGATGATTCCACGCTCCTGGTGAAATCCACCGTCAAGGAAGGCGATATCGCCAACATCAAGGTCGGCGACGAGGTCACGTTCACCACACCGTCGAGCCCGGGCAAGGAATACAAAGGCAAGGTCACCTTCATCTCCCCCACCGCTGAGCAGCCCATGTCCGCCGAATCCGGCTCGGGTTCCGGTGGCGGTTCCGGCTCCTCCAAGCCCGAATTCCCCGTGGACATCCGCGTCGAGGGCAACCGCGAAGGCCTCCGCCTAGGCTCCACCACCAAGGCCAAGATCATCACGGAACAGAACAAGAACGCCATCACCGTACCGCTGTCCGCCATTTTCGAGGACAACGGAAAGAAGTCCGTGCTCGTCGTTGAAGACGGAGAAATCCACGCCCGTACGGTCACCGTGGCCACCGAGTCAGCCTTTGCTGCCGCGATTGCCTCCGGTGTCAAGGAGGGCGATACCGTCATCACCCAAGCCGAAATGTACAAGGACATGGTTGGTCAAGCAGCCTCCGTCTCCGGCGCGGATGAGAACGCATGAGCCGCCTCATTGAGATGCGGGGCATTGTCAAACGCTTCAACGAGGGCCTCGATAGCGAGCTGACCGTCATCCCTGGCCTGGACTTTTCCGTGGACGAGGGCGAGTTCGTGGCTGTGGTAGGCCAGTCTGGCTCCGGCAAGTCCACGCTCATGAACATCATCGGCTTGCTCGACCGCCCCACTGCCGGCGAGTACCACCTGGCTGGCGTTGATGCGCTGGCGCTTGACGACGACCACCTCGCCCAACTCCGCGGCCAAAAAATCGGTTTCATTTTCCAGAACTTCAATCTTGTTGGGCGCATCAGCGCTCTCAAGAACGTGGAGATGCCCATGATCTACGCGGGCTTGTCCACCCGCGAGCGCACCCAGCGTGCAGAAAACCTTCTGACGATGGTCGGCATGGAGGACCGCATGAATCATCTGCCCAACGAGCTGTCGGGTGGTCAAAAGCAGCGCGTTGCCGTAGCCCGCGCCTTGGCCAATGAACCCGACATCCTGCTCGCGGATGAGCCCACTGGCGCCTTGGATTCGCAGACCGGACGCATGGTCATGGACCTGTTCCACGAGCTGCACCGCACGCACGGAAAGACCATCTTGTTCATTACTCACAACCCAGAGTTGGCCGAAGAATGCTCCCGCACGGTCACGATGGTGGATGGAGTCTTGTCATGAATTTCGCTGAGTCCACCAAGATGGCGCTGTCGAGCCTGCGCACCAACAAGATGCGCTCGGCGCTGACGCTGTTGGGCGTCATCATCGGCATTGCCGCCGTCATCGCCATCGTCACGCTGGGCCATTCACTGCAGACCTCTGTGCAGAATGACCTTGACAAGGTCGGCGCCAACAACTTTTCCGTCCAGGTGACAGAACGCCCTGAGGAGGGCGAGGAAGAAGAAGCTCAGGACACCTTCATGGGCGGTGGTCCCATCGACGATGAGAGTTCCCTCATCACCCCGGACATGCTCGACAGCATCGAGGACTCCATGGGGGATCAAATCACCGGCATCATCATCGGCGAGTACAACTCCTTCTCTGGGACAATGCTGGCCGATAGCGACGACCAGAATGAAAAATCCTCCAATCTGCTTCTTCGCCCCACCAACCCTGACTACGTCACCGCCTCACAATTCTCCATCGTGGCGGGCCGCTCGCTGAGCAACGATGACATCGACTCTTCTCGCCCCGCCACCATGATCACGGCAGAGACTGCCTCTGAGCTCTTCGGTAGCCCAGAGGCCGCCGTGGGCCAGTACGTCACCTTCGAGGACGGGGAGAACACCACGCTGGACTTGGCAGTCATCGGCGTCTACGAGGAACCACAAACTGGTCCCCTCATCGGAACAGGACCAAGCCAGACCGCCCTCGTGCCTTACACACTGGAATCTGAGTTATCTGACTACCCCGGCGCCGGCGAGGGGTTCTCCCAGGTCTCCATCAGCGGTAACCCCGATCTGGACAAAGCCACGGTGGCCAGCAACCTGCAGCGCGTCTTCGATAGCTACTATGCCGACAATCCTGACTACAAGGTTGAGGTGACAGACTTCAGTGAAGACCTAGCCTCCCTCAACCAGATCTTCACCACAATGAGCTTGGTGCTTGCGGCTATCGGCGGCATTTCGCTGCTCGTCGGCGGCATCGGCGTGATGAACATTATGCTCATCACGGTCACGGAACGTACCCGCGAAATCGGTATCCGCAAGGCCCTCGGCGCGCGCCGCCGCGATATCCGCATGCAGTTCATCACGGAGGCCGTCGTGGTCTGCCTCATCGGTGGTCTCATCGGCATTGCCATCGGCACCGCCGCTGGCATGGCGGGCGCCGCAGCCATTGGCGCACTCGTCCTCCCACCACTGTGGGCGGTCATCATGTCGATGCTGTTCTCACTCTCCATCGGACTTTTCTTTGGCTACTATCCCGCTGGAAAGGCCGCGAAGCTCGATCCGATCGAGGCGCTGCGCTACGAATGATCCCTCTTCTCCTCCCGACTTATCAGGTATTCTGAAGCCCAAAAGTTCGGGGGGACTCCATATTGGATAAGCGGTGCGTTTTTGAGTTCTTCGCACCTCAATCCCCTCTTGCCGATATTTCCACTATCAAGAGGCGTTTATGAAACTCATACAGCAAGAACTAGGCCTGAAGCGCTAAAGCAATTCCCAGCGAAATAAAAGATGGCCCCAGCATCGCTGGGGCCAGAGCCTATTTGCCTTGCGGCTTGATATCCAGAAGCTTACTACGCAAGTACACAGGCGTCCACCCACCGATATAATGATTCTTCTTCGTCGTGTGAAACGACGACGCCTCCTAGTGCACCACCTTCAGGCCCACGATCCCACCAATGATCATGGCGAGGAACAGCACCTTCCATACTGTTGCCGCCTCATGCCCTGCCGCAAAGGAATAGATGACGGTAACCACCGCACCCACGCCGGCCCACACCGCATAAGCCGTACCCACCGGAATGGACTTCATAGCCCAGCCCAGCCCGCCCATGGAAATGGCGCAGGCAACGACAAAAATCACCGAGGGCCACAACCGGCTAAAGCCCTCCGACTTATCCGGGGCTCGCATGAATCGCGGCGAGCCCGCCCACAATGATGGCACACTGGGCGGCATGAAGATTGCATTCCTAGGTACTGGCCGCATGGGCACCGAGCTCGCCCGACACCTCCTCGACCACCATGAGCTCACTGTGTGGAACCGCACCGCCGAGCGCGCGCAGCCGCTGGTCGACGCCGGCGCTACCCTCGCTGATTCCCCTACCGCCGCCGTGGAGGGCGCAGAGGTCATCATCACCTCGCTCTTTGGCCCGGATGACATCCGTGAACGTGTCATCGACACGGACCTCATCCCCGAGGGCGTGACATGGATTGACACCACGACTGTCTCCCCCAATTCCGCCCGCGAGTTCGCCGCTGCGGTGGACACTTATGTCCACGCACCCGTCGTCGGCTCGCTCGGCCCGGCGCGTGAGGGAAAACTCGGTGTCTACGTAGGCACGCCTGACGACGACCGCCGCGAGCTCGCCATGACCATTGTCGAGCCCTGGGCTGACGAGAACAAGCTCATCGGCGTGGAGTCTGCCGCCACCGCGGCAATCGGCAAACTCCTGGCCAACCTAGCCCTCGCCGTCACCGCCGAGGGTCTGCTCGAGGCACTCCACCTTGGTGAGGCGGAAGGCCTCGATTCCGAAGTCATCCTCGAAATGCTCGACATCACCGGCCTGGCCTTCATGAAGAACATGAAAGGTCCGTTCATCACCGGCGAGCGCAACACCACTCCGGGCGACTTCACCGTCGATGCCTTGTGCAAGGACGCCAAGCTCATGGAGATGACCGCCAACAAGCCGCTGCCTGCCGTCACCGCCGCCATTCAGCGCTTTGAGGAGCAGCAGGCCATGGGTCACGGCGACCAGGACTTCTCCTCCATCTTTGTCTTCCGCAATAAGGGATAACGGCTTAGTCCGTTCAAGGGGAGATAGGGAGTGAAAGTTGCGTTAATCGAAGACCTGGTGGGAAAGATATCGTTGCGACCCATAAGGTCTTTTAGTCGCTACAGCAGTAAGAAAAACCTGCGAGCGGAGATACCGCCAGCAGGTTTGAGGATTAGTCTGCCTCAAAAGCCACCAAGAAGGGGTTATCGGCGCACAGACTTTTTATTCTTACGGGCCCACATGAATGATCCAATGCCGACGAAAGGGGTACTTGCAAGAAGAAGATAGAAAAGGATTGTCATAGCACTCCTTAGTTACATACCTTAGGTGCGACAGTAACACAAGCGGCCATGGTAACGGCCATGATCTTTTTGCGAGAAAACATGATGCTCCTGGAAAAAGATAGCGGCGAAAAATGGGTGAACATGGCATAGCGTAGGCGATTACC
Source organism: Corynebacterium sp. BF-R-2 (assembly GCF_024586525.1). NCBI lineage: Bacteria > Bacillati > Actinomycetota > Actinomycetes > Mycobacteriales > Corynebacteriaceae > Corynebacterium > Corynebacterium sp. BF-R-2. Next base: position 519 of record NZ_JAMFTP010000003.1, on the reverse strand, counting down.
GTGGCGAACCCCCAGACCTAAAGGCATGTTTTTGCCTTGTGGTAATAAAGAGTTCACTTTCTTGTCAGATGCGAGTTTTTGGTACCGGTGTTCTGGGGACTCGGTGTAAAGTGTCAGCACCTCGTGCACGGTGAGTGTCATCAGGTTGTGCACACTGGGTGTCAGGAGGTTGTGCACACTGTGTCCCATGGGTGTGTGCACAGTCCTGCGTGTTTAGTGGAGTAGTTTGTCTGGGCTTATGGTGGCGAATCGTTTTTGGGCTTTTTCGTGTTTGATACGCCATTGTTTGGGTGGATCCTTCATCCACACGCCTTTGATGTTGTAGGAGTTGATGTATGCCGTTGTCTTTGCGATAGCGACCACGGGAAGCGGGATCGACAAAGCGAGTTCACCGTCTTCGGCATCCCAAAAGCCAAGTTCGCTTTCTGTGACTGTGCGGTGGAAACTTCTGTTTCTCATCGATCGGGGAACAGCAATGCGCATCCCTTGGAAAAACACCATCTGATTAGCTTCAGTGAC